>JAJXRJ010000023.1 GCA_021629085.1 Oscillospiraceae bacterium | reverse complement strand
TTTAAATACTGTGGAGGCATATGTGAAAGACAAATATCAGCTTTTAAATGTGTCGGTGACGTGCAAAGGAGAAGGCCAATGAAAAACCTGTTTGAAAATCTAAAGAATCTATCCTTTTCAAAGAATAAAACCAACTTGTATATCATATTGATTATAGGAGTCATTCTCTTAATTGCAGCAAATATTTTATTTTCCAACCCCCAAAAAGACACGGCGGTCAACGTACCAGAAAAAAGCGATGCGTCCGCGCCGGATGCAAACGAACTGGAAACACGGCTTTCTGAAATTTTATCCAAGGTGCAGGGTGCAGGGGAAGTGGATGTGATGGTGACGTACGACAGCGGTACAGAAAAGATTCCTGCGCAAGATAAAAAAACCAATCTGTCAAAAACGGGCGAGACGAGCGGAGGTGTGCAGGCGGATACGGGAGATGTGGAATCATCCAGTGAAGAGACCACAGTGATGGTAAAAGATGGAAATAGCCAGACGCCATTTGTCATAAAGGAGACCGAGCCAAAAATCAGAGGTGTTTTGGTAGTGGCTGATGGGGCGGGAAACAGCAGCGTCCGCGTATCCATCCAAAAGGCAGTGGCTGCCGTGTTAGATGTCCCGGTTCACAAAATAGAAGTTCTTCAAAAAAACAAGGAGGCTAAAAAATGATGTTGTGCAGAAAAAAACAGATTGTATTGGTTGCGTTGGCGGTGATGATTTGCGTGGCAGGATATTTAAACTGGCGGTATGACGACAATTCATACGGCGAGTTAGACGACTATCTTGCGTCGGTGCAGGAGCAGGAACAGGAACAGACGACGGACGACGCAAGCATTGGCCAGGCAAAAATGGTAAATGCTGACGTGCCCGAAGAAAATGATTATTTTGCAGAATGCCGCCTAAGCCGCGAAACAGCACGGTCGGAATCCATAGAACTTTTAAAAGAGACTTTTAACAGCACTGCAGCATCCGCAGAAGCAAAGGCGGAGGCAGAAGACAAAATCTTTGAAGTATCGCAAAATATGGAAAATGAGGTAAATATTGAGAACTTAATTAAGTCAAAAGGGTTTGAAGACGCTGTCGTTTTCATCAATGGCGATACGGTAACCGTCACTGTCAAATCACAAAAGCTCACCGCACCGGAGGCTGCACGTATCAAAGATATTGTTGCACAGTACGTGGACGCAAAAGAGGTCAAAATTATCGAAGTGGAATAAAAATTTGCCTTGTCTAAAATTGCCGGTTTTGCCGCATACTAAAACAGCGATAAAAATTAAATTTAAAACATGGTTCACAATGGTTGAAGTTGTGGAAAAAACGTGATATACTATCTATGAGTGTATCGAAATGGAAAAGGAGCGTTTTAGTATGGAAGAAATGCATGAGGTTTTGGAATCTACCGGGAACATTAAAATATCGGAAGAGGTTGTGGCAACCATTGCGGGTATCGCAGTGAGCGAGGTAAAGGGTGTGTGCACAGCTGGCGGCAGTACTCTTTCGGGTGAAATCAACAAAATGCTGGGCAAAAAGGGCGCAGCAAAGGGTGTGCGCGTTGTAGTCAACGACCGGCAGGTAACGCTGGATATCAATGTGATTATCGAATACGGCGTGCGCATTCCGGAAGTGGCATGGGAAATTCAAGAGAATGTTAAAAAGTCAATTGAATCCATGACCGGGCTTGACGTCAACAAGGTCAACATTCATGTCGTAGGCATTGAAATGGCAAAGGAAACGCCGGTTTTAGATGAATCGGACGACGCCGAAGAGGAAGAACCGTTAGAAGAATAACAAAAAAGAACCCGATTTATGCATAAAATTTGCATAATAGGGTTTCTTTTTTTTTGTTTCTGTATTATAATCGTACTATGACTTCAAAGTTTGGGAGGAAATCCGATTATGAGCAGGAAAAAGGCGCGGGATTTTGCATTTAAGTTAGTGTTTGAAATCCCTTTTTATGAAAACGAATACAAATCGCGTTTGGCGGCGGCGGAATTTGATGAAACTTTGACAGATAACGACCGGGAATATATTCAAACCGTGGTTGACAAGTGCTTTTCCAATCAGGACTCTGTGGATGGCGCCATTGAATCCTCCCTTCGGTCGTGGACCATCAAGCGGCTTCCCAAGGTGACGGCGGCAATTTTACGGCTGGCGGTGTCTGAAATGCGGTATATTGACGACGTGCCCTATCAGGTTGCCATCAACGAGGCGGTGGAGCTTGCCAAGACCTATGGCGGTGAAGAGGCAGCGTCGTTTGTCAACGGTGTTTTGGCAAATCTAATAAAGGAGAAAGAATAGACATGGCGGTTGTAACAGTCAGCCAGTTAAACAATTACTTAAAGCGCTATTTTGACAATAACATCCATTTGCAGCGGTTGTGGGTCAAGGGCGAAATTTCCAACTATAAAAAGCATTACACCGGGCACATGTATTTAACCCTCAAAGACGACACCAGCCTCATCAAAGCCGTGATGTTTAAGGGGAACGCATCCAAACTCCGATTTGCGGTAGACAACGGCATGAAGGTGATTGCATGCGGCCGCGTGGCGGTATTTGAGCGGGACGGCCAGTATCAGCTCTACATAGAGAGTATGGCGCCGGACGGCATGGGCGAGCTGCATTTGGCCTACGAACAGTTAAAGGAAAAACTTTCTAAAGAGGGGCTATTTGAGGAATCGCACAAAAAGCCCATTCCAAAGTATCCTGCACGCATAGGGGTCATCACTTCTCCCACAGGCGCGGCAATCAGGGATATTTTAAACATTTTGGGCAGGCGTTACACGGCGGCGGACGTATTCATCTATCCCGCACAGGTGCAGGGGGATGGCGCGGCAGACACAGTGGTTGCAGGCATCAAATGCTTTAACCGGCTAAAAAATGTGGATGTCATCATTGCGGGGCGCGGCGGCGGTTCCATTGAAGATTTGTGGGCATTTAACGAAGAAAAGGTGGCGCGGGCCATATTTGATTCTCAAATCCCTATCATCTCGGCGGTGGGGCACGAAACCGACTTTACCATTGCCGATTTTGTAGCGGATTTGCGTGCGCCGACCCCTTCGGCAGGGGCGGAGCTGGCAGCCCCCAGCGCGGCAGAGCTCAAGCACATGCTTATCCAGACCAGGGCCCGGCTTTCACTGCTTCTTTCTAAGCTGTATGAAAAAAAGCGCAAACAGCTCGATTTGCTTTTAAAAAGCCGTGTGTTTACCGATTCGCAAAGCTTGTTTTCGGATCGTGCGCTGTATCTTGATAAATTGATTAAAGCGATGGGCGACGCATATAAGGCCAATTTAAATGCGTACAAAAACCGGTTTTCCAATTTGATGGCCAAGCTTTCTGCATTAAATCCAGTGGCAGTGCTTGGCCGCGGGTATTCCATTGCGAAAAAGGACGGCATGGCGTTAAAAAGCGCAAAGTCGCTCAAGGCTGGCGATAAAATTTCAATTTTGCTTTATGAGGGCAGTGCACAGTGTACGGTAGACAAGGTGGATAAATAGACGTAATCATATTATGGTAAACATAATGGAGGAACAAAACATGGCAAAAACTACATTTGAAACAAATATTGCAAAGCTGGAAGCGATTATCGGCAAGCTGGAGGCGGGCGATGTGGCGTTAGAAGAATGCGTTTCGCTGTTTGAACAGGGGGTAGCGCTCACTGACGAATGTTTAAAGCTACTGGATAGCGCTGAGCAGAAAATCAAGCTTTTAGTGGAAAAAGAGGACGGCAGCGTTGAAGAGGCAGCATTTACGGCAAAGGAGCAGTAACATGGAATTTATGCAGGCATATCAAGAAAAAATTGCGCAAATTGACGCGCATATCCATGCGTATTTACACCGGCAAAAAGATGTGGATCCCACGCTTTTGGATGCGATTTCATACAGTGTCTTAAACGGCGGCAAGCGGATCCGTTCCATTTTGTGCCTGGAGTGTGCGGGGCTTTTTCAAAAAGAATGCGGCGCTGCCATGGAATTTGCCATGGCGGTGGAGATGATTCACGCCTATTCTTTGGTGCACGATGACCTTCCCTGTATGGATGATGACGATTTTCGGCGCGGCAAACCAAGCTGCCATAAGAAATATGGCGAGGCTATGGCGGTTTTATGCGGCGATGCGCTGCAAAACCTTGCGTTTGAGGTGATGGCAGACGCCGCACAGGCATACGGCGAACCAGCTGTGCGCGCTATGCGCTATATTGCAAAAAAAAGCGGCATCCATGGTATGATTGGCGGCCAGGCGCTGGACATTCGGATGATGGAGAAAAAAAACATTACGCAAACGATACTCGAAACGCTCATTGACCACAAAACCACCGCACTCATTCAAGCGGCGGCAGTGGGCGGTGCGCTGTGTGCCGGGGGTGATGAAGCGGCGGTCCATGCAGTGGAAACCTATGCCTATCACTTGGGCATGGCCTTTCAAATCCGGGATGACATTGAAGACGAACAACAGGACGGCGGCGACGGCCAGTCACCCAACTTTTTAAATCTCTTGGGGCGGGAAGCGGCGCTCAAAAAGCTGGAGCAGCATAAACATGCATGCGGACAAATTCTTAGCCAATTTGAGCATGCAGAATTCTTGCTTTCGCTCAATGAATTTTTATTTGCAGATGAAAGGTTTTGCTTGCATAAATAGGTAGAATATGTTATACTACAAAGAAATCAAGCACCGTGTACAAAGCTGTGCGGGCTTGTGGAACCAACCAGAAGGGAGATCGTTTTTGTGAAGCAACTTCTCGAAAAAATCAAACAGGATGCCATAAATTCGCTTGGCCAAATCGCCGATATGGATGCGTTAGAGAGCTTTCGGGTGCGATTTTTAGGCAAAAAGGGCGAAATTACATCTGTTTTAAAAGGGCTGGGCAAGGTGTCGCCGGAAGAACGCCCGGCGATGGGACAATTGGCAAATGAGGTCCGCGCCTTTATTGAAGAGGAGCTGGCGGCAAAAAAGGACGCCCTATCGAAACAACTGCTAAAAATGAAACTAGAGCGCGAGGTGCTTGACGTCACTATGCCAGGGCGTAAATGTCCTGCGGGCGGACGGCATCCGCTTACTATGGTGCGCAACCAGCTGGAAGATATTTTTATGGGCATGGGCTTTTCTATTGCAGAGGGGCCTGAAGTGGAGCTGGATTACTACAACTTTGAGGCGCTCAATATTCCCAAAAACCATCCGTCGCGCGATACGCAGGACACATTTTATATTAACGAAGATGTTATTTTGCGTTCACAAACGTCTTGTGTACAGGTGCGGGTGATGGAAAAAACCAAACCGCCCATCCGCGTAATTGCGCCGGGGCGCGTATTCCGTTCCGACGCGGTGGACGCCACACATTCGCCGGTATTCCATCAGTTGGAAGGCCTGGTGGTGGACAAGGGCGTGACCATGGGGAATTTAAAAGATACGCTGGAACTGTTTATTCAAAAGCTTTACGGCGAGGATGCAAAAGTACGGTTCCGCCCGCATCATTTCCCGTTTACCGAGCCCAGTGCAGAAGTGGACGTTACCTGCTTTGTGTGCGGCGGCAAGGGTTGCCGGGTTTGCAAAAAAGAGGGGTTTATTGAAATCCTCGGTGCCGGGATGGTGCACCCTAAGGTGCTTGCAAACTGCGGCATCGACCCGGAAATATACAGCGGATTTGCGTTTGGCATCGGCCTTGAACGCATTGCAATGCGCTCGTATGGCATTGACGATATGCGGCTGCTGTATGAAAATGACCTGCGGTTTTTAAAACAGTTTTAGTTAGAAAGGCGGACTTAAAAGAGATGAAATTTCCAATCAGTTGGTTAAACGACTATGTTGACGTACACGACATTCCAGCGAACACCTATGCGCATGCAATGACCATGTCGGGTTCAAAGGTGGAGGGGATTGAAAATAGCGGAGATGAAATTGACCGGGTTGTAGTGGGCAAGCTTTTGGATGTGACCAAGCATCCAAATGCCGATAAGCTCAGCATCTGCAAGGTGGATGTGGGAGACGGCGTATTGCAAATTGTAACAGGGGCAGAAAATATTAAAACAGGCGAATTTGTCCCGGTTGCGCTGCAGGGGGCGCATCTACCCGGCGGCATCGTTATCAAAAGGGGGAAGCTTCGGGGCGAGGAGTCAAACGGCATGCTCTGCTCTATGGGAGAGCTCAATCTGACCAAAGAGGACGTGCCTTATGCGGACGAAAACGGCATTTTGATTTTGGACCAAGAATATCCGGTTGGAACGGATATTAAAGATGTGTTTGGCTTAGACGAAGATGTAGTGGAGTTTGAAATTACGCCCAACCGGCCCGACTGCTTTAGCGTCATTGGATTGGCGCGGGAGACGGCAGTGACCTTTGACCGGCCGTTCAGCTTAAAAACACCTGTAGTAAAGGAAGCAGGCGGCGGCGTTTGCGACTATGCAAAAGTGACGGTAAAGGACAGCGAAAATTGTTTGCGCTATGCGGCGCGCGTCATCAAAAATGTCAAAATTGGCCAGAGCCCCAAGTGGATGCAGGACCGGCTGCGCTTAAGCGGCATCCGCAGCATCAATAACATTGTGGATATTACAAACTATGTGTTGTTAGAATACGGCCAGCCCATGCATGCGTTTAACCTCGACAAGTTAGAGGGCCGCGAGATTGTGGTGCGCCGTGCAAACAAAGGCGAAGTGATGACCACCTTAGATGAGCAGGAACGTATATTGGATGAATCCATGCTGCTCATCTGTGATGCAAAGGCACCGGCTTGCATTGCGGGCGTTATGGGCGGCTTAAACACAGAAGTGGAGGCCGACACGAAGACGATTTTATTTGAATGCGCCACCTTTTTGGGCACCAGCGTGCGGCTAACCGCCAAAAAGCTGGGATTGCGCACCGAGTCGTCTGCACGCTATGAAAAAGGGTTAGATCCCCAAAATGTGCTTCCTGCGCTCAACCGCGCGTGTGAGCTGGTAGAACTGTTAGGTGCCGGCGAAGTGGTGTCGGGTATCATTGACGTGGATAACAGTGACAATACGCCCAAGGTTTTGCCGTTCCGGCCCGATTATATCAATCGTTTTTTGGGCACAGACATTGCACCGGCCTTTATGGTGAGTACGCTTACCAATTTTGGATTTTCCATACAGGGCAATCAAGTTATTGTGCCGTCGTACCGTCCAGATATTGACGGGGAAGCGGATATTGCAGAGGAAGTAGCGCGGATTTACGGCTATAACCGCATTGAATCCGCACCATTGCGCGGTGAAACTACACAAGGCATCAAGACCAAACCGCAAAAAATCCGGGATATGGTGCAGGATGCGCTCATTGCACAGGGAATGTATGAAATTATGAACTTCTCGTTCACTTCGCCCGACGTGCTTGCGCTTTTAAACAGCGGCGCCCAAAACCAGCCAATGGTGACCATCACAAATCCGCTGGGGCGGGATTGTTCGGTGATGCGCACTACGCTTTTGGCGTCCATGCTGCAAACCATTGCATTTAACTATAATCAGCGCAATGCCAGTGCGCGGTTTTATGAAATTGCAAATGTATATTTTCCAAAGGAAAATCAGAAACTACCCGATGAGCTGCTAAAGGTTTCGCTTGGGATGTATGGGGATGTTGACTTTTATGATTTAAAGGGCGCGGTGGAAAGCATCCTTGACGCCCTTCACATACGCGATTATGAATTTTGCCCGGTAAAGACCAATCCCACGTTCCATCCCGGACGGTGTGCACAAGTTTTGATTGGCAAACAACCGCTGGGCGTGTTAGGGGAGGTGCACCCGGAAGTGCTGGATCATTTCTCCATTGGCACAAAGGCATACGCTGCAGAGCTGGATTTTAACACTCTGGTAAGCGCAGCGGCATTTGATATTCAATATAGGCCGCTTCCCAAATTCCCGGCAGTGACGCGGGATATTGCTTTGCTGCTTTCGGATGAAACTGGGGTAGGGGAAGTGGAAAAGGCGATTGCAAAATGTGCGGGCGCCATATTTGAAACGGTTGAACTGTTTGACGTCTACAAAGGCGCGCAGATTGAAGAAGGGAAAAAGAGCGTTGCGTTTTCGGTTACCTACCGTGCAGAAGACCGCACGCTCACAGACGAGGAAATCAACCACGTGTTCGAAAAGACTGTTGCACAGCTGCAAAAACAGTTTGGCGCACAGCTTCGGTAAAGTTTTAGCTGAAAGAAGGGGATGGCACATGAATTTCAATGAAACAGTCATTTTTAACGGCGGTGCAGACAAGAAAAAGCAGATACGGGAAACGTTGGATACTGTATATGCGGCGCTCAAAGTGAAAGGTTATAATCCCATCAGCCAGCTTGTAGGCTATATTATGTCGGGCGACCCGTCCTACATTACGAGCCACAATGGGGCGCGCAGCCTGATTAGCAGGCTGGAGCGGGACGAAATTTTAGAAGAACTGTTTAAGGACTATTTGAAGGATACCTAAATGATGAAATTAAGCCAAAAGAATGCCGCTTTTACGGCCGTTCTGGTTTCAGCGTCCATGCTGACAGCGAAAGTTTGCGGCATGGTGCGGGATATTTTACTCGCCGGTATGTATGGAACTGAAACGGTGGAGGCCATCGCGTTTTCCACCGCTTCCAGGATTCCTTTGCTCTTTTTTGATATTGCGCTTGGAACAGCCGTTACATCGGCTTTTATCCCGATTTATAACGAATTTCTCGGGAAAAATCAGAGGGAGCGCGCAACCGATTTTTCCAACCGGTTTATGACGCTGATCCTTTTTATCACAACCATCATTGCCGCAGTGGGAATTTTGTTTTCCGGCACGGTTGTTAAAATCATTGCCGGGAAATTAGGTGCGGAGCAGTTGCTGCTCGCCTCTGAGCTGGTAAAAATTCTGTTCCCCACCATTATCATCACAGGCATGGCCTATTGTATGGTTGGGGTTTTGCAGTCAGATGGAGAATTTTTTATTCCATCCATTATCAGCCTGGTTTCCAACGCACTTTTGATTGTTTATCTGGCAGTGTTTGGAACACGGTTTGGCATTTACGGCATTGCGGTGGCTATGCTGCTTGCCTGGTGCACGCAAATTTTAGTGCAAATCCCGTCGCTGCACAGATTACACTATCGGTTCCGGCTGAAAAACCCTTTTGGCGACCCGTCCATCAAGCGGGTTTGCGTGCTGGCGCTGCCCATTATCATCAGCGCGTGGGTGCAGCCCATCAATTCTATGATTAACATCAATCTGGCATCCGGGCTCAACGACGGCGCTGCAGTGCCTGCGCTGGACTATGCAAATAAGCTGTATGTCATTTTGGTTGGCGTGTTTACATACACCATCACAAATTTAATTTTCCCATCTCTTTCCAGGGTGGCAGCGTTAAAAGATTCCGATCGATTTGCAAGGATTGTGCGAAAATCCGTGCAGTATGTGGTGTTCATCATTGCCCCTATCATGGCGGGGTTTTTGATTCTAAATGTACCCATCATCCGGCTGTTTTATGAACGTGGGGCCTTTGATGCAGAGTCTACCGATCTTACTTCCAAAGCGCTGTTTTTCTATTCACTTGGCATGGTGGGGTTTGCAATTTCTGAAATTATGAACAAGTCGTTTTACGCTTTGCAAGACGGGAAAACACCCATGAGGGTATCCATGCTAAGCATTGGTATCAACATTGTGCTCAGCTTAATTTTCATTTTAGGCCTTCACACTGGCTTGGAAGGTCTTGCATTTTCGGCTTCGCTTGCGGCGAATCTCACAGGATTTGGCCTGCTCATTATCCTGCACCGGCGGGTAGGGCAGATTCTCAACCGGCCATTTTTTGTGAGTATGGTAAAAATTGTGATATCCGTTTTGCTGATGTCAGCCGGCGTTATTCTTACGTATCAATACGCCGAATCGGCATTTGGCGGCAAATGGCTGCCGCTGTTTTTGCCGGCTGCAGTTGGTGCGATGCTTTATGTGGCGCTCTGTGCGCTGCTTCGGCTGCAAGAACTGACTGATTTATTTCAAATGATAAAAAATAAAGTGACAGGAGGCGATAAGCTTGCATAACAGTGTGTTTTTAAGTTTTTTTGCCGGGCTGTATCTCCGATTGAAATCCTATTTTCAATATAGTGTGCTTAAAAAAATACAGGATTTGATAGCAGGAAAGTTAAAAAAGTCGTCTGAGCGAAGCTTTTTTGTCTCCTTTTTTACAAAAGCGCCCAACTGTATGTCTGTTTTAGACCAAAGCCTGCTCTACCAGATTTGGCGGCGTGTGCTTGACTTTTTTGCCCGCGCGGTGTCAAGGCTTTCGGGTGTGCTGAAAAATAGCAGAATTATCGCCGCTGTGCTGTGGTTTTATCAAAATCTGTTTTTTATTTCCATCCGGGTGCTTGGCGTTATGATGGTTGCAGCAGTTCTGGTTTATACCGCAGTTTCTGCCATATCAGGCGCGCTCACTGCAAAAATGCTTGTAATTTTAGCTGTGGCTGGCGTGCTTGGATTATTGTGTGTGGCTGTCAATCTTTCATTGTATGCTATATTTAAAAATAGTTGGCTTGTAAAAAAAGTACTGCTGTTTTTTGATGTTGTGCCCGATGAGACGAAAAATACCAGCATTTGCCCAGGGCGTGGCGGCATGGTTTTTTCTGTGTTGCTTGGCGTATTGCTCGGCGTGCTTGCATGGGTGGTCAGCCCAGTGTTTGCATTGGCCGCTTTATGCGGCGGGTTTGGTATTTTATTGATCTTAACGCAGTATACATACGGCGTCTATCTTGCCGCCGTGCTGTTTCCATTTTTGCCTACCATGGCGCTGGTTGGAATCATTATGACTGCGCTTTTGGGCATGGGTTTGCGTGCGGTGTTTGACAAACGGTTTTGCTATATTAGAACCAATTTGGACTTTTTGTTGATTCTGTTTGCGGGCATCCTTGTCATCTCTGCGCTCTCTTCGTTTGCGCTGGAAAATAGTATTCTTGTTGTACTGGTATATTTAGCATTTATCGCTTCCTATTTTTTGATTGTCAACACCGTAACCACCAAAAAGCAGTTCTACGTTTTGCTGTCCCTTTTGGCGGTTGGTGCACTTTTGGTTGCGCTTTATGGGATTTACCAGTATGTGTTTGGATTTTCCGGCGGCGACGTGTGGATTGACAACGACATGTTTTCCGACATTGAAACGCGTGTGGTATCTACCTTTGAAAATCCTAATGTACTGGGTGAATACCTCCTTTTGATCATCCCTGTCACAGTGGCACTTGTTTGGTCTGCACCGAAAAATTACAATCGATTTTACCATTTGCTCATTACAGGTGCGCTGATGCTTTGCATGATTTTTACGTTTTCGCGCGGGAACTGGATTGGGCTGATGGTGGCATTTTTTCTGTTTTTTGCATTTTATGACCGTAAGTTTATCTGGTTTGGCATTTTGCTATTGCTGCTTTCCCCACTGTTTTTGCCGGATAGCATTATCAACCGGTTTATGAGCGTGGGAGATATGAAGGATACGTCCACGTCCTACCGGGTTAACATCTGGTTCGGCACGCTTGCCATGCTTAAGGACTATTGGTTCTGTGGAATTGGGCCGGGTACAGAAGCATTTAATATTGTGTATCCCTATTATGCCTATTCAGGCGTTGTGGCGCCGCATTCGCATAATTTGTTCCTGCAAATTTTGGTAGAGGACGGCATCATGGGATTTTTGGTGTTTTTATCCATCTTAATTGTCTATTTCAAAAGTGTAATTTCCTGTGTTGTAAAGGCGAAACGCGGTGTTTTAAAAGCGACGCTGATTGGCCTTGGCGCTGGTATGGCGGGGTTCTTGGTGCAGGGGCTGTTTGACAATGTATGGTACAATTATCGGATTGTGCTGTTTTTCTTCCTGGCGCTGGGAATTGCCATGTGCGGCATTCGCTGCTTAGAAGGGGAGGAGGAACCGCGCATTGGTTAAAGTGCTCAATGTCATCAGTGACAAAAATATTGGCGGTGCGGGAAAGTGCATTTTAACTTTTTTACGCCACTATGACCGCGCAAAATTTGACGTTTGTGTAGTGCTGCCGCGGGGAAGCCTGCTCAAGCCGTATGTGGAAGAATTGCATGCAGCCTGTATAGAAGTGGATGGTATGGCGGATCAATCGCTGGATTTTGGCTGTATCCGTGCACTGAAACAGCTATTTGAACGGGAAACACCTGACATTATTCACGCACATGCCGCTATGAGTGCAAGAATTGCCGGCCGGCTGTACAAACGGGCAAAAATTATTTACACCCGGCACAGTGTATTTGAACCGCCCAAGCGCATTTCGAAAGGGATTGGAAAGGCCATCAACGGTGCGGTAAATAACTATCTTGCTGACAAAATTATTGCCGTGGCTGAAGCGGCCAAAGACAATCTGACTGCAACAGGCGTAAACGGGGAAAAAATTGTAGTGATTAAAAATGGCGTAGACCGTGTAAAATTGCTTTCCGATGCGCAACGGCAAGCAGCAAGGGAAGGCTACGGCGTGAAAAGCGGCGAGCTTTTGCTGGGAATTGCAGCACGGCTTACCGAAGTAAAAGGCCACATTACCATTTTAGAAGCACTCAGGCGTTTGCGCGACGACGGTTTTCCGGCAAAGCTCCTGATTGCGGGAACCGGGCCGTATGAAGCTACAATCCGGGACAAAATAGAGGAATTGCATTTGTCTGATGCAGTGATATTAGCGGGATTTATTTCAGATGTTACCACGTTTATGAACATCATTGACGTCAATGTAAATGCTTCGTTTGGCACTGAGGCGACCAGCCTTTCGCTTTTGGAGGGGATGAGCCTTGGTAAACCCGCTGTGGTCAGTGACTTTGGCGGAAATCCCGGCGTTATTTACGAGGGAGTCAACGGCTTTCTGTTTCCCACAAAAGACAGCCAGGCCATGTATCAAAAATTAAAACAGTTGGCCTCAAGTGAAAAAATCATGAATGATCTTCGTGATGGCAGCTTAAAGGTGTTTGAAAAAGAATTTTTGGCAGAGCATACTACAAAGCGGATTGAAACCGTATATCTTGAAGTGCTTGGAAAGGAAGTGGACATACATGAAGAAAAGATTTAAAATCAGCGCCGTTGATGTGTTGATTGTGTTGTTTGTGGCAGCTGCGATTGTTATTGCGGCAAACTATTTTACGTACAGCACAGAAAAAGCAGCGGATATTCCTCAAGTGAGCTATACGGTAGAGCTCACCGGCGTGCCCAATGAATACCGTGATTTGGTAAAAGTAGGTGACCAAATCAAAGACAGTGTAAAAGGCGGCTATCTGGGTGAGATAACGGATGTGACATTTCAGGATAACCGCACCACCCGTGAGGATACCATCCATGGCAGGTTTGTTGAGTCCTCTTTTTACAATAAATGTGACGTGTATATGACCATCACCGGTGTGCCCACTACCTTTGGCGAGTCCATCAAATTTGCGACCCAGGAAATCAAAATTGGCAAGCTCATCTATGTGCGAAACAAAGATTATGTTGGAAGCGGATATATTGTGGACGTCAAAGTAGAAGGCGAATAGGAGGAGCTTTTACATGATAATCAACGAGAAAGGGAAGCTGTTTGGCAAAATCAACATCATTGATTTATCGGTCATTTTAATTTTGGTTTTGTCGGTTGCGGCGATTGTATATAAATTTGGGTTTTCCGCGCACAAGGAGGCAGGGGTAACCGACACGACCCTCCATTACGAATTTAAAATCAAAGCAGTGCGGCAAATGTCGGTCGACTGCTTAAAGGTTGGCGATGAAATGACCGACTGGGAAACTGGCACACCCATAGGCAAAATTGTGGATAAACGCGTAGAACAGGCGGTGGAGTTTGTCAATATGGCGGACGGATCGCTTGGTGTGGAACAGCCAATCCCCAACAAATTTGACGTATATTTAACCATTGAATGCGATGCGCGGGTGACAGAAGACGGATATTATCTAAACGGCACACGCCAAATTACCCACTTTGAGGATTTGCTGATTTACAACCGGGATATTGACGTAAATGGCACAGTTATCGAAATTCAAGTATAAAATTGGGCGAGGGAGGGAGCACAATGCGCCATTTGACGGCTTGTTTTAAACGACTGCTCTTGTTACTGAGCGTAATTTCGCTTATCACATTTCCCGCATATGCACAATCTGCTGTAGAAAGCATTCTTTCGTCGGATGCCGACTATGTGATTCTTGCAACCATTACCGGCGCAGAGGACAGTACATTTATTTTATCAAAGGAATATGTCATCAACGGCAAAGACGATAATTTACCTGATTCTATTACGGTGGATAAATTCCGCTATTCTTACTGCATTGAGCATGCGGATAAATACAACAATCCGCAAATGGGCGATAATATCATCATTACGCTCAATGAAAGCAACGGCGGCTACACTGTAGGGCAGGGAATATTTAAAACCGACACGGTTTCTTATCGTACATTAAAAGTTTTAGTTCCGCTGGAAATGAAGGATCAGGACTGTATGCCAGAGCTTTTGGCCCTTGCGTATTTTATTCGGACAGACGGCGTCAATACGGACTTTATTTACGAAAATGACCGTGTTTATGTGCAGGGGGAGGGGAAGCGGTTTTTACTCAACGAACTTGGTGCAGACTATATCACGTTTATTGACAATACTGGTGTAAACAATTCACATGATATTATCACTGACGTCCCTGTGAAAGTGTTCCCGCTTAAAGGTGAACTATGGATTACAGCTATTCTGTTTTTAAGCAGCGGACTGCTACTGGGTGCGCTGGTGCTCATTATCTTCAATCTTCGGATTCACAAAAAAGGGGTGTAGTGGATGGAAGAAAATTTAACAAAATTTTATGAAAAGACCATTTTTTCAGAGCAAAAATTTCATGGTAGGGTCATTGACGTCTATGTGGATACAGTGGAAACGCCCGTTGGTACATCGACACGCGAGCTGGTAAAGCATCCTGGCGGCGTGTGTGTTGCCGCAGTGGAAGATGATGCAGTTTACATGGTAAAACAGTACCGAAAGGGCGTGGAACAGGCGCTCTTGGAGCTCCCTGCCGGTAAGCTGGAATACGGTGAAGATCCGCTTGCCTGCGGTATGCGGGAGCTTGGCGAGGAAGCGGGACTTTTGGCAGATGAATGGATATCGTTGGGAAAAATTTATCCTACGCCGGGGTTTTGCTCGGAAATCATCTATCTCTATCTTGCGAAAGGCTTGCATCCCTGTGCACAAAATTTAGATGACGGCGAGTTTTTATCCGTGGAGAAAATACCACTTGATACGCTGGTAGAACAAATTATGCACGATGAAATCTGTGACGCAAAAACCGTAGCAGGTATTTTAAAGGCAAAATTATATTTATAGAAAAGGACTTGTTTTTCATTGCCAATCATATAAATAGAAACGATTGGAAAAGAAAATTGGGTGGTGTGTTTGGATGGCTGCGATTGAAGTATTCAACCGCTATGAGAAGAAGTTTATCATCCGCGCAGACGTTTGTAATGAACTTCAGCAAGAGCTGAGACAGTATATGGTTTCAGATGAGTATAACAAGGATTTTAAGCCCTATTCAATTTGCAATATTTATTATGACACAGTGGACAACAATTTAATCCGCACTTCGCTTTTAAAGCCGGCATATAAGGAAAAGCTTCGGCTGCGGGCATACGGTGTGCCAACCGCGGACGATATTGTGTTTTTAGAAATCAAAAAGAAGTTTTGCGGGCTTACCAACAAGCGGCGGATTCGCATTGGGCTTATGGATGCATATGACTTTTTGGAAAAAAAGCGGGTTCCTAAAGCAGACTACATAAATCAGCAAATTTTATCGGAATTAAATTATTTTGTCCATTTTTATAATCCAGAACCAAAGCTGTATCTGGCCTATGATCGATATGCATATTTTTCTAAAGAAAACCGGCATCTACGGGTTTCAATTGATTTAAATATCCGCGCGCGGCGCACCGACTTGCGTTTGGAATGCGGCGATTTCGGCGAACGGATTGTTCCGGAACACATGCGAATTATGGAAATTAAAGCAGAGCACAGTATTCCCGTATGGCTGGCGGCACTTCTCAGCAAATATCATGTATATAGCACAGGATTTTCTAAATACGGGACGGAATATCAAAACTATTTGTGGAGTCGACTAGAAAAGGGGGAAAACGCATGTTCGAATCACTATTTTCCACAGCCAATTCTGCACAGGCAAGCGTTACATTCGTCACAGCAGCAATAACCCTGTTGGTTGCATTTGCATTGGGCGGCGTGATTTGCCTCACCTATGTGTTAACAGGGAAAAAAGGGGAATATCACCAAAATTTTATGATTACCCTCATCATGATACCGGCAATTATTTCCATTATTATTTTGATGGTCGGCAACAATGTGGCAAGTGCATTTAGCCTCGTTGGTGCGTTTTCCATCATCCGCTTCCGGAGTGAAGCTGGCAGCCCGCGTGATATCACTTATATCTTTTTTGCGCTTGCTGCGGGGCTCGGCTGTGGCGTTGGAATGATCGGATACGCGATGCTGTATGTGATCATCCTGTGTATATTTGTCTATGTGCTGCATCTTTGTAAATTTGGTATTAGCAGAACGGAACGGTTGATTTTAAAAATTACTGTCCCAGAAGATTTGGACTATCGCGGCGCATTTGACGAGGTGCTCAATCAATATGCCGCAGATTATGAGCTAATCCGTGTGCGGACAGTGGATTTGGGAACGTTGTATCAGTTGGTTTACAGCGTGGCACTTAACAAGGATGCCAACGAAAAAGCCTTTTTGGACGAACTTCGCTGCCGAAATGGGAATTTGAGTATTTCGTTGTCCTATGGGGCAAAAGAGTAGGGGACATGGTTGTCCGCTACTCTATTTTTATATTTGCCAATGGGTTTTGCTCGGCAGCCTGTTTCAAATCTTCATTTTTGACGTGTGTATAAAGCTGTGTTGTAGAAAGGCTGGCGTGGCCGAGCAGTTCTTGCAGTGTCCGAATATCCACGTTCCCTTCGCGGTATAAAATAGTGGCAGCCGTGTGGCGAAGTTTATGCGGTGTGTAAATGGTAGTGTCAATTCCAGCTTTTTCAAAATATTTTTTTGCCAAGAGCTCTATCATACGCCCGCTGATTCGCTTTCGTTCCCGGCTTAAAAACAGTGCATCCCGGTCGGAGTGCAATACACCGTCCACCGGGCGCACTTCCAGATAGCGCGAAACTGCATCAACGCATAAATCATTCAAAAATACAATGCGTTCTTTATCGCCTTTGCCAATGACCTTTAATGTCCGTTTTTTTAAATCGATATTTCGTATATTAATCCCAACTAATTCTGAAAGGCGTAATCCGCAATTTAAAAACAATACAAAGATTGCCAAATCACGCTCTTTAAATGCTCCATCAATGCTTCGAAGCAATGCCAGGCTTTGTTCAAAAGAAAGATATTTGGGCATCCGCTTTTTGATTTTCGGCGTTTCCAAATTGGCCGCAGGGTTTTCATGAATGCGTTTTTCTTTGATAAAGAGATAATTAAAAAAGGATTTTAAACTTGCAACCTTGCGCGCCCGATAGCAGTCATTTGCAGAATGTTCATTGTTGACATAGGCCATAAACGCATAAAGGTCACTCAATGTGATCGTATCTAGCAAAGCGGCGTCAAATTCTTTGATATCTATTTTTTGAAAATCTTTTTGCAGCGCAGGGGTTTTTACACACATCTCATAACGTAGAAACATGCGCAAATCATAGAAATATTCCCGGATGGTATTTTCTGATTTTCCTTTAATCACAGACATATAGGTTAAATAATCCCGTAAAAAATCAGGACATTGTGAAAAAAGCGTTGATAAATCCGTGGAAACCCCTCCCTCATTTCGCAAAATTTTAATTTTGCGAAATTAATAATTTCATCCTCTCTGCTTCCCCTGCTCGCTATCAAATCCAAACAAGCAGCTGCACTACTACAAATACTACTATAATGAGTTGAAACAACAGTTTTTCTCTTCGCCGTTCAGCACGACTAACAGAAGCTTTTTGAAATGTTACATCGCGTCCGGCATGATGGATAAACAATATAGAAGCAATCAGCAATAAAACTGCAAGTAAAACGACAGCCAATGGATTTCCAAATAAAAATGCATCCAGTGTATCTGACTGCCACTTCCCTATTGTTTGCAGTATTAAGGTGGTTAAATTGTGTGTAAAATGTGCAATCATACCCATATAAATGGAGTCATATTTGATTACAATATATGACAAAAAGATCCCTATCATAAACTGTGGAACAAGGGCGGGCAAACTGTTGTGCATTACGGCAAATACAATTGCACACATAAAGATGGCCTTTTTTGATCCATAAAGCGCCTCATAGCGCGTGAGTGTGACACCGCGGAATAAAATTTCTTCAAAAACTGCAGGCATCAGACAAATAAATAAAATATCAAGGACATATTCTGTGGCTGTCGCCGGCGCTGTGGAAAGCGTTAAAGCCGCTCCTGCCCCTGTTTCGGTGAATGCCCATGAAAACAAGGGCATTACAATAAATTGCGTAACCAGATTGACCAAAATATTGACAGAAATGGCAAGTGTGATGCACGATATCACCTTTCCAATGGTAAATTTGCCACTGCGTGCCACGCCTTGAAACCCTTTTTCACTAAACAGGCAATATAGCAGCGCGGGAAGCAAAATTGGAAACACTTGGGTGATAAAGATTTGCACATATTGGGAAACACTGCCCTGAAAAAATATGCCAATGGCCGCACCTGCGGCTAATTGCAGCAGCAGGACAACAATCAACATATAATTGATTCCAAGTTTCATAGGCTTAAAATCCTCTCTTCGGAAACGATATAATTCATTTTGATGTCAAATCGATCCTGTGGAACCGTTTGTATCATCTGAAAATCATGGCAAATTCCAATTTTAACAATGGATTTTCCGCTGAAATACCGGTCATAATAACCTTTGCCAAATCCGATCCGCCGTCCTGATACATCAAATACAACACCTGGAACAATCGCAAGATTGGGCAAAGTATCCGGCGGACATGCAGAAATAGGTTCTAATATCCCAAACTTATTTTTTTGAAGGCCTGTTTGCACACTTTCAAGCTTTACAATGTGCATTTTCCCCTCTGGTTTACACACAGGCACTGAAACCGTGCGGCCTTTTTGCAAAAGCCATTCAATGATGGGAAGCGTTTCAATTTCATTTCGAAATCCAATATAAATCATCACGTGCTGTGCCTCTAAAAATACCGGCATTTGCAGCAGTGTTGCAAATACGGCCTTGCTATGTGCGGCAACCGTTTCTTGCAAAAGGCCGTCCCTTTGCTGCAAAAATTGTTTACGCAGTATCTGCTTATTCATATTGCATTGCCGCTCTGATTTCATTGGCCAAAGAGGTTCCTTTTAATCGCCCGACAAATGCAAAGGCAAACTCATGTGCCGTACCTGCACCGCGGGAAGTGATGATATTTCCATCTTGCACCACAGGCGTGTTCGCAACCGTTGCGCCAATCAGCGCTACTTCAAAGCCCGGATAGCAAGTGGCGGTTTTGCCGTTTAATAGCCCAAGCCCACCAAGCACCGAAGGCGCAGCACAAATCGCGCCGATTAGTTTATTTTCTTCTTGCATGGAGTGCAAAAGCGCCGAAACCGCTTCACTTTGCTTTAAACGCTCAGTCCCCTCACCGCCGCCGGGCAGCACAACTGCTTCCAAATCCCGTATATCCAGCCGGTCAAGGGTGATATTGGCGACGACGGGAATATTATGCGCGCCAGTTACAACAATTTGGTCAGAAATCGAAACGGTTTCCACCTCAATTTGTGCACGGCGTAAAATATCCACAAAGGCAATTGCCTCAATTTCTTCAAATCCATCTGCCAAAAGAACAGCAATCATCATCCATACTCCCTTCATTGAAATTCAATCTGATATTTTTCCACAAAATGATCCGGCACATAGGAAAGCTTGGCCTTTCGGATTCCCGCAATCCCCATATCCTCTTCCCGGTTGACAAAGCGGATATCCGGCCATGCATGCTGAATGTATGCATTGTTAATCATGGTATAGGCACCATGATACGAGGTGTTCGCCTTTTCAACGTGAACCACACAGGTATCATGCGTCAAGCGCTCGCCAAAGGTAAACGCAATCACTTCCCCATCTACCAAAAGCGCGCCGCCAATAAAACCAAGCTGTTCATAATACGTAAAGGCTTCCCGCATTACTGTCATTTCACGATGAAAATCCACATCAGACGGCTGATATTTGGTAAGCAGCCACTGCTCTACATTGTTTAAGCAGACGGGAAATAAATCGGGCGTAAGCGGCACATACTGATAATTGGGATAAAGCGAAAGAAATTTATTGATATGGTTTCTTTTTGAATGCAATTTTTTTCCACTTAATTCACGAAGTTTTTCACCAGTATACACATAGTCAAATAAATCGCGGTCAGGCGTCACTTTTATTTGGTCGCCAAAATGCGCCATCAGCACATCTTTATAAGATGCAGGAACGCTTTCCATAATAAATTTACAATTTTTTTCACGAAAACAGGCTAGCAGTGCCTGAATCACTGCTTTTATATCACAATTTCCAAATGGATAGCAGCAGGCTGGACAGCCATTTGATTTTTGATAAAAAATTACAAGTGCATCTTCCACAAGCGCATATTTGGTTTTTGCAATATTGCGCCACAAGAACAAATTGCCAAACACGGCTTCCGAATTTTCAAATTTGCCGCCGATATAGGCGTCAAATAAAGGCTTATCTTGCATGGTAATTTCTTTTAGCTGCATGGGTTTCATCTCCTGATTTCCTAATCTATTATAACAAAATTTGTCAGCAATTTCAACAAATTCTTTTTCAGTTATGAAAAAAGAAACGAATCTAGTAGACAAAATAAAATTATGGTAAACATATGGGCAAAAAGAGAGCCGCCTTTTGGCGGCTGTTCTTATGATATTTTATTGATCTCCTACTTGCGGTTCATTTATTTGTGCTGCATCCGTTTCTTGTGCTGCTGTTTCCTCCTGTTGGACGTCGGGTGCACTGTCATCCGCAAGCGGTTCGCCGTTTAAGATGCGTTCAAATTCTTCTCCAGTGAGTTTTTCGTGTTCTATCAACGCTTTTGCGACCTTTTCGAGATTTTCGAGGTTTTCTTTTAAAAGCCCTTTACAAGTGGAGAAACAATCTTCAATAATACTGCGGACTTCTTCATCAATTTCAGCAGCGACATGCTCGCTGACATTTCTTGACTGTACAAAATCGCGTCCAATAAACACCTCATCATGCTCCGCGCCAAAGCTAATGGGCCCGATTTTGTCACTCATACCAAATTTTGTTACCATTTGCCGGGCAATTTTTGTTGCGCGTTCAATGTCGTTTGATGCACCTGTGCTGATATCGTCCAAAACCAGGCATTCGGCAGTTCGTCCGCCCAAAAGCACCACAATGGAATCAATCATTTCGCCTTTGGTTTGATAGAACTTGTCGTCACTGGGCAGGCTCATGGTGTAGCCCCCTGCCCTTCCGCGTGGTATAATCGAAATCTGATGTACCGGGTCTTGACTGGGTAAAAGCTTGGTCACAATCGCGTGGCCCGCTTCATGGTAAGCAGTGAGTTTTTTCTCACGTTCACTCATATTGCGCGTTTTCTTTTCTGTACCCACCATCACTTTAATCATGGCATCTTCAATTTCCGGCATATTGATTTCTGTTTTCCCTCGCCGTGCTGCAAAAAGTGCGGATTCATTAAGTAAATTTGCAAGGTCGGCGCCTGTAAAACCAGCTGTGGTTTTGGCAATGACCGATAAATCCACATCGCTTCCCAATGGCTTTTTACGGGAGTGCACCTTTAAGATTGCCTCGCGGCCTTTGATGTCAGGATAATCCACGACTACTTGACGGTCAAACCGGCCTGGGCGCAGAAGTGCACTGTCTAAAATATCTGGCCGGTTGGTAGCTGCAATCACGATAACCCCGATATTTGGGCCAAAGCCATCCATTTCTACTAGCAGTTGGTTTAATGTTTGTTCCCGTTCATCGTGCCCGCCGCCAAGACCGGCACCACGCTGACGGCCAACCGCGTCAATTTCGTCAATAAAAATGATACTGGGCGCAGCTTTTTTAGCCTGTTCAAACAAATCGCGCACACGTGATGCACCCACACCGACGAACATTTCTACAAAGTCTGAGCCGCTGATGGAGAAAAAAGGCACATCCGCCTCTCCCGCAACTGCTTTTGCAAGCAGTGTTTTACCAGTTCCCGGCGGGCCCACTAAAAGTACCCCACGCGGGATTTTGGCGCCCAAATCGCGGAACCGCTGCGGCGCTTTTAAAAATTCTACAATCTCTGCAAGCTCTTCCTTTTCCACATCTGCCCCCGCTACATCCCGGAATGTAACGGCGTCTTTGTCTTTGACATGGATTTTTGCCTTGCTTTTGCCAAAGGACAGAGCCTTTCCCGAGCCGCCGCCCTGTGACTGGCGGAAGAAGAAAATGCCGAAGGAAACCAGCATGATGAGCAAAATGAAAGACGGCAAAAAGGACAGCCACCATGGCATTGCCTGCGGCTGCGGCGTTTCCATCTTTAAAGATTTTTCTGAAATCTGGCGTTTGATTTGATCGCCCGCATGCTCATACAAAATATCCATGGATGGAATATCCGCTTTTACGATGCTGTCATCTATCAAAACGGCTGTCGCCTTGTTATATTCATCAATCGTGAGTTCTTTTACCTTGCCGTCGTTGATGTTTGTGACCAATTCAGAAAATTCAATGATGGTTGGCCCGCTCTGATAATTTAAGAGCGAAAAGATTAGAATAATCACCGCGAACAGCAGGATATAAAACCCGGCGCCTTTTATGTACTTTTTCAAATGCACCGCCTCCTTGTCTTCATTATTGCCATTCTATACTTGAAATATGATGCTATTCGTACAATTCTTTTTTTAAAATTGCGATATAAGGAAGATTCCTATAATTTTGCGCATAATCCAGCCCATATCCCACTAAAAAGTGATCCTCCACTACAAATCCGATGTAGTCAGCATCAATGTCTGCCTCCCGGCGGGAAGGCTTATCTAAAAGTGCGCACAGCTTGATACTGGCTGCGTTTCGCAAACCAAGCATTTTTTTCAAATTATTCATGGTAATGCCGGTGTCAATAATATCTTCAATAATCAGCAAATATTTGCCGTCCACCGGTACATTGATATCTTTGATAATTTTGATAGAGCCGGAAGATTCCGTTTTATCGGCATAGCTTGAAACCTGCATAAACTCGATTCTACAATTTATTTTGAGCTTTCTTGCAAGGTCTGCAGTAAATGCAAATGCCCCCTTTAAAATACAGACCAAAATAACTTCCTGTCCCGCGTAATCTGTATTAATTTGCTCCGCAAGTTCATTTACCCGGCTTGCAATTTCTTGTTCTGTAAAAAGGATTTCTCCAAACTCTGTCATCTTTCCCATTATAATCCCCTCAAATTTCCTCTGTAATTTTTAGCACACGCTGCGTATCTTTGTGAACTAAAAAATCGGTTGAAACACGCATACCTAAAACCGCCGCAATTCTCGTATCTGTTGCCAAAATCGGAATAGAATCGCGCAAAAATGAGGGAACTTTTTTATCCACAAAAAAGTCCTGCAGTTTTTTATGCGACTGCATACCGGAAGGGATAAACCGATCACCCATTTTGCGGCTGCGCAAATACAACGGCTCCTGCAAACCATCCAAATTAATCAAACAGCAATTTTCATCAAACGTACCGTGATAGCCATTTAAAATTTCAAACCGAAACGCCTTGTCAATTTCCGGGATATATATCCTGGAAAGCCCGGAAATTCGATAACAAAACTTGTTTGGTTTTCTGCTTCCAGCTATAAAATTTAATATACCATAATTATAGCTTGCTGTCAAATATTTTGGCAAAATAAATTTAGAACCGCCTCTGGAAAGTGAAAGGATTTCGTCAATATGCTTTTGCGTCAGCCCAAATGTGTCTCCTTTTAGACGCTCTATTGCCTTTAATGCCAGCAGACGTTTTATTCCAACATGCAGTTCGCCGTTTAAATCAAGTTGTACTGCGCCGTGGGTAAACGAAATGCGTTTTTTTGCAATATCGCTGATGATTTCATCCAGACAAGCGCTCTCTTCCCGGATAATATTTGCATTTCTTACAATAGTGGCAACAATATTGGGGTTTACAGTTTTTAGCTCAGGCAGCACTTTATTGCGCACTAAATTACGTGTAAAAACAGACTCTGTATTGGTGCTGTCCAGCATAAATTCAATGTGATTCTTTGCCAAATAGGCTTCAATTTCATAGCGCTCCACATCTATCATTGGCCGTATCACGGCGCCGTTTACAGGCGGGATTCCACGCTGCCCATGCGTAGCTGAACCGCGAATTAAGTTTAGCAGCACCGTTTCCGCACTGTCGTTTTTTGTGTGCGCCACTGCAATCTTTTTGGCGCCTTGGCTTCTGGCTGCTGCTTCAAAAAAACGGTATCGGATATTTCGTCCAGCAACTTCTATCGAAACGCCTTCTTGCGCCGCAAGCTGTTTCACATTTGCATCCAGCAATAAAAATGGGATTTTAAGCTGATTGCAAAGCTGTGCCACAAATTTTTGATCGCGCATAGCTTCGCGCCCGCGCAAATTGTGATTGACATGTGCGGCAAACAGCTTATAGCCAAGCGCGTGTAAAATATGTAGCAATGCAACAGAATCTGCGCCGCCGGAAATGCCCACTAACACGGGGTCTCCGGGCGTCAACATATGATGCTTGGCAATTGTCGCTTGCACTTTTTCAAAAATAGACTGCAAAAAGACCACCCGCTTTTATCATTCATCGGTATGCACCGTATCCAAATCCATAAACAGCGTATATTCACCACGCCATCCCACTTGAAATGAATCCGTGGATCCATTTCTGTGTTTGGCAATGATGACTTCCGCAACATTGGCATCGGCGCTTTCGTCATATTTGGCTTCCCGAAACAAAAACATTACAATATCGGCATCCTGTTCAATCGCACCGGAATCGCGCAAGTCGCTAAGCTGTGGCTTATGGTCGCCGCGTTTATCCGCTTCACGGTTGAGCTGAGACAGTGTAATGACGGGAACTTCCAACTCTTTTGCGAGTATTTTCAGCAGCCGGCTGTTTTCCGAAACTTCTTGCTGCCTGCTTTCACGGTTGGTGCCCCCCATGAGCTGCAAGTAGTCAATTACCACCAAGTCAAGCTGGTTTTTTAGCTTGAGCCTGCGGCATTTTGCCCGGATTTCCGCAATGGTAATACCCGGCGTATCATCTATATATATGTCTGCTTTGGAAATTTTATCCATCGTTTGCACCAGCCGCTGGGCGTCATTTAAATCCAGATCTCCCACACGCATTTTTTCGCTGGGAATGAGTGCTTCGGCAGACAAAATACGGTTTGCAAGCTGTTCCTTTCCCATTTCAAGCGAAAATACAGCAACTGCTTTGCCATGGCGTACCGCTGCGTTTGTGGCGATATTTAGCGCAAAACTGGTTTTTCCCATGGAGGGACGGGCTGCTATCAGAATCAAGTCGGTGGGTTGAAGCCCTGCCGTGCGTTTATCCAGCTCTGAAAACCCGGTCGGCACACCGGTTACTGCGCCGCGGTTTTTCATAAGCTCTTCAATGCGCGCCAAATTACCGGTTAAAATATCCCGGATGTGATATAAATCCCCCGTCTCCTTGCCCTGCGCAATGTCCAGAATACGGGTTTCAGCAATGTTGATGACATCCCCTACCCGATTATCCGAATTATAGGAACTCTCTGCAATGTCGTTTGCCGCGCGAATGAGCTTTCTAAGGGTTGACTTGTCTCGCACAATCTGCACGTGATACTTTAAATTTGCAGTGGTGGAAACCATAAACCGAAGCTGTGTCAGATATTGGGTTCCGCCGATCCCATCAAAGGAAGCGCCGAGTGCATCTTTGACCGTAACAAGGTCAATGGGCGTAGCGCGGTTGGAAATTTGTATCATTGCCTCATAAATTTTTTTATGCTGTTCTAAATAAAAATCGTCTACTTTTACTTTTGCCGTGATATCAGGCATGCACGCGTTATCAAACAGAATGGAGCCGAGCAGGATTTGCTCGGCCTCCACACTGTGCGGCATGCTTCTAATCAGTTCTTCCGCCATGGCTCCCTCCAAAGGATGTTACGCTTCGCTATCCACTTCCACATTGAGCTTTCCCACAATACCGGGGTGCAGCTTTACATCTACGGTAAATTTCCCCGTAGTTTTAATGCCGTCCGGCAACACAAATTTGCGCTTGTCAATGTCAAACCCGCGCATTTCCTTGAGCTTTTCAGCCAAATCTTTGCTGGTAATGGAACCGAATAACTTACCGTTTTCCCCCGCTTTTGCGGTCATTTTAACTGTGGTTTCGGAAAGGACGGCCGCCAGCCGTTTTGCGTTATCCTCCTCCATGTCGTGCTTATATTGGATAGACGCCTTTTTTCCTTTGAAATCGTTTAAATTTGCGGCTGTAGCTTCCACAGCCATCCCCTTTGGAAGCAGGAAATTTTTGGCGTATCCATCGCTGACATTTTTAATGTCTCCTTTTTTCCCCTGTCCTTTTACATCTGCCACAAAAATTACTTTCATGGATTCACACCTCCGTGATTATTTGTTTTTCATGTGTTCATCAATCGCATCTTTTAAGGCGTCAGCCGCCTCGTCAATGCTCGTGTTTTTCATGGTGGCTCCCGCAATCGTCATATGGCCGCCGCCACCCAGCTTTTCTAAAACGACCTGCACATTTACATCCCCAAACGACCGCGCGCTGATGATGACATCCTTGTCCATTTGGCAAAGCACAAATGAACAGGTCACATCTTTGACATTTAACAGCTCGTCTGCGGCCTGCGCAACAATGGTCTGCATATCATCGTCATTTTTCTTACAAGTGGAAATGGCAATCTTTTGCTTATAAATATAGCTGTTTTCCACAATTTTCCACTTCTTATTAATGGTCTCCAATTTGAGCTGAAACAGCTTTTTAACATACACCGTGTCCACACCGAGTTTTTTTAGTACCGATGCAGCTTCAAAGGTGCGCACCCCGGTTTTAAATGTAAAATTTTTGGTATCCATATAAATGCCTGCATAAAGCGCATCCGCTTCCGCACGTTTTAAATTGGTATTGTCATCCATATATTGCAGCATTTCGGTGACAAGCTCACTGGTGGAAGAAGCATACGGTTCATGATAGGTGAGCACAGCCTTGTCAATAAAATCTGTACTTCGCCTGTGGTGATCAATGATGACAATCCGCCCGGCATCGTTTAAAAGGGTGGAGGATTCCACCAAAGACCGCATATGGGTATCTACTACAATGAGCAGTGTACGCTTAGTGATGATTTCTGCCGCATAGGCGCTGTTAATAAATAGCTCATCGTATTCGCTGCCCAATGTATCCATAAACAGCCGGACAGACTGATTATAGGTCTGCATCAGGATTTTGGCCTCTTTGCCCGCATTAGTCACCGCACGGTAAAGCCCCATGGCGGCGCCCAGTACATCCACATCCGCGTGCTTGTGGCCCATGATGATAACATTTTCCGCCTCTTCAATAAGCTCTCTTAATGCACCAGCGACAACCCGCGCCTTTACACGCGTACGTTTTTCTAGCTCTTTGGATTTTCCACCGAAAAAGCGGTATTTTTCGGCATTTTTAACGACTACCTGGTCGCCGCCGCGTCCCAGCGCCATGTCCAAAGCAACATAGGAGTAAGCGTCGTTTTGCGCCATATTTTTCCCGTCACATCCCACGCCTATGCTTAAGGTGAATGGAAACTTATTTCCGATGCTGATTTCACGTATGGTATCTAAAATATTGAATTTTTTTTCAATGAATAAATTTAAGTAACGCTTTTCAAAACAGAAAAAATACCGGTCTTTTTCCAGTTTTTTTAGAATCCCGTTCACGTCGTTTGCCCAAAGATCCAGCTTTTCTTCCAATGTGGCAAGCAGCATGGGACGGTCGGCGCCCGGCGTATCCTGAATAACATCGTCATAGTTATCCACAACAATGACAGCGCTTACAAACTTTTCTTGATTATAATGTTCCTTAAGCTGCTCGTCCGCGGTGCGGTCCTGCCAATACAGCACCAGCATATAGTCATCACCGCCCTCTGTGCGGGTGACGTTGCCAAATACATTGTAGGTTTTTCCGCCGTGTGCAATATAGCAGGAAAGGCGGGAATCTTCTTTATAGAATTCCTCAATGTGAAATTCGGGAATATATTTTACAATGGACTGTTCAAAAGCATCGCTTATATTGCGTTCAGAGCTAAGGCCGATCATATCGGCAAACAAATCGTTATACCACGAAATGGCGCCGTCCATTCGTAAAATAACGACCGGAAGCGGAAAGTGAAACATGGAATCCCGGCTGGCAGAATCCACATTTAACGCAAGCGAATGAACATATTTTAAAAGCTGATTGCGTTTTAAAATGGCATTGACAATATAGATTGTAAGCAGCAGGGCAAATACAGTCAGCTCAAACAGTGCGACGCGCACGTCAAATAACAGGGTGACAATGCCAAACAGCAAAATGACCCACAGATAATATCCATTATTAAAAATAAGCGTTTTAAAAATTTGCTTTGGGTTCAACGTGTTTCCCTCCACGGTTAAATCTGCCGTAATTTTCGAAAATCAAATGTGCTGTCAAACAACCCCAAAAACATCAACAGATAAAGCGGATTGATGATGGGAATAAAGGAAGTGAACAAAAACAGCAGGATAAGCGCCAGCACGTAAATGAGCGCACGTGCGATGCTAAAAATTTTAGTCCGCCGGAAAAAGAAGTCAATCACTGACAGTCCACACAGGACGTATACGGCAGATAAAATAACTGTGATATTGAGCAGTGCCTGCGTGACAATGGAATCAGAAGGCAGCAGCATGGTTGCTAAAATTAATCCAAACATCAAAACAGAGACCTTGCGTCCAAGCTGAAGTGCCCAAAAGTGCGCAATATTTAAAAACACAACTTTGTAGACATGGTATAGTACCTTTCTTGCCGCCAAAAAGATGAAAAAGGCAGAAAGCAGTGCGGAAATAATGAGAAGTGCCGGAGAGAGCATTTCTATCATTTTAATAAACACGCTGGAAGCTTCGTGCAGCATCTCCTGCATTTCGTCCGTCAAGGTTCCGCTTTGGGATAAAAGCGATTCATAGCTGTCAAAAAAGCTTTTGAGCGGCGTTTTAATCAGCACATTTAAAATATCAATGTTGTCAAAAAGCTTCAGTTTTACAAACTGCGCCAGCAAAACCAATATATTGGCCCCGGCCCCAACCGAAACAATAAAAAATGCATCGTCCATTTTTTTTAAAGCAATCCCAATCGCTGCACCGGGAAGCGCCATGTCAAATGCGGCAATAACACCATCTAACAAGGTTGTAGCATCGGTTTGCCCGCTGTATAAAAAAGCGGCAATGACAGCACAAACAACTGCGGCAACGCTTCCGGCTGTCACCCAAACGGTTTGACGGTATCCCACAACGGCCATTATCACTGCCAAACATAAAGAAAGCGGAAAATTGAGGCTATCATATAAAACCGCCGCTGCCGCCAAAAGCGCCAACACAACAATATCAACAATCCGCGCAAGCGGCGAACAAGACTTCAGCATACAACTCCTCCAATGTAAAATTCAAAGTATGAACTGTTATAATTCATAATTGTATCATCTTTTTACAATTTTTACAACACTTTCCCACAAAAAAATAACGCTTAAAAAGCGTTATTTTTTACAACCGGTTTTTATTAAGCGCCTCTTTCTATCGCCTGTAACGCTTGTGGCTTATTACAGTCGCATTGGTAATCGGAAATCACCTCGCGAAGCGTCATGGGCGTAACAATATACTCATATAGCTTGTCGACCAACGCAAATATCTCATATTCACTGCTGGTAATCCCTTTTGCATCGCACGACTGTACAATACGGTTTCCAAAATAGTCCACATATTGTTTTACGACTTCAATCCCATACGATTTTCCGCCATCTTTGCGCACACTTGCCGGCATATTGGATTCAAGCACATAATAATCCAAAGAGAATGCGTTGTCCTTATAAGTCGGATCATCCAAAACAACCTTTTGGGTCTTGTAAAATTTTTTCTCCATCAAACCCCTCCTAAAAATAATTCTCTTCCATTATACACAATTGCGCGTCCGCTTGTACAGTGGTAAATATCGCAGGAACATACAAAAGCAGACAGCGTATCCAATATACTCTATGTTAAATCGTCGAACTTTAAAACCCGGTTTGTAAAAACGGACAAATTTGCGATAAAATTTTTAGCGGCATTCTTTTTGTGCACGCAAATAACTCACAAGAATGATTGCTGCAATCGGACCGACAATCATGCCCAAGATCCCCAAAAGCTTGAGCCCAATATACATAGAAATTAATGTTATCAAGGGGTGAAGGCCAATTTTATCGCCAACAATTTTGGGCTCTAAGAGCTGGCGTACCAAAACAGCAGACAAATAGAGAATGAACATCCACACCGCCATTTTATAGTTCCCCTGCAAAAGATGGATTCCGGCCCAGGGAATAAGCACAATTCCGGTGCCCAAAATGGGGAGTGCGTCAACAAGCGAGATTAAAAACGCGATTAAAAAAGACGACTGGATATTGAGCGCCGAAAGGCCAATTAAAAGCACGATAAATGTGATGGTCATAAGTAAAAACTGTGCTTTCAAATAGCCGCCAAATGCGCTGCTGATGCTAGCCTTTAAAACGTAGAGGTTCTGAATGATCCGTTTGGGCAGATAACGCAAAATATGGGATTTAATTTTTTTGGTATCATTGCTGATAAAGTAAGTTGCCAGCACCAGCACTGTGGTAAAGATAAAGATGGATGGCAGCCTTGTGGCAATATTTTTTGCTGCAGTGATGGTTGCCATGGCGGCTGGCTGGATAATTTGCGACAAATTATCTTTCACGCTTTTTACAATGTCGTCAATAAAAAGCTGCTGGTCGTCGGGGAGCTTGCTGTAGATATCGGAAAGACGCGCCACCCAGCCGGGCGGCGTATAGTTGCCGCTCAAAAGTGCCGGGAGCTGTTCGGAAAGGGATTGCAGTGCAACCACGCCCTGATAGACAATGTTTATTACAAAGACGACCAGAATGGAGATAATGAGCAGCATAGAAAACAGGATGCCTAACTTCCGCGGTATTTTTGCACGCCGCTGCAAAAAATCTGCCGTGGGCACGATTGCCAGTGAAATCAGATAGGCAAAAATAAACGGCAGTAAAAAACTAATGATTTTAGGTGCCAAAAAGACGATGACACCCACAAAAATCATTGTGTATACTGCCGTAATAATCCATTTTGTCTGATTGGTCTGGGTTTCCCCCATTAAATCTCCCCGCTTATTTTTCTAAAAATGCCTTTAATAAATTATATCCCGCTTTCTCATAAACATTCGCAAGTTTGGCATTTTTTTCACAATAGCAGGAAAATCCGCTGTCTCCCTTTTTTCGGCTGTCATATAAGATATATGGAACCGGGTCTTTGGTGTGGGTGCGCAAAGAAAGCGGCGTGGGATGGTCGGGCAGGATCAGCATGCGGTAGTCCTCCCCTTTTTGATCCAGTTCACGGGTAATTTTCCCCACCACTTTTTCATCAATGAGCGAAATTGCACGCACCTTGTTGTCAATTTCGTGCCGGTGCCCGCACTCGTCCGGCGCCTCTATGTGGATATAGACAAAATCGTATCCATCCGAAAGTGCATCCAAGCACGCCTGCGCCTTGGCGTCAAAGTCGGTATGAATATTGCCGGTTGCACCGGGCACATCAATGGCCTTCATCCCCGCACAAATGGCAATCCCCTTGATTAAATCCACCGCCGAGATGACCGCGCCGCGCAAGCCAAATTTCTCATAAAAGCTGTCCAGCCGCGGCTTTTTGCCCTCACCCCAAATCCAAATGGAATTGGCAGGCCTAAGCCCCCGCTCCCTCCGTTTTTGGTTGATGGGATGGTTTTTTAGCAATGCATAGCTTTGCTCCATCATATTAGAAAGCACATCGCTGCCTTCTCCTTTTGGCAGGTAATCGGTAATGGGTTTTTCCAAAATATCGTGCGGCGGCGTAAGCTGTGGCTTTTCGGGGCCGTTTTGCCACACCAGCGCATGCCGGTAGCTGACGCCGGGATAAAACTTCATGGTTTGGGTTCCAAACGATTTTTCAACCTCTGCAATGAGTGCGCGCGCTTCGGCGGTGGTAATTTCATCCGCGCTGTGGTCAAGAATGGTTTTGCCGCGGTATTCCCCACCCTCAGACAGCGTAACCAGATTGCACCGGAATACCACGTCGCTCTCCAAGATATCAATCCCCATACTCACCGCTTCCAGCGGCGAGCGGCCTGTATAATATGCCACCGGGTCATATCCCATGGCGGAAAGGTTTGCCACATCGCTGCCCGGTGAAAGCGAATCGGGCACATGGGAAACAAGCCCCAAAACCCCCTCTTTGCACAGCCGGTCCATATTGGGCTTATTTGCACAGTCCAGCGGAGTTTGATTGCCAAGCTCTTTTACTGGATAGTCCGCCATGCCGTCGCCCAGCACTACAATGTATTTCATAAGCCGCCTCCTTCCAAATTGGAAAAAGCCGGGACAGATGCGCCCGGCTTTTTTACACGCCGCCAATGGCGTTATGTTATTCCACTTCTACAATCCAGTTGAATTTGTCTTCCATTTCACCGCTCTGGATGCCGGTTACCTCATCGTACACCCGTTTGGAAATGGGGCCGATGTCGCCGTTGTTGATAGAAATTTTGTTGCCGTCCCAGTTGAGCTCGCCAATGGGTGAAATCACTGCGGCGGTTCCCGTTCCAAATGCTTCTTTCAACATGCCATTTTTGTGCGCGTCATAGATTTCCTGAATTCCCAGCTTGCGCTCTGAAACCTTGAGCCCCCACGATTTTAACAGCTCAATGGTGGAATCGCGCGTGATACCCGCCAAAATACTGCCGTTCAGCTCAGGCGTCACCACTTCGTCGCCAATCACAAAAAACACATTCATGGTGCCCACTTCTTCCACATATTTCTGCTCTACGCCGTCTAACCACAGAACCTGTGAATAGCCTTTTTTCTTGGCCTCCACCTGTGCCTTTAAGCTTGCGGCATAGTTGCCGGGGGTTTTCGCATAGCCAATGCCACCGCGCACTGCGCGCACATAGTGGCTTTCCACATAAATTTTTACCGGGTTTAACCCTTCCGGATAATATGCGCCGACCGGCGAAAGAATGACAATAAATTTATATTGTGAAGACACCTTGACGCCGAGCGCCGCTTCGGTTGCAATGATAAACGGACGTACATACAGCGATGTGCCGGGCGCAGTGGGGATCCAGTCCGCTTCAACCTTTACCAGCTCTTTAACGGCCTCCACGCAAAAATCCACATCAATGGGCGGGATGCAAAGGCGGTCGTTGGAAATATTGACGCGCTGCATATTTTTTTCCGGCCGGAACAGCATGATGTGGCCGTCTTTGCCGCGATATGCCTTCATGCCTTCAAAAATTGCTTGTCCATAGTGCAAAACCATGGCTGCAGGGTCCAATTCCAAAGGCGCATAAGGAACGATTTTTGGATCGTACCAGCCCTTCCCTTCCTCATATTCCATCACAAACATGTGATCCGTGAAATACTTGCCAAAGCCCAGATTGTTTTGATCCGGTTTTTGCTTCGGCGTTTGCGTTTTCACAAATTTAATTTGCATATCTATCATCCTTTCATAATATGTTCTAAATGTATACAGT
>JAJXRJ010000061.1 GCA_021629085.1 Oscillospiraceae bacterium | reverse complement strand
AGCAAAGATCAGGTGGGGCTTGGAAATGTGGACAACACAGCTGACGCGAATAAAACCGTATTGGAAGCCAACAGGTTAAAGGTAAGAACAACAAGCGGTCTGGTTGTTACCGGCGGCAGCGGGCTATATTATTATCCCGCCAACGCACAAGACTTGCCACCAAACAATCAGGACGGACTTTTACTGTTTATCACTTATGGTGCTTGGGGCGGACAGCTTGCTTTCCCAACGGGCGGAGGCGTGTACTACCGCTACGGCACGACAACTTTCAGCGCATGGAAAAGACTTGACAGCTAAGGAGGATTCAACATGGTTTACTATTTCAGTTTGGCCGGAGACCGGGAGCGGATCAACTGCCTGCGTCCGGAGGACGAGATCGCAGACCTACCCAACTGGTTTGCGTGCGGAGAATTTGACAACATGGAAGCTGCGGAGCAAGCGCTGTTCCCGCTCGGATTGTTTGACGCGCAAGGCTGCGCGAACTACAAGCTTGTAGACGGTGCCCCCGTAGAGCGCACAGAGGTGGAGAAGGCGGCAGAGATTGCTGCGCGGCCCGCGCCGGAGCCGACACAGCTTGACCGTGTGGAGGCGCAGATTACCTACACGGCCATGATGACAGACACGATGCTGGAGGTGTAGATATGGCTCAATATCGCAAAAAGCCTGTAGTGGTAGAGGCATATCAAACCAGCGAGGATATGGACATCTATACGCTGGAAGGTGTTATGCACGCCTCAGCGGGGGATTACATTATCACGGGAATTTCAGGTGAACAATATCCCTGCAAGCCGGAGATTTTCGCGCAGACCTATGAGGAGGTGTAACCAATGTTTGAGAGTATCAAAAAGTGGTGCGCCATGGGCCTGTGGAGCGCCGCGCAGGTGCGGCAGGCCGTCCTTAAAGGCGTTATTTCTGAAGCGCAGTACAAAGAAATCACCGGGGAGGCATGACACATGGCAATTTTTAAGGGCCGCGTGCGGGTGCGGTACGGGTACAGCCGGTGGGGCTATACCCGGAACAACGGCAAGGGCTGGCATGGCGGCAGCGACGAGGAGGGGCTGGACAGCACCACCATCCGGATGCCCGATTACAAGGGCAAAAGCATTTCCGGGCGGGTCGTTACGGCCCGCAAGGTGGACAGGTCCACGGGCAGCAAAACGTGGGAATGGGGCTGGTACGTGTGCGTGGAGCTGGACGCGGGCCAGACGCCGGACGCGGTGAACTACCTGTATTTCTGCCACAACGCGCGGAATCTGGTATCCGTGGGCCAGCGGGTGAAAAGCGGCGACGCGCTGGCGGTGATGGGCAGCACGGGCAACGCGGCGCTGGCAAGCCCGCCCTTTGCACACTGCCATTTCGAGGTGCGGGCCACAGCCGCCGGGGCGGGGCTTGACCCAACAGCATACACCGGGCACCCCAACGCCGTGGGTACATATGGTGAAGCACTCAATGAAACGGAGGACAACGATATGAAATTTTTGAAGGTACTTTCCCAAAAATGCGAGGTGTTTTCGTCCGCAGATATCAATGCCATTGACACTGGCTATAACGGCGGCCGCCTGAAGGTGGGCGAGCATTACCCCATACAGGCGGAGGTGGGCAGCGACGGCACTTATACCTGGGTGCGCATCCAGGCCGGCGCGGCAAAGCGCTATGCCGTGGTGCTGCCTGACCGCAGTGAGATCGTGGAGCTTTCCGCCGGGGATGCCATTACGGCCTGCATGGCGCAGGCTGGGGGCGGCGGCACGGCAGCGTTGGAAAAACAGCTTGAGGAGGCAAACGCCCGCGCGGAGGAAGCGGACAAGCGTGCAGCAGAAGAAACGCAGCGCGCCGACCGGGCGCAGGCCGGGGAAGCGAAGGCAAACGAGCAGGCGGGCGAATATTTGAGGCGAATCGAATCGGCCAAAGCCGCGCTGGGAGGTGCAGTATGATGGAAACGCTGAACAAAGTCAAGCTGGCTGTGGTGGGTATCGCCGGAGCTATTACGGCTGTATTTGGATGGATGGGCTGGCTGGTGATCGGCTTTGCAGCCTGCATGCTGCTGGATTGGATTACCGGGAGCGTGGCAGGCAGCAAAAAGGACGGCTGGTCCAGCGCCACGGCCCGCGCCGGGCTATGGCATAAAGGCGGCATGCTTGTCGTGGTTGTGGTGGCCGCAGCGCTGGATGGCCTGCTGGGAATCATCATCAACAATATCACAGCAATCAAGCTGCCGTTTGAATATTCGGTGCTTGTGTGCCCGCTGGTGTTGTGCTGGTACATCGTTACGGAGCTGGGGAGCATCTGCGAAAATGCGGCGGCGCTGGGCGCGCCCCTGCCAGGATTTTTGAAAAAAATCCTCGCTGTGGTGAAGAACAGCACGGAGGACGTGGGGGAAAGCCTGACGGGCGGAAAAACGGAATAAATACAACACAGGCCCGCCCGGCGTGATGCGGGCGGGCCGTTTTGGAAAGGAGTAAAAAATATGCTTATGGGCGATTGGGGAAGCGATTCCAAGCGCAACAACAAAAATAAATACAATCCAGTAACACCAGCATGGCAGCAAAATGCTGTAAATAAAAACGACATTTTAAATTTTAACCGGAATCAACTGCAAAATCAGTATGGTGGTGATTTTTCTGCATGGACACCAGAAAATTCCGGAATATACAACTACAACCAATCTTCAGGAACAACCACAAATTCCAGAGATGGAAACGGTTCTGATAGCGGAAGTGGTTCCTCATCTTCTGCGGCAAATTATTACGCCGCCATGCTTGCTCAAGTGCAGGCAGCACAGGATGCGGCGGCACGGCGTGCGGAAGAACTGGCGCGGCAAAAACAGGAGGCCGCACAAGCTGCCTATGACAAAAACATGGGATACCTGAACGAGGCATATGCGAACCGCAACAATTTGCTGCAGCAGAACTACAACGATGCGCTGGCACAGCTGCAGGCCAGCTATGACAGCGGCGCGCGCGGGGTGAACCGGAACGCCGACAGCGCCCAGCAGCAGGCGTATATCAACTATATGATGAGCAAGCGTGACCTTCCCCAGGCGTTGGTGGCGCAGGGGCTGACGGGCGGCATGTCGGAAAGCGCGCTGGCGGGCATGTACAATTCCTACGGCAACAACCGGAACACGATTGACCGTGGCCGGAACGACAGTTTGGCAACGCTGCTGGACACATTGAACAGCAATAAATCCACCGCGCTGCAAAACTATAACAACCAGCTTTCTGCGGATGACCAGCAGAAGATGGCGTATCAATTGCAGTTGGAGCAGGCGCTTGCAAACCAAAGTGCGGAAATTCTGCAAAATAAATATGACACATTGCAAAATTTGGACAATACCTACACGCAGCAGATGCTTGCTTTACAGCAGGCACAGGCCGAGGCCGCAGCAAAGGCGGCAAGCCGCAGCTATTCGTCCGGTGGCGGGAATAGCAGCGTAAGCACGTCGCAAGGTGATACGGACATTACAAAAACACCCGCATATAAAAGGGCGCTTTCGCTTTACCAAACAGCAGGAGTGACCCCACAAGTGGTATATGACGATTTGGTTGCCGGTGGTGCAAGCCAAACCACAATCGATCAGATTTTAGCAGCCCTTGGACTTTAAACGACAGGAGGCACACAATGGCCTATCAATCAAGATATATGCGTGAAAAATATGGAGAGAAGGATGACTCCTTTAAAAAATATGTGTCACGCGTACAGCAAGCAATAGATAAGGCTCCAGAAGCGCAACCCCAATGGCTTCAAAACAAAAAAACACAAACGTCAATACTCTCAACCGCCCAGTATGGGCAGCAACAGCAGAGCACGGCGCAAGACGCTTGGAAAGGTTTTGGTGTGAATGACCCAAGCAAAGGCGATTGGAGCGAATGGGGAAAAAATGCCCCGGCAAATCTTGTGGATTTGATAAAAATGCAATACGATAATCCGTCCAACCAAACAGGATTCGCGGCGGGTTCGGTTGCTGGAGCAAGCGCGCCATCTAACGATGAACTGGTCGCGTTTCGCACAGAACTTTCCAATTCGCCGGATATCGCAATGAGATACCATTGGGCAAATGCATCGGATGAAGATGTGGCAGCAGAATTGCAGCGGCGCAAACAAGCTGAATTGCAAAATCAGGAATATCAGCGTCTGATGGAAGAAAACGCCAAGAACATGACGCTGGATGACTACATCGACCCGTCTTATCGTTTGAATGACTTCGATAAAACACGCGCGCAAGAGATAATCGACGCATTCTACGAAAAATATCCCAAGGATGGAAAGTGGTATAATGGCGATTATAGCCCAAACACTCGCAAGGCAATGTACAATGACCCTGATATGCAAAAGATCGTAATACTTGAGAATAAATTGAACTCTGCCGCCAGTCTTGTATATGGCGCCAAGAACGCGTTGCCTATCGACCCGTTTGGAAAAACATATGAAAATGCGGTGGAAAAACTTTATGATGCAGTAGGTGCAGACCAAAGTGCCTATGATACGCTCCACAATACAATGGAAGGGACAAGAAGCGCAGCTTCCAATGCACAAACGCAGAACCCGGTTGCATATCTTGGCGGGTATATGGGTACAAACATTGGTTTGTATAAGGGCGGAAAAGATATCATGCTGGGGTTGCCGGGGATAGGGAAGGGCTTAAAAGCGGCAGGTGGAGCAATCAGCAATGCGGCCTCCAAGGTTCCGGCGGTTGGTTCCACCCTTGGACGCGTACTTACAGCCGACCGGGTTGCTGGCTTTTTAGGTGACAGTGCACTGGACTTGGCTCTTGATACAATTCCGAATGAAGTTGTAACAGGGCTTGAAGAAGGTGAAAGCGCCGCCCAAATTGCAAAAGATGCAGCGGGCAATATGGCGCAAAACGCTTTGTTCAATGTTGCGGGCGAAGTTGTTCCGGCCACAATCAAGGGAACGTCAAACCTTATTACACGCGGCCAAATGAACCGGATTGCTGATGCGTTAGATGATGGGGCGAAGCTGACAGCGGAACAAATTTCCGAATACAACAGGCTGGCGGCAAAAGTTGGTGAAATTGGTTCGGAAGATTGGCTGAACGTTAATATGGCAAAATATGCGGATGAGATGCCCGTGAAGAACGCCGCACAGCCAATTGCAACAGGCACAGAAGCGTCCGTTCCGTCCATGGCAGACATGTTTCCTTTGAGCAACAAAACGCCCGTACAGAGCGAAACGGACGCGCTGGTGAATGCGTTCTACAATAATACACTTACCAATGCACAGATCGAGACTTTGAAGCCCGGCGGCAAAAACAGAGCGGCCTTTGAAGCCGCGACCGGATTGACCTTGCCCGAGACGGCAAGCAAGACACGGGCGTTGCTGAAACTGGGCGCAGAAGAAAGCATTGACGGTACTTTGAAAACAGAATATAATGGGGTTAATGGAGGTGTGCAAAATGGAACTGACTTTGGAACAGGTATTGGCGGAGCTGAATCCGGCAGAGCGGGAAGTAGCAATCTCCGAGTACAATCGGGGGGTCAGCCCGCAGGAAATCAAAGAGTTTTTCGACAGCCTGTAAGCGATGGGACGGCATATAGCCGTGCTGGTGCGACAACTCAGGAATTGGTGGACAGCACCGCCGATCCTGAATATTTCAGTGCGCAGCTTAATAGGGCAATCAAAGAGAATAAAAACGGCCTCATGGTCAGCCCCAAAACCCCGCAGGAATTGGCTGACAGTGGGGCCATTACTTTTATGAGTAAGGATGGCATGTCGGGAGCCGCTGTTACCGCCGATGGAGATATTGAAGCAGTGTTTCGTATTCCGGGTGGTGACGGGAAAAAACTGTCTTATCAGATGGTCATCACGGCGGTGGACAATGGCGGTGTAAAGTTGGATTGTTACGGGGAAGCTCTGGTGAAAAACTATAGTAAGATGGGTTTTGAGCCTGTGGCGAAAGTGAAGTGGAATCCAGAATACGCACCAGATGGGTGGAACTATGGCCCTAAAGATGTGTATGTGATGAAGTTGCAAGACGGCTTGGACGCGGCACAGATTGAGGCAAAATTGGGGCTTAGTGAAACCGAGGGCGGCTTTCACATGTTCACTGATGAAGAACTTGCCGCCCTGCCAGAGATGGACTATGATGCGGCGCTGGCCTACCGTGACAGCCTGTTGGAACAGGGTGCAAAACCTGATATTGAACGACCTGAGCGTGTACAAGCCGACATCTATAAAGCAGGGCAAACATGGCCCAACGCGCTTTTCCCCGATGTTCAGATGAAAAACACAGATATTTCCGGCCAGCCTCTTCCGTGGGAAAACACCGTAGGGGCGAAGCAAAGCGAGTTTTCAGGTAAACAAGGCGTAAGCCGTGTAGCGGCAAACACCTATGAAAATACGCCGATGTTTACAGAAGCGGAGAAAAATGCCGCGCAGCTTAACGGTAAAAACAGCGAATATAAATATGATGTTGTGTCGGAAAAGCAAAGCCTGAAAGAAGCAGCGCAACGTGTGGCCGTAGACAAAGAGGGCGAGCTTGCAGAGCTCCCGACAAAAGAGCGTTTTGACGGCACGGACACGGACACGGCCATGCTGATTTTGCAGGACGAAATGCAGGCAGCGCAAAAGACCGGAGATTACAGCCGAGCGCGCCGATGGGCAAAGATGATTCAGGAAAAGGGCACCGAAGCCGGGCAGCGCATCCAGGCATTTGCCAAGTACACCAGAACCCCGGAAGGGACAGTGGTGAAGGGTGAACGGTATTTGGACGCGCAGCGCGAAATGTGGAGGACTAAAAATCCGAAGCAGGCAGAAACTATTGAATACTTTGTATCCTATTTAGAGCGCGCATCCAGAGAAAAACAAGGGCATGCAAATG
>JAJXRJ010000082.1 GCA_021629085.1 Oscillospiraceae bacterium | reverse complement strand
CCTTAAACCACTCGGACACCTCTCCATTGTAGCAACACCAGAAATTATATCAGTTTCAAAATAGGATGTCAATAGTTTTTACAAAATATTTCTAAAAAATTCAAGGCTGCGCAACTTAAATTGCGCAGCCTTATCACGGTTTACAGACCATTGGGATTGTTTTTGGTAAACCGCCAGGAATCTTCACACATTTTGGCAAGGTCACGCGTAGCGCTCCACCCAAGGATGCGTTTTGACTTTTCCGGATCAGCATAGCAGGCAGGAATGTCGCCGGGCCTGCGCGGTGCAATTTGATAGTTGATTTTTACGCCGCTTGCCTTTTCATAGGCTTTTACCACATCCAATACACTATATCCCTTTCCAGTGCCAAGGTTATAGGCATCCACACCAGTGGTTTCCATCACCTTTTCCAGCGCTTTTAAATGCCCAAGGCTCAAATCCACCACGTGAATATAGTCGCGCACGCCGGTGCCGTCCGGGGTGGGGTAGTCGTTGCCAAATACACTGAGGCATTTGAGCCTGCCTTGCGCCACCTGTGCAATGTAGGGGACCAGATTGTTGGGGATTCCGTTCGGATCCTCACCGATCAGCCCGCTCTCATGCGCACCGATAGGGTTGAAATAGCGCAAAAGTGCAATACTCCAACCGTTGTCTGAAACATATAAATCCCGCAAAATTTGTTCAATCATCAGTTTGGTGCTGCCGTATGGATTGGTTGTAGAAAGCGGAAAATCTTCTTTAATTGGTACAGTGTGCGGATCGCCATAAACAGTGGCGGAAGAGCTGAACACCATTTTCTTCACATTGTGCTTTGCCATTACCTCACATAAAATAAGCGTTCCGGTGATGTTGTTGTGATAGTATTTGAGCGGGATAGAAACAGATTCACCAACCGCTTTTAAGCCTGCAAAGTGAATGACTGCGTCAATTTTGTGCTGGCTAAAAATTTGATCCAGCGCGTTTTTGTCTAAAATATCCGCCTCATAAAACGGAAATTCCTTGCCGGTAATTTTCTTGATACGCTTTACCGCTTCCGGCTTTGCGTTGGACAAATTGTCCACAATTACAATTTCATAGCCAGCGTTTAAAAGCTCTACGCTGGTGTGGCTGCCAATAAACCCGGCGCCGCCTGTGACCAATATCATAAAAAACACCTCTCACCCCAGGATTCTAGTTATAAAACATTATAGCATCCGGCCAAAAAAATGTAAATAATATTTTGCGCAAAGCTTAGTGATTTAGGGCATTTTCACTAAAAATTAAAAAAAAGGGTAGATTTTTCATGGAAAATGATGCATAATGAAACTGTATACATTT
>JAJXRJ010000060.1 GCA_021629085.1 Oscillospiraceae bacterium | reverse complement strand
GCGGGCAACTGGGCAGTTAAGAAGGTATAACACATTTCGGTTTGCTTTGGCCGGTTTCGTTCCTGTTTGAAAAACCGGAAACTGTGCATATGGTGAAAGGAGAAAACGATGGCTAAAACCCACTGGAAGAAGCTAACAAATCCGGATTACCTGGGTGCTTATGCGCTGGAACCGGGAGAAGATTTAGTAGCAACTATAAAAACTGTGCGCCGCGAAATTGTGACCGGCGCGGAAGGCCGGAAAGAAGAGTGCTCTGTCATATATTTTTGCGAAAAGGTAAAACCGCTCATTTTAAATGCCACCAACTCTAAGACTATCCAAAGGATTTACGGAACGCCCTACATTGAGGATTGGGAGGGCAAGCAAATCCAGCTGTTTGTGGAGCATAACATCAAATTTGGCCGTGACCTGGTGGACGGGCTGCGCATCCGGCCATTTATTCCGAAAGAAATTAAGGCAGATGCGGGTGGGACTGTGATATGCGAGCAGTGCGGGAACGCGATCGCGCCGTACAAACAGATGGACGGAGCACAGGTCGCGCGGTATACTTATCAAAAATATGGCCGGGCGCTGTGTGCGGGCTGTGCGGAACACGCCACTGTGCCCGGGAAGGCGGTGGATGTGCTCAAATGAACAAGCAAAAGCGCATTACATCTGCTACATACTTTTCTAAGGCCAATCAAATGCAATATTTGGGCGCGTCCCAGTTTAAAGACTTTATGCAGTGTGAGGCGGCTGCACTTGCAAAAGTGCGCGGTGAATATACGCCCGCCCCTACTACTGCACTTTTGGTTGGCTCTTATGTAGACGCATATTTTGAGGGCAAGCTGGACAAATTCGAACAGGCACATCCAGATATATTTACACAAACCGGAGAGCTCAAATCGCAATACAAGCAGGCAAACAATATTATTTCCCGTGCAGAGCGCGACGCGCTGTTTATGCGCTACATGTCCGGAAAGAAACAAGTCATAAAAACAGGCGTGATTGCCAATGTGCCATTTAAAAGCAAGATTGACAGCTATCATCCCGGCAAATGCATTGTGGATTTGAAAGTGATGAAGGATTTTGCGCCTGTATGGAAAGCTGGGCAGGGCCACCTGAACTTTATACAGGCGTGGGGATATGACATCCAGGGCGCAATCTATCAGGCAATCGAAGGGAACCATCTGCCGTTCTACATTGCGGCAATCACAAAAGAGCCCGAACCGGATTTAAACGTATACCATATCCCGCAGCCATATCTGGACACGGCGTTGGAGCTTGTTGCAGAGTATGCGCCCCGATTTCAGGCGATAAAATACGGGAAAATAGAGCCGAACAGGTGCGGGAAATGCGATTACTGTAAGCATACGAAAGTATTAACCGAAATTGTCAGTTTAGAGGATTTAGAGTATGAATACGATGGTTAGGGGGTTGAAATGGACATACTGGATTGCATCCCATACGGCAAAGAAAATGCAGTGACGCGGGAGGAGCTTGTGCGGCGCACCGGGTTGGACGACAGGGTTATCCGAAAAGCCATATCGCATGCACGGCGGAACGATCCTATCCTAAACCTGCAAAACGGCGCGGGATACTACCGTCCAACCATGCAGGACATTATGGAGTTAAAGCGGTTTATCACACAAGAAGAACATCGGTCAAGCGAGATTGTTTCGGGTGTTCTCAGCGCGAAAAGAATGTTAAGGCGGCTGAGTGAATGAAAGAAAAAAACAGCTTTATTTTATACCATGCGCATGGGAAGCTATTTGCTGCCCTGACCGACCAGGAGGCAGGACAGTTAATCAAGGCAATCTTTTGCTACGTAACAACCGGGAAATGTGCCGACATTACCGGTGCAGCAAAAATTGCATATATCTCCATCGTGGACGATTTAGACCGAAACCAAAAAAAATATGAGCAAAAGTGCGAAAAAAACCGGGCAAATGCGAGCAAGCGGTGGGGTGAAGGTAAAAGTATAGGAAAAAACGAGGATGCGATCGCATGCGATCGCATAAAAAGAAATGCGAACGCATGCGAACGTATGCCAAGCGATGCGAACCGATGCCTTTATGATAATGATAATGACAATGATAATGATAATGATTTAAAAGTTGTTGTTGTAGATACGCGCGCGCGCGAAACAGACGTTTTCCAATGCTATGAGGAAAATATTGGGATGCTGACTCCCACTGTACGGGATTGCCTAATCTCGTGGCAGGACACGTTTTGCGATGATGTGCTTTGTTTGGCGATTGCCGAATCTGCCAAATCGGGCGCCCGAAGCGTGCGGTATGTTGAAAAAATTTTAATCAACTGGGAGAGCGGCGGGGTAAAGACCGCAGACCAAGCCCGTGCACTCGTGCGGGACTACCAGGAAAAAAAGGCGGGCGGACAAAAGCGGCCTGGCGTGCAGCAAAAAAATAAATTCCAAAACTACAACGAAAATGCGCAAATGAGTGATTTTGAAATATCAGCACTAAAAAAGCGAATGAAAGGAGAAACCCCATGAACAAAGTAATCTTACTAGGCAGGCTGACAAAAGACCCAGAGCTTCGCACCACGCAGACCGGGGTGAGCGTATGCAGATTTTCGGTGGCGGTGAACCGCAGGTTTGCAAAGGATGGCCAGCAGACGGCAGATTTTATCAACTGTGTGGCATGGCGGCAAAACGCGGAGTTTTTGGCTAAATATTTTACAAAGGGCCGTATGCTTGCCGTGGTTGGCACACTTCAAACGCGCAATTACGACAAAGATGGGCAAACCCACTATGTGACTGAAGTTATAGCCGATGAGGTATATTTTGCCGGGGATAATAAGGCGCAGTACACCTTTGACCAGCCGCAAGTGGAGCTTTCTGATGTTGCAGTGCCTATCCCGAATGACGACGACTTGCCATTTTAGGAGGACGCGAATGCACATTACAATCCCGGACATTCCACCGAGCAACAATACATATTTGGGCAACAGCCACAATTTTAACGCATACCGGCGGGAAAAAGAGAAATGGCACTATCTTGTGCGAGCGGCGATTGGTGAGCTGCCAAAAGAGCCGATGGCACAAGCCAATGTGCGGATTGTATACTACTTTGCGGATGCGCGGCGGCGAGACCCGGACAACTACAGCGGCAAAATGATACTCGACCCGCTGGTGCGGCTGGGCGTGCTAAGTGACGACAGTTTTGACAGCATCAATCTGACGGTGATTAAGGGCGGGATAGACCGCGACCGCCCACGCACTGAGGTATTTGTGGAGGAGCTTGAAGCGTAATGCCATTCGTTGGAAAAACATATTGAGAAACTAAAAATTTGAAGAAGGAGAAATGAAAAATGACAAATTATGAGGGAAAATATGTACTGGTAAGAGGGATACAAAGCGGGGTGTATTTTGGAATTTTGAAAAGCAGAATCGGGAAGGAAACCGAACTTTCAAATTGCCGCAACATATGGAGCTGGAGCGGGGCCGCAAACCTGAATCAACTGGCAAACGACGGGGTGAAGAACCCGGAGCAAAGCAAAATATCAGTTGAATCGGAGAGTATTACGCTGCTGGATGTAGTAGAAATAATACCATGTACTGACAAAGCAATAGAAAACTTAAAGGGTGTAAAAGCATGGAAGTATTAAGAGAAGAAGTTATCGGTTTTTTGACTGCGGGCAACGGCAACGGCGACGGATACGGCGGCGGCAGCGGCTACGGCAACGGCGACGGCTACGGCAACGGCAACGGCAGCGGCTACAGCAACGGCGACGGCTACGGCAGCGGCAACGGCAACGGCGACGGATACGGCTACGGCAACGGCTACGGAATAAAAACAATAAACGGACTAACTGTTTATAAAATTGATGGTATTCCGACCATCATAACACATATCAGAAATAACATTGCCAAAGGGTTTATTTTAGAAAAGAATGTGTATATGCGCCCCTGCTATGTCGTTAAACACAATAGCAATGTATTTGCGCACGGCGAAACGCTGAAAAAAGCAAGGGAGGCGCTGGAAAGCAAACTGTTTAAGGATATGGACGTATGCGAAAGAATCTCGATGTTTAAAAAGCGGTTTAAGCTTAGCGTGAAATATCCGGCATCGGACTTTTACGATTGGCATCACAAGCTTACCGGAAGCTGTGAAATGGGTAGAAACAATTTTTGTGCGAACCACGAAATTGACATCAAGAATTGCGAAATGACGGTTGAAGAATTCATTGCATTGACAAAAGATGAGTTCGGCGGATCCGTTATCCGGCAGCTTGCACAGGAAATTGGTATACGTGTGGAAAAACAGGAGGCGAACCATGCGCACGATTGAGGTATACGAGCGAATGGCGGGAATATGAACGGTTAAAACGCGAACTGCAAAACAAACATCTTCCGCCCGGCAAGTATGAAGAAGAAATTAAAAAAATACTTGAGAAGCTGAAGCTTTAACAGGAGACAAAAGGGTGGACAAATACGCTTGAACCAAGAAAGAGAGGGTTAGGAAAATGAGCGAAACAGATGTTATCAAAGGATTCAAAGTGTTCAATCCTGATTGGACTTGCAGAGATAAACAGTATACTTGCCCCGGAGCATTTGAAGAAGATATTGCCCCTTCCGTTTGTGATTGTGGGATGCACTTTTGCAAGCGGGCTGCTGACTGCTTCAATTATTACAGTTTCAACCCGAAAAACAAGGTTGCAGAAGTAATTGCCTATGGTGACATTGCAGAAAAAGGTGATAAGTGCTGTACAAATAAGCTGAAAATTGTCCGTGAGATCCCGTGGGATGAACTGCTTGAAATTGTGAATACGGGAAAAGGCTGCGCCGGACTTTGCAACAGCGGCGATTGGAACAGCGGCAATCGGAACAGCGGCGATTGGAACAAGTGCAGTTTTTCCAACGGGTGCTTTAATACGGTTGAACCGAACATTTACCTGTTCAATAAGCCGTCTAACTGGACTTACAGGGATTGGGTTAATAGCGATGCCCGTGTTATTCTTAATCGGATCCCAGATGATGTTCTTGAATATGTTTGGTTCGAGGATATGACGGATGAAAAAAAGGCAGCGCACCCGGAAGCGGAAGTTACAGGCGGTTATCTGAAACAGCTTGATCCTTCCAAATGTGGTTCTATTTGGTGGCGTGGGCTTAGTGGCTATGAAAAATCCATTATCAAGTCGATTCCGAACTTTGACAAGCAAATCTTCAAAGAGATCACCGGGATCGATGTTGACGCAGAGGAGGATGACAATGCGGCTGATTGATGGGGAAAAACTAACAAACATCATACGCGAAGTTTGTGAAGAATATATTAAGGATCCTGATGTTGTAAAAATTAAGGATTTGCTGGTTAAGATGATTGATATATCGCCAACCGTTGACGCTGTGCCTGTGGTACATGGGAAGTGGGAAAGAACGACAAGTGACGTTGAGTGTTCTAATTGTTATTATCCTATGGACTATATTACACCGTACTGCCCCAATTGCGGTGCAAAAATGGATTTAAAAGAAGATGATTAAAAAATGAATGAAATAACTAAAAAGCAACGAGAGCTTATAGAAGATATGAATGAGTTTTGCACCGAAAAATTTAAAGGTACAACAAAAACCGAAGCAAGCGATTATATATCAAGGAATATAGAGGAGTTTCGTTTGCTAATAGCTGATACTTGGTCATTGAAATATATGTAAGGAGGGATAATAATGATTAAAATAGAAAGCACAAAGGAAGGGGGCCAACCATGCAAACCATTGAAGTATACGAGCGAAAGAAAATCCCGTGCAATTGCAGCACGTGCCTGTATCAAAGTAAAAACGGCTGGGGGTGCGCGCATGCGGACAGGCAGGACGACGCGTTAAGGATTAATCTGTTTAATCTTGACTGCCCCTCATGGGAGCTGGATAATAGCAGGTTTGAGCGGGCATAACACAAAAGGGGGAACACGTGTGACGGCAAAAGAGTGGTTAAACCGGGGCTGGAAGCTGAACAATGAGATTAACCAGCTTTTAGAGGCGAAACGAAAAGCCTTTGAATTGGCAACCAAGGCGGCAACGGGTACGGCGGAAGAGCGTGTGCAGACGACAAAAACAAACACAAGCGAGAATCGCATGATACGGCTTGCAGACTATGACATTGAGATTGACCGCCAAATTGACAAGCTGGTTGCCATTAAGCATGAGATACTAACTGCCATCAGCGCCGTGGAAGACCCCACTTGCCGCGCCCTGCTTGTTGCAAGATACATCAATTTTAAGACGTGGGAAGACATTGCGGAGGATATAGATAAAAGTGAAAGATGGGTCAGAACGAATATTCATCAACGTGCTTTAAAAAAAATGGAGAGTGTTATTCACTCTCCAAGGTAAGATAGAATTGCTTGACGAATAAATTCAGATTTTGACATATTGTCTTTGGATAGTTTTTGCTCAAATTGTTCTACTAACTCTTTTTTTAGTTGGACTTGGATTACCTTATACGTTTTTGCGTTATATTTTGCTTTTGCCTGCCATGAGGTTTTTCCCAAAATTATCGCTCCTTTCTCCATAAAGCAAAGTTTAGCACAAGCGCGATAACAAATAAAATTACAATTGTGTAATCCAGCCATCCCATGTTAGCAAAGTCTATAACCTTTGCTGAAACACATAGAATTAAAACGAGCATAAAAATATTATTTAACTCTTTCATTTTTGTTTACGATGTGGTATACTATATACATCCCCCAAAAAGGGGGAGGGGTTTATTTACCCCTCTTGCTCTTGCCGTTTTTCTTGGAAAATAATTCATAGAGTTTTGAGCCTATCTGAATTATTAACCATATTGCGGTGAGAGCTTTTATTATGTCGTCCACATCGTCCTTCTCCTTTCTTCGTTTGGGTGAAGTATGATTTCCTCACCTCTTGATTATATTATAGCATACTTAATTGAGTATGTCAACTATTTTTTCAAAAAAATTTCAAAAATTTTTAAAATAGTTCCGGTTAGTTCCTTGTAGTTCCGCTTACCTGTGTGATATTATGATATCGTGAAAGAATATTCAAACAGCGTCACCCGATGGGCGGCGCTTTTTTGATGCGGAAAAAGGTGATACGATGCGCAACAGGGCGATTAAATGGATACGGACGTGCAATGATACGCGGTGCCGGCATTGCGGCAAGGATAACCGATGCAGGATTAACGAGTGCAAATTTGCGCCGCGTAAGGGAG
>JAJXRJ010000022.1 GCA_021629085.1 Oscillospiraceae bacterium | reverse complement strand
CTACAAAACATTGTAATAAAACCGATAAAATTATATACTAAATTATGTTAAAATTACAAAAACAGGAGGAATCAGGTTGGAAACAGGGAAAGTTAAAGTAGTATTGGCAGACCATGATAAGGAGTATTGCCGCAAGGTGCGAGAGGCCTTTTCGGAGTTTGATGATATTGAAGTGATTGGAATTGCACTGGATGGAAAAGAAGCTTTTGAAATGGTAAAGGAATTACGACCCGACGTCCTCTTGGTTGACATTGTAATGCCGCAGCTCGACGGGCTGGGCGTACTGTCCCGGATTAACGCCAATGCCGAACTTTCTAAAAAGACAAACTGCATTGTTGTATCTGCCATTGGAAATGACAAGGTAACATCGACCGCTGTAAACTTGGGCGCGAGATATTACATAATAAAGCCTGTTGACATGTATGTGTTAGCTGATAGAGTAAGAGAATTTAAGGAGGTATCAAATTCATTCAAAATGAAAAATAGTAGCAGACCGGAGAACATTGATTTAGAATCTGAGGTGACCGCCATTATCCAAAAAGTCGGCGTTCCCGCGCACATTAAAGGATATCAGTACATGCGGGAGGCCATTATGATGGTCATCAATGATATGGAGGTTATCAACTCTGTAACCAAAGTCCTGTATCCTACCGTAGCCAAAAAGTTTAACACCACTTCCTCCAGGGTAGAACGCGCCATCCGCCACGCAATTGAAGTTGCCTGGGATCGGGGAGATCCAGAAGTTTTGGACTCCATGTTTGGATATACCATTTTGAGCAGCAAAGGAAAGCCCACGAACTCCGAATTCATTGCTATGATTTCCGACAAGCTTCGGCTAGAGCTCAAAGAGCGCAAAGTCGGTTAATTTCACTTTCCCCTATAACCCCCCTTATAGTTGGATACACAAAAAGAGCATACGTGAGAAACGTATGCTCTTTTTGTATTTTTTATGAGGAAATTATACGCCGCTGTACGCGGAAAACCCGCCGTCCACCGGAATGACCACGCCGTTTACAAAGCTGGACGCCTCATGCGACAGCAAGAACAGCAGCGTGCCGATGAGCTCCTCCGGCTCGCCAAACCTTTCCATGGGCGTAGCGGCCAAAATTTTTGCCGCCCGCGCGGTGGGGGTGTTGTTGTTGCCCAAAAGCAGCGTGCGGTTTTGGTCGGTTACAAAAAAGCCCGGCGCAATGGCGTTTACGCGAATGCCCACTTTGGAAAAGTGCACTGCCAGCCACTGTGTGAAGTTGGAAACCGCCGCTTTTGCGCCGCTGTACGCGGGGATACGCGTCAAAGGGCAAAATGCGTTCATGGACGACACGTTTAAAATCACTGCGTCTTTTTTGCCCATGAGGTCTTTTGCAAACACCTGGGTGGGCAAAAGCGTGCCCAAAAAGTTTAAGTTAAACACAAATTCCACGCCGGCAGGGTCCAAATCGAAAAAGGATGTGAGCTCGGCCTTGTCCTCGTCGCCCATTTCGTAATAGTCGTTGGTGGTGGTGCCCTTGGGATGGTTGCCGCCCGCGCCGTTGATTAAGATATCACATGTGCCATAAGCGTCGTTCACGGTTCTTTTTGCCGCCTCTAAGCTCTCTTTTTCCAGCACATTGGCCGCAACGCCCATGGCCGTGCCGCCCTCTTTTTGGATTTCTTCTGCCACTTTATCGGCATTTTCTTTGCGCAAATCCAAAATGGCAACCTTGGCGCCGCATGCTGCAATGGCCTTGGCAAAGCTGCCGCACAGCACGCCGCCGCCGCCCGTTACCACGGCAACCTTGTTCTTTAAGTCAATCTCAAATGGTAATTTCATAGAAAATCTCCTCACATATTAAAGTAATTGTTTGCATTCTTGTAGCAGATGCCCTCTATGATTTCTTTTAAAATCTCCTCGTTGTTGTCAAACTCGCCGTCTTCCACCCATTGTCCTATCAGGTTGCACAAAATGCGCCTGAAATATTCATGCCGCGGGTAGGATAAAAAGCTGCGCGAGTCGGTCAGCATGCCTACAAAGGTGCACAGCGCGCCCAAATTGCCCAGTGCGCGCAGCTGCTCTACCATGCCGTCGATGTGGTCGTTAAACCACCAGCCCGATCCCAGCTGGATTTTGCCGCGCACGCCGCCCTCCTGGAAGTTTCCAAGCATGGTGCCCAGCATGTAAGTATCGTTGTGGTTGAGCGAATAGAGGATGGTTTTGGGAAGTTTGCCCTGCTTGTCTAAGTGGTCCATAAACCGCGAGAGGCAAAACGCGAGCTTGTCGTCGCCCACCGAGTCAAACCCGGTGTCCGGCCCCAGCTTTTCAAACATGCGGGAATTGTTGTTGCGCATAGCGCCCATGTGCAGCTGCATCACCCAGCCGCGTTTGGCATACTCCTCTGCACAAAACAGCGAAAGCATGGTTTTAAATTTGTCCGCATCCGCTTCGCTGGTGTTGCCGCCTGCCAGCGCATTTTTAAAAATGCGGTCCAGCTCGTCGCCGCCAGCCGGCGCATAGGGCACATAGGTAAACGCGTGGTCGGAAATGCGGCTTCCCATGGAGTGGAAGAAATCAATCCGGCCAGACAGCGCGGTTTTGAGCGCTTCAAAGCTGTCAATTTTTATGCCGCTTGCCTCAGATAGCTTTGCAATGTAGCCCGCATAGCCCGGCGCGGTGATGTTGACCGCCTTGTCCGGCCGGAAAGCCGGAACCACTTTTACCGGGAAATCTTTTAATTTTGCGTGGAACTCCAGCGAGTCTGCCGGGTCGTCCGTGGTGCCAATGAGCGCCACATTGGATTTTAAAATAAGCTTTTGCGCGCTAAAATCGCCGCCGCGGATGACCGCATTGGCCTTTTCCCAAATCTCGGGCGCGGTTTTTTCGTTTAAGCAGTCGTAAATGCCAAAATACCGCTGCAGCTCCAAATGCGACCAGTGGTAGAGCGGGTTGCCCACCGCGTAGCCAATGCATTTGGCATACGCCAAAAACTTGTCGTAGTCTGACGCGTCGCCGGTGCAGTATTTTTCATCCACACCCATGCTGCGCATGAACCGCCATTTGTAGTGGTCGCCATAGAGCCACACCTCGGTGATGTTGTCATAGTGCTTGTCCTCGGCAATTTCTTGCGGGGAAAGATGACAGTGATAGTCGCAAATCGGCATGGTTTCTGCATAGTCGTGAAATAGATGCTGTGCAGTTTTGGTGTGCAACAAAAAGTCCTTGTCCATAAATGTTTTCATGAGCCAAAATCCTTTCCTTAGTTTATAGTGTCACAGGCGCGCCTGTTTTTGCACTTTTGTAAATGCCAAACAGTGTGCGGAAGGTATCGATGGTGCTCTCTAGGGTGAGATAGTTTTGCGATCCTTTTTCCAGCGCGCGGTAAAAATCGGAAATCACATGCTTGTGCCCGCCGCCCCAATAGGGTTTTCCCGGCACCTCGGCGTTGTCGGCACAAAGGGTTTCCATGCCCGCTTTGGTGACGCGGTACAGCCGGTTGTCGGCATAGCGCAGGGTGGCCGCTTCAAACACCAGCTCTAAAAAAAACGGCTGGTTGACCGGGAACGCGTTTGTGGCGTAAAACGACGCTTCCACGCCCGATACAAAGCGGATGCGTGCGTCGGCAGTGTCTTCCACCTCAATCACATCGCCCAGGCTTTTGGTAGAAATGCTGGCCTGCACCCACAAAGGGACGCCGCCAAACTGCACCGCCAAATCCAAAAGGTGCACTGCCTGGTTGATGAGCACGCCGCCGCCCTCGGTTGCCCACCGCCCGCGCCAATTTGCGGACTGATAGTATTCCGGAGTGCGGTGCCAGCGGAGGTTTGCCGCAATGGCGGTCAAAGCCCCCAGGGTCTTGTCCGTTTTTACAAGGTCGTAAAGCATTTGAATGCAGGTGTTGGTGCGGTTTTGAAAGCACACGCCCACCTGCCGCCCGGTCGCCTTTTTTGCGTCCAACAGCTTGCCAAAGCCTTCCGCGTCTATGGCGGCCGGCTTTTCTAACAGCACATCCTTGCCCGCGTAAAGCGCGCGGCATGCCATGTCGGGATGCAGGTAATGCGGTGTACAAATGTGCACTGTGTCAAGGCTGGGGTCAGAGAGCGCTGTTTCAAAGTCAGTGTAAATTTTGCCCCCAAAGCGGTCGGAAAGCGCCGCCGCGTGCGATTGGTCAATGTCGCACACTGCATACAGCGCAGCATTGGGAAGAGAGGTGAGTGCGCGGGCGTGTACCGGAGAAATCGCGCCGCAGCCCACAACGCATGCGTTTTTTATCATCAAAGAGACGCCCCTTTTTTTGTGTAAATGGAACAGTCCCGCCGCAAAGCTTAGGTGCGGCGGGCCAAACTCCCTTAGTTGAAGCCTTTCTTGCTTAAATTGTCATAGCTGATTTTTAATGAGTCAAACGGGTCGCCGGGGCAGGTGTCCTGCTCTACCATGGCGGCAAGGCAGCCCGCCTCTTTACTTGCGGCAATGATGGAATCCCACTCTAAATTCCCTTCCAGCACTTCGCACATGGTCACGGTGTTGTCGCTCTTTGCCATGAGGTCTTTGTAATGCAGCACCGAGGTGCGCTTGCCCAGCTTTTGAATAAATTTTGCCGGGTCGATGCCCGCAAAGGCCAGCCAGTAGACATCCAAAATGAAGCTGAAGCTGTCGGGGTCGGTGCCCTCTGCAATGTAGTCAATCACATATTTCCCGTCAAGCTTGGCAAATTCAAACCCGTGGTTGTGGTAGCCAAACAGGATGCCGGCGGCCTTTAACTCCTTTGAAATCTTGTCAAAATCTTTGATAAAGCCAAAAAGCCCCTCTTTGCTCTCGCGCAGCGACTTGGGCGCTGAGCCCAAGCCCGCAATGGAGCAGCCCAAATCGTTTTGGTACGCAATCACGTCATCCAGCCGGTTCATGTAATAGTCGTAAGGCAGATGCGTGCAGATGATCGAAAGCCCTGCCTCGTCTGCCAGCGATTTTACCGTTTTTGCCGGGATTTCCAAGCTCACGCCCGAAACCTGCACGGTTTTATAGCCAATTTGTTTTAATTTTTGAAAGGTACTTGCCAAATCCTTCTCGTTCTGGCAAAAGTTTCGCACTGTGTAAAGCTGTGCGCCAATCCGGTTATCCATAAAAATTCGCTCCTTTCCTTATTCAACCGGCAATCAATAGCTGCCGGCGGTATCCGCCACTTTGTGTGCGGAGGCAGTTTTCACAAATGTGGACGACGCAATCTTTTCTGACAAAAGCTTGTAAAATTCGTCTGCAGGGAAGTGCTCCACATCTGCCCAGCCGCCGGTCCACGCGCTGTAGTGGATAGCGTTTGAGATGGTAAGCCCGTTGATGCCCTCATAGCCCGGCGCCAAAAGCGCTTTGCCCTCCAGGATGGCTTCGGTAAAGTTCTTTAAGATGCCCACATGCGCTTCGCCGTCCTTGCCTTTGGGGATTTCACACATCCAGTGCTCCGGTTTGCCAAACGGTTTGTCATTCGTTTTGTTAAACTCCCGCTCAGAAACCACTGTGCGGTAGAAGGTCATTTTGTTGCCCTCCACTACCACTTTCCCGCGGTCGCACGCCACTTCCAGGCGGTTAGTACCCGGCGCTTCGCCGGTGGAGGTGATGTAGACGCCCGTCACGCCGTTGTCATATTCCATGTACGCCGTCACGTCGTCCTCCACTTCAATGTTATAATATTTGCCAAACGACACGTGGGACATGATTTTTTTAGGCATGCCAAACATCCACTGCCACAGGTCGAGCTGGTGGGGGTTTTGGTTAATCAGCGTGCCGCCGCCCTCGGTTTTCCACATGGACCGCCAAGAGCTGCTGTCATGGTAGGCCTGGGGCCGGTACCAGTCGGTGATAATCCAGTTGATGCGCTTTAACGCGCCCAGCTCGCCGTTTTGGATTAACGTGCGCAGCTTTTGATACATGGGGTTGGTGCGCTGGTTATACATAATGCCAAACACCTTGCCGCTCTTTTTGGCTGCCTCATTCATTTCCAGCACCTGCTTGGTATAGACGCCGGCGGGTTTTTCCACCATCACATGAAGGCCTGACGAAAACGCTTCAATCGCCATGGGACAGTGGTCGTAGTGCGGCACAGCAATGAGCACCGCGTCAATCAGCCCGCTTTTCATAAGGTCGGACGCATTGTCAAAAATGCGCACATCGCTAAAATTGTCCGCCACCCATTTGCGCCGGCCTTCCTCAATGTCGCAAGCGGCGGTAACGGTCATTTTGGGCACCTTGCCGCCCGCAATATTTTTAATGTGGGTGGAACCCATGTTTCCAATGCCGATAATTCCAATTCTTACCTGATCCATGTAAAAACGCCTGCCTTTCCATTCGTTTTGGGCAAATCTGCCCGTGAGTCGCCCTTAGTATACCATAAAAATTTCCAAATGTCATGTAAAATCTTGCAAAAAACATTGCAAATATTGATGTGCTGCAGTATAATAATGGCAAGACCTCCTCCAGCTGATGAGAAAGAAGGCGTTTTATGAAACACTCCCATTTGTTTTTCCACCCTGTGGACTCGCTCTATAACTACATGCGCAAAACCGATGCGCCCGGGGAAGTGGACGATTTTAAGCTGCACAACCACACAAGCTACGAGCTGTTTATATTTTTAGAAGGCGATGTCACCTTTTACGTGGAAGGCAGCGCCTATCAGCTCAAGCCGTTTGATGTGCTGGTCATTCGGGACAATGAGATGCACCGGACAGTCCACCTTTCTAAAAAAACCTACCGCCGCATTGTGGTGAGCATCCAAAAGCAGTTTTTTGACACGCTTGACTGCAAGCAGTATCAGCGGCTGTTTACCGACCGCGAGGTGGGGGAGGCAAACCTCATCCGCGCCGATTACATTGAATCGTCCGGCTTTTTAGACGCAGTGGCGCGGTTTGAACGGTATATGAAGGAAGCCCCGCGCGACGGCGACGCAGTGCTGCGCGCCACGCTGGTGGAAATGCTGCATATTTTGAGCAAGTCCACGTTAGAGTCGGGCGGCGACGCATTTAAAAACGATGTGATTAAGCACATCCTTGCCTATATCAACCAAAATATCACCGAGCCGCTCAGCTTAGACGACATTGCGGATGCATTTTTCATTTCCAAGTGCCATCTTTGCCGGATGTTTAAAGCCGCCACTGGCTTTACCATCCATTCCTACATCACCAATAAGCGCATCATGCTGGTGCGAAGCCTTTGCCGCGCCGGCAAAAGCATTGGCAGCGCGTGCATGGAGGCCGGGTTTGGAAGCTATTCCAATTTTTACAAAACCTATGTGAAAGAAACAGGCCTAAACCCGCGCACTGGGCTGCGGCAAATGGATTTGCGCATGGAATAAAGGCATAAAACCCGTCAGAACGTTTGTTCCGGCGGGTTTTTACGTTTCATATAAGTTTTGATACACCGCGCGCCGGCGCGCCACGGTTTTGACATAGTTTGCGGTTTCGGAAAAGGGGATTTGCTTGAGCGATTTGCCGTCGTCGGAATACGACGGGTCTGAAAGCCACTTGCGCACGTTGCCCAGCCCCGCGTTGTACGCTGCAAGCGCGGTTTCCACATCGCCGTAAAAGAGGTCGATGAGATACTCCAAATAGGAGCAGCCAATGGTGATGTTGGTTTCCGGGTCAAACAGGTTTGCCGCGTCTGCGGAAAGCCCGAATTGCTCCACACACCATGCGGCGGTATCTTCTTTTAGCTGCATCAGGCCTTTTGCGTTGCGGTGGCTGGACACATCCGCCCGGAAGCCGCTCTCCGCACTGATGATACCCATCACCAAAAACGGGTCCACATTAAAGCGGGCCGCGTTTTTTTCAATGGCATCGGCATATTTGAGCGGGAATACCAGCTTTAACACGGGCTGTGCCAGCAGTGCGGATACAAACACCAGCGCCAGCACACAAAGCGCCGCTATGCGCATCCGTGTCTGTACACTTGTGCGCGCGGCCCGCACCCGCACGCAGGAAACCACAATATGCGCGCGCCGAAACACGGATTGTTTTTTTGTCATGGTTGCCATATTTAACGGGCGAATACGCCGCCCGGTTCACCTCGCGTCGTCTAAAATTTGTTCCACCAGCGCGGTTGCCCGCTTTTTTAGGGTTTCTAAGCTGCCGGTATTGTGGATGGTAAAGTCACACAAGGGCACTAATATGCTGTCCGGCCTCTGGCTGGAAACCCGCGCCGCCGCCAGCTCCTGGCTTAATCCGTCCCGCTGCACAATGCGGCGGATTTTTTCGCCCCGCGGGCACACCACACACACCGTAATGTCGCACAGGCGGTTTAATCCCGATTCAAACAGCAGCGGCGCATCTAAAAGCACGTCCTCTCCCCGGTGTGCATACAGCACGTTATAGGTTTGCTGTAATATATATTTATGCGTAATGCGGTTTAACATGTCAAGTTTCTTTTTGTCGCGGAACACAATGCCGCCAAGCTCTTTTCGCAAAACCCTGCCCTCCGCGTCTAAGATGCCCGGCCCAAACGCCGCAACCAGCTCGCGCACACAGGTGGGCCACTGGTCATACACCTCACGGGAGATTTGATCCAAATCTACCACAAAAAAGCCGTGTGCACAAAAGATGCGTGCAACACTGCTCTTCCCCGCGCCCGAAGCGCCGGTTAGCCCCACTATCAAAAAAAAGCCCCCTTTTTATTTTAATGCGCGTCAAACCAGGTTTTTCCCGTGCCTGCCGACGCAACGAGCGGCACGTTTAGCGGATACGCCCCCTGCATGCAGTCGATAAGGAGCTTGGTCACCGCCTCCTGCTCCTCTTTGGGCGCCTCTATGATGAGCTCATCGTGCACCTGCAAAATGAGCTTGGCCTGATATCCGCCTTCCTTTAGCGCGCGGCACACCCGTACCATGGCAATTTTAATGATGTCCGCCGCCGTGCCCTGGATGGGCGTGTTCATGGCCATCCGCTCCCCGGCGGACCGCGCCACAAAGTTTTTGGAGTTTAATTCCGGCAGATACCGCCGCCGGCCGAGCAGGGTTTCCACATAGCCCTGCCTGCGCCCGGTTTCCACAATTTCGGTCATATAGCGTTTTACGTCGGGGTATTTAGAAAAATACCCGTCAATGTATGATTTTGCCTCTTTTTTGGGAATCCCCAAATCGTGCGCCAGCGAAAAGTCGCCCATGCCGTACACAATGCCAAAATTGATGGCCTTGGCGCGGCTGCGCAGAAGCGGCGTCAGTTCATCCGCCGATACGCCAAACACCTTGGTTGCAGTGGTTGCGTGGATGTCCTCATGGTTTGCAAACGCCGCAATCATGGACTGGTCGCCCGATATGTGCGCCAAAATGCGCAGCTCAATCTGCGAATAGTCCGCGTCGATAAGCACGTTGTTTTCATCCGATACCACAAACATTTTGCGGATTTCGCGGCCCAAATCCTGGCGCATGGGGATGTTTTGCAAATTGGGCTCAGTAGAGCTGATGCGCCCCGTGGTGGTGACTGTTTGATGGAACCTGGAGTGGATTTTGCCGTCCGCGGGCGAAATGACCGATAACAACCCATCGGCATAGGTGGATTTTAGCTTGGTGAGTTTTCGGTATTCCAACACCTTTCCCACGATTGGATGATAGCCCGAAAGCCGCTCCAATACGTCAGCGTCGGTAGAATAGCCGGTTTTGGTCTTTTTGTAAACAGGCAGGCACAGCTTGTCAAACAGCACCGCGCCCAGCTGTTTGGTGGAGCCAATGTTAAACGGCTCCCCGGCCAATTCATAAATTTCCTCTTCTAAGCGCAAAATATCACGGGAGAGCATCTCGCCAAAGGCAATGAGCTGCGCCTTGTCCACAAAAAAGCCTGCAATCTCCATGCCCGCAAGCACGGACACCAGCGGCAGTTCAATGTCGTAGAGGAGCTTCTCCTGCCTGGTTTCTGCAATTTTTTCCTGTTCATACGGGTAAAGCGCCGCAATGGCCGAAACCTCGCCGCAAATCAGCTGGCCAAGCGCGTCGTCCGAAAGGTCGGAAAGCGTCTTTTTATTGCGCCCAGTGCCCAGCGCCTCTTTTAAGCTTTTTATGGGCTCGCCCAAAAATTCCGCGGCCAAATCGCTGGTTTCATAGCCAGAGCGGGAGGGGTTTAGCACATAGCCCGCCACCGAAATATCGAAATAATCGCCCAAAACCTCAACGCCTAAGCGGTGCAGCAGCACCATGTCGTCTTTTAAATGGGAAGAGATTTTTTTTACCGCCGTGTTTTCAAACGCGGTTTTTAACTGGCCTGCCGTTGGGTGCATCAGGCAGCGCACCTCGCTGCCGCAAAGGTATGCCACGGCAAATACGCTATCCGCCGCATCCGGATAGAGCTGATAGATAAAATCGCCGTCCTTTGGCAGCGCATCGCACAGCACAAAGGCGGCCGCCTCTTTTTCCGGCGCATCCGGGGCGAGGTTTAATTTTTTTAAAAAGCTGGTAAATTCCAGGTTTTTAAAAAGCGCAGAAAGCCTTGGCTGGTCAAATTCGCAAACCCTTGCATCTGCAAAGGAGAACCGCATGGGCACGTCGCGCAAGATGGTGCAAAGCTCCTTGCTCAAATGCGCCATTTTCTCATCCGCCATCAGCTTTTTTTGCACCGCGCCCTTCACATCATCCAAATGGCTGTAAATGCCTTCCACCGAGCCGTAGGCCTGCAAAAGGGAGGCGGCAGTCTTTTCGCCTACGCCCTTGACGCCGGGCACATTGTCTGAGCTGTCGCCCATCAGGCCCTTTAGGTCGATAAATTGTGCCGGCGTGAGGCCATAGCGCGCCTTTACCGCCTCGGCGTCGTAAACGGTGGTTTCATTTGCGCCGTTTTTGGTGACGGTGAGCAAAATTTTGGTGGTCTTGCTTGCAAGCTGCAAATCGTCCTTGTCGCCTGTCACAATGAGGCATTCCACACCCGCCTCCTCGCACGCCCTGCTCACCGTGCCAATGATGTCGTCCGCCTCGTAGCCCTCGCACTCGTAGCGCGCAATGCGCATGGCGTCCAAAAGCTCTTTTAAAATGGGCATCTGCATGGCCAGCTCGTCGGGCATGCCCTTCCTTTGGGCCTTGTATTGGCTGTACTTTTTGTGGCGGAAGGTGGGCGCTTTTAAGTCAAACGCCACTGCCGCATAGTCGGGCTTAAGTTCCTCTAGATGTTTAAACAAAATATTTAAAAACCCGTAAATGCCATTAGTATAAACGCCGTGGCTGTTTTGCAGCATGCGGATGCCATAAAACGCACGGTTTAAAATGCTGTTCCCGTCAATGATGAGAAACCGTTCCATCTTCCACCAGCCCTTTCCAACTTCGGAAAAATTGTTAGTTTCCATTATATAATATCATGCCTAAAAAAGCAACCAATATGTTACACCCGGGTTACAAATTTAGAAAATTCTTGCCTTTTATTGGGAAATCTGGGAAAATTGGAGTGATTCGGCAAAAAAGGAAGGGACATTTCAAATGACGTATCAACACACGCGGTACGCGAGTTATTTGGGCAATGTGACCCAGGCGATTATCAACAACCTCGCGCCGCTGCTTTTTTTGACATTCCAGCGCGAATTTGACATTTCGTTAGAAAGGATTGGGCTTCTCATTTCGCTCAACTTTGGCATTCAGATTGTGACCGACCTGATTGCTGCCAGGCTGGTGGACAAGATCGGATACCGCATATCGGCAGTGCTGTCCCACGGGTTTTGCGCCGCGGGGCTCCTTTTGCTGGGCGTGCTGCCGTATGTGGCAGACCCCTATTGGGGCCTGGTGATGGCGATATCCTTAAGCGCGGTGGGCGGCGGCATGACAGAGGTGATTATCAGCCCCATTGTGGAGTCGCTGCCCAGCGACCAAAAGGCGTCTGATATGAGCCTGCTCCACTCGTTTTACAGCTGGGGGCAGGTGGCAGTGGTGCTGTTGTCCACGCTCTATTTTGTCACTGTGGGCGCGGCAAGCTGGCGGTTTCTCCCCATGATATGGGCCGTCATCCCGGCGTTCAACCTGTGCCTGTTTACCATGGTGCCCATGTGCACGCTGGTGGAGGAAGCACACAAGCTCCCTTTAAAAAAGCTGTTTGCCAAAAAAATTTTCTGGTTGTTTTTGGTGCTCATGCTGTGCGCCGGCGCGTCGGAGATTGCGATGAGCCAATGGTCGTCATTGTTTGCAGAGGCGGGCCTGGGCGTATCAAAAACCGTGGGAGACCTGCTCGGCCCCTGCGCGTTTGCCGTGCTCATGGGGCTGTCACGTATGTTTTACGGCGTAAAGGGGCAAAATATTAAGATGGGCCACGCGCTCCTTTTAAGCTGTGCGCTGTGTGTGGCAAGCTATCTTCTCACCGCGCTTTCCAAAAACCCGTTTATGTCGCTTTTTGGCTGTGCGCTGTGCGGCCTTTCGGTGGGGCTCATGTGGCCGGGGGTGTATAGCCTCTCCGCCCAGTGCTATCCGCAGGGCGGCACGGCCATGTTTGCCATGCTGGCGCTCGCGGGCGATGCGGGCTGCACGGTGGGCCCGGCGCTTGTGGGCGTTATTTCCGAAAAAGTGCAAAGTGCATCCATAGACGTTTCTGCCTGGGCGTTTTTGGGCCAAACCATCACGGAGGTCAGCCTCAAGGCCGGCATGCTGACGATGGTGCTGTTTCCCGCCATCATGCTGATTGGCGTTTTTGTGCTATTAAAAAAATCGCAAAAAAATTGAATAAAAGAAGGATAACTGCAAATTCTAATGTTGTAAAACCAAAATGTTCAGGAGGTTCTCACATTGGAAATTACAGATATCCGGATTCGGCAAATTGCGCAGGAGGGCAAAATGAAAGCAGTGGTTTCGGTCACCTTTGACAATTGCTTTGTTGTGCATGACATAAAAATCATCGAAGGGCAGGACAAGCTGTTTATCGCCATGCCCAGCAGAAAAACGCCCGAAAACGAGTTTAAAGACATTGCGCATCCCATCAATATGGAAATGCGTGAGGAGATGCAAAGCCGCATCATTGACAAATATGAAAGCGCATTGGTGCAAGAGCAGATTGGCGATGTTGACATTGTGGGTTGACAAAGACCCGGCGAAAAAGGGGAATCCTTTGCGCCGGGTCTTATTCTTTATGAAAAGAAACGTCTGTTGAAATTGTTTCTCCCCGCCGTTTCGACGTTTTTTTCCGCATAGGGGTGCTATAATAGGCATATACATAGTTTGTAGAATTCTATTTTGCGAAAAAAGGGGGGCCTTGTTTGAAGCCGGTTGTATACATAGATGTGCTGTTTATGGTGAATTTTTTCATCAATTTTTTACTGCTCTACATCACTGCTTACCTTGCCAAAAGAAGGCCCGGCAAACTTCGGTTTGCCCTGGGCGCAGGGCTTGGCGCAGTGTATGCCTGTTTTATGTTTTTTCCGCAGCTAAAGGCTCTTTACGTGGTGCCCGCAAAGCTTTCGATGTCGCTGTTGATTGTGCTTGCCGCGTTTAAAACCGACCATGTCCGGCCCTATGTGCGCACGGTCATTACATTTTATCTTGCGTCGTTTATTTTGGGCGGCGTCACGCTCGCACTGCTCTATTTCACCGGCGCCGGGGTGAAAACCGGCACCATTTTAAGCAACGGCATTTTTTATTTCAACCTGCCGTGGAAGGTGCTGTTTTTGTCCACCGGCGCGGCGTATGGCATCATCAAGCTGGCGCTTAAGGTGTACCGCTTCAACCGCGCCGCGGAATACAAGGCGGTTACGGTGCAGTTTGGTGAAAAGCGCGCGTCGCTCTCCGCTTTGGTTGACACCGGCAACCTGCTGGAAGACCCGCTGAGCCACAACCCCGTGGTGGTGGCAGAGTTTGATGGGCTGAAAAATTTACTGCCCGGCGAAATTCTGGATGTGTATCAAAACAACCGGCAGGACGATTTGGAAACCATCACCGCCGCAGTGGCGGATGCGGGCTTAAGCAGCCGGTTCCGGCTGATCCCATTTACGTCGCTGGGCGCACAAAATGGCCTGCTTTTGGGGTTTCGGCCCGACTTTATTACCGTGGAAAACAAAAGCCGCACCGATGTGACGGTGGGCATTTACAACCAGCCGCTTTCCAAAAACCACAGCTACAACGCGCTGTTAAATCCGGAAATTATCCTTTGAGGAGAGATACCATGAACCGCTTAGAGACCTTGATACGCGGCCTGGCCGCAAAACTAAAAAGCCTGTTTGTGCGCGACGAAACCCACTACATTGGCGGCTCCACCGCCCTGCCGCCGCCGCTGGACAAAGAAGAAGAGGCGGCGCTTATTTTGCGGCTTGCCGACAATCCCGGCGAGGTAAAGCCCGTGCTCATTGAGCGCAACCTGCGGCTGGTGGTATACATTGCAAAAAAGTTTGAAAATACCGGCGTGGGCGTGGAGGACCTCATCTCCATCGGCACCATTGGGCTTATCAAGGCCATCAACACCTTTAAGCCCGACAAAAAAATCAAGCTTGCCACCTATGCATCGCGGTGCATTGAAAATGAAATTTTGATGTATTTGCGCAAAAACGCCAACCACCGGGTGGAAATTTCCATTGATGAGCCGTTAAACGTGGATTGGGATGGCAACGAGCTGCTCCTTTCCGATATTTTGGGCACCGACGGCGACCTTATCTACCAGGGCTTGGAGAATGAGGTGGACAAACAGCTTTTGGAAATTGCCCTGGACCGCCTGTCTTCCCGCGAGCGCAAAATTATGGAGCTGCGGTTTGGCGTAAAAACCGGCGTGGCCAAAACGCAAAAAGAGGTCGCCTCGCTTTTGGGTATTTCCCAGTCGTATATCTCCCGGCTGGAAAAGCGCATCATTGTGCGGCTCAAAAAAGAGATCTCCAAAATGATTTAATGCACAAAAATTTTTGTTTTTGTGCTTTTTTTATTGCACATTGCACAAACTCATGATAGGATAAAACAAATGACAGTCTTTTACAAAGGAGGAAACGGCATGGTCAATACCGTCTGGTCGGTGGTGCCGCCCATCATAGCGATTGCGCTTGCGCTTATCACAAAGGAGGTGTATGTCTCGCTTTTGGTGGGGATTTTGGCGGGCGCGCTGTTTTACACGGGGTTTCACGTGCTGGGCGCGGTGGAAACCGCCTTCCAGGTGATGGGCGAAAAAGCCGCTGGCGGAAACTTTTCCATTTTGGTGTTTTTGGTGCTGCTGGGCATTTTGGTGTCTGTCATGAACAAATCGGGCGCCTCACGCGCATACGGCGTCTGGGCCACCAAAACAATCCGGTCGCGCAGGGGCGCGCTGGGCGCAACCATCGGGCTTGGATCGCTCATTTTTGTGGACGACTATTTCAACTGCCTGACCGTGGGCACCATCATGCAGCCCATCACCGACAAATACCACATCACCCGGGCAAAGCTTGCGTATATCATTGACGCAACCGCTGCGCCGGTGTGCATCATCGCCCCCATCTCCAGCTGGGCGGCAGCAGTGGGGTCGTCGCTCCCCCAGGGCAGCGGCATGGATGGGTTCACGCTGTTTTTAAAAACCATCCCGTTTAACCTCTACGCCCTGCTCACCCTTACGATGCTGGTGGTGCTTGTGGTGTATGATTTTGACTTTGGCACCATGAAGAAACACGCGGCAGAGGGAAAGGACGCCGCGGTAAAAGGGCCAGCGGGCGGAGACATTCCAAAAAAGGACGGCAGACCGGGGCGCGTGATGGACCTTGTCATCCCCATTGCGGCGTTAATTGTCTCCTCTGTCGCATTTATGATTTACACCGGTGGGTTTTTTGGCGGCGGCGTGTCGCTTGTGCAGGCGTTTGCCGGCTGTGATGCGCCTACGGCGCTGGTTTTGGGTGCGTTTACCACCCTCGTTATCACCTTTGTGCTCTATATGCTGGGGCGCGTGATGACGTTCCGGGCGTTTGCTGAAAGCATTGTGGACGGCTTTCGCGCCATGGTGCCCGCGCTGCTCATCCTCCTTTTGGCGTGGACGCTAAGCAGCATTTGCTGCGACTATTTGCAGACCGGCGTGTATGTGGGCGAACTGGTGGAAAAATATAACATTGCGCACACCATTTTACCTGCCATCTTCTTCTTGATTGCGCTGGGGCTGGCATTTTCCACAGGCACGTCGTGGGGGACGTTTGGCATTTTGATCCCCATTGTGGTGCCGGCTTTTGCGCAAAACAGCACCATTTTGGTCATCTCTGTGGCGGCGGTTTTGGCCGGCGCGGTGTGCGGCGACCACATCTCGCCCATTTCCGATACCACCATTATGGCGTCCACCGGCGCGCAGTGCCCGCACATGGAGCACGTTTCCACCCAAATCCCCTATGCGCTCACCGTTGCGGCGGTGTGCCTTGTGGGGTTTATCCTGGCCGGGTTCACGCAAAGCTTTGGCATGCCGTATGGATGGGCTGTCCTGCTCACGCTGGGCGTCAGCCTGGCACTGCTTTTGGCAGTGCTCACACTCCTCTATCGGCGGACAAAGGCATAACGAACGGAGAAATATACGCTTCATTGGCACGGGATTTTAAAAAACCCTTGCAAAATATTGGAAAACAAGGTATAATATCCTACAGTGTGATAAAAATTTAGTTGGAGGTGGTAACCATGCAAAATGGCGCAGATATGTACTCTATGATTCTGATGCCGATTTTGATGATTGCGGTGCTGTATTTTATCTTAATCCGCCCGCAGCGCAAAAAAGACAAGCTGACAAAAGAAATGCTTTCCCAGCTTGTGGTTGGAGATAGAATCATTACCATTGGCGGTATTTATGGAAAGATTGTGTCCATTAAGGACGACACACTCATATTAGAAAGCGGCACCGGCGAGCAGAAATCCAGCATTAAAATTGCACGCTGGGCAGTGCGCGAGGTGGAAAAGCCCGCGGAGGCATAAAGTTGTCATAATTTCCCATTTCCAAAAATAAGCTTTACTAAAAGCGCGAAAGCTTAGGCTTGGAGGGATTTTATGAGCAAGCTCGAATTTACTGGTGTTGCCGACGCAAAGGCGCCCAGCGCCCTGGGGATCAAATCTGTTTTGCGGGGGCTTTTGATTTCCTACGGCTTTGCCGTCATCCTGTTTCTCATTTTAGCGGCAGTCGTCACATACACCAATTTTCCAGAATCCGCTGTCAACGTGGTTATCACCGTCATCACGGTGCTGTCCATCATCATTGCCGGCGCAAGCGTTGCGCGGCGCGCCCGCACCAAGGGCTGGCTGCACGGCGCGGCAATGGGCGTGCTTTACGTCGTCATTCTCTATCTCATTGGCGCGGTTACGCTAAACGGGCTTAACTTTGGGCTCAACGTGGTTTCCATGCTGATATCGGGATTTGTGTTTGGCGCGTTTGGCGGCATTATTGGAATCAATTTAAAAAAGAATTAACATAGGAGGAAGGTTTATATGAAACACGTAAAAACCATCAATTCAGCGGCGCTTTCGGGCAGCTTGAAAAAGGGCGGCTGCGGTGAGTGCCAAACATCTTGCCAGTCGGCCTGCAAAACATCTTGCACAGTTGCAAACCAAAAGTGCGAAAGCCAAAACAAAGAATAAAGCAAACACTTAGGCGCGGTTATGGTTGTAACCGCGCCTTTGAACCGAAAAGGGAAGGTTTTTTATGATACATAAATTTGAAATTTTAGGCCAAACCATGGTTGCGGATGTATACAGCGGCGCGGTGCACTGTGTGGACCGGGCGGCGTACGATTTGCTGGACTATGTGGACGAAACCACAGATGCGCTGCCTGCGGCTGCAATCTCGGCGCTGGCAGGGATACACGGCGAGGATACGCTAAACGAGGCGTTTTCAGACCTTATGGAATTAAAGCGCAAAAATATGCTGTTTTCCAAAGACATCTATGCGGAGATTGCCAAAAACTGGGACAAGCAGTCGGTGGTAAAAGCATTGTGCCTGCACATCACGCACGACTGCAACCTTCGGTGCGCCTACTGCTTTGCAGATGCGGGGCAGTACGGCGGCGCGCGCAAGATGATGGATGAGGAAACCGGCAAAAAAGCCATTGATTTTGTCATTGCCCACTCAGGCAACCGCAAAAATATTGAAATCGACTATTTTGGCGGCGAGCCGCTTATGAATTTTGATGTGGTAAAGGCGATTACCGAATACGCCAAAGCGCAGGGGGAACTCCACGGCAAGCACTTCCGCTTTACCATCACCACAAACGGCATGCTGTTAGATGACGAAATTTCAGATTACATCAATGAAAATATGGGGAATGTGGTGCTGAGTATAGACGGGCGCAAACAGGTCAATGATAAGATGAGGCAGACGCCCAACGGCAAGGGCAGCTATGATTACATTTTACCCAAATTTCAAAAGATTGCCGATGCGCGCAATCAGGACAACTACTATGTCCGCGGCACGTTTACGGCAAACAACCTCGACTTTTCAAAGGATGTGCTGCATCTGGCGGATTTGGGGTTTTTGCAGACGTCGGTGGAGCCGGTGGTGCTGCCGGACGAGAGCGAATATGCCATTAAGGAGGCGCATCTGCCGGTGCTGTTTGGCGAATATGAGGCGCTGGCAAAGGAATATGTGCGGCGCAAAAAAGCGGGCAAGGGGTTCAATTTTTTCCACTTTATGATGGACTTTGACCAGGGCCCCTGTGCGTATAAGCGGCTTTCGGGCTGCGGCTGCGGGCACGAATATGTGGCGGTTACGCCGGACGGCGATATCTATCCCTGCCACCAGTTTGCGTCCGACCCTGCATTTTTGATGGGCAATGTGCACACCGGTGCGTTTGACAAAAAAATCCGGGATAAATTTATGAAGTCCAATGTGTACACCAAACAAGACTGCAAAGACTGCTGGGCCAAATTTTACTGCAGCGGCGGGTGCCTTGCCAACGCACAGCACTTTAACGGCGATATCGACAAGCCGCACAAGATCTCCTGCGAGCTGGAGCGCAAGCGGGTGGAGTGTGCGATGTACATTGCGGCACAGCTGGCCGATAACCGGCAATAGAGGATGGGATATATGATTTCGTATGAAGAAATCGTAAAGAACGAGGCGGTCAACACCTATATTAAAAAGGGAAACGAGCTTTTGGGCGTTTTGGGAATCACCGACCATTCGGCCGCGCACGCAAAGCTTGTGAGCGAGGTTGCGGGCGGCGTGCTTTTTAATCTGGGCTACCCGGCTAGAGAGGTGGAGCTTGCCAAAATTGCGGGCTACCTGCACGACATCGGCAATGTGGTAAACCGCGTCGACCACGCGCAAACCGGCGCGATCATGGCGTTTACCATATTAAGCGGCTTAGGCGCGGACCCGGAGGAAATCTGTACGCTGGTGGGCGCCATCGGCAATCACGACGAGGGCACGGGCAGCGCGGTGAGCGCGGTGAGCGCGGCGCTCATTTTGGCCGACAAGGGAGACGTGCGCCGCAGCCGGGTGCGCAATACCGACTTTTCCACATTTGACATCCACGACCGCGTCAACTATGCCGTGGAGACCTCTGAGCTGGAGGTCAACTGCGAAAAAAAGGAGATTTTATTAAAGCTCAAAATTGACGACACCATCTGCCCGCCGCTGGACTACTTTGAAATTTTTCTGGCGCGTATGCTCATGTGCCGCCGCGCCGCCGATTTTCTCGGCTGCCGGTTCAGCCTGGTCATCAACGGTGCAAAGCTTTAGTAAAATTTTTGCGGTTTTTTAAAAAACTTTATATTGACTTCGTAAAAAATTAAGCATATAATAAATGCATGTATGTCTCACAAGGAGGAACGACCAATGAAATCAAAGAGCATAGCGAAGTTTAGTATCGTCGTCATTGTGATTGCCGTGCTGGCCTACATAGCGGCGTTTGGCATCACAATTGGCGACTATACCATTACGAATGTTATGGACGAGGAAAATGGAATCCGCAAAGGGATGGACCTTGCAGGCGGCGCCTCCATTTTGTTTGAAGCGGATGTGGCCGAAGGCGAGGAAGTGACGGAAAACGACATTGCCGCAGCGGAGGCGGTTTTGCGAAACCGTTTGGATTCGCAGGGCTATTTTGAGGCCACGACAGCGCGGCAGGGCGACCGCCGTGTGCGGGTGGAAATCCCTGCTGTGATGGACACCCAGGCGGCAATCGACCTTCTGGGCTCTACCGCGAAGCTGGCATTCCGCGATAAAGACGGAAACGAGGTGTTAACCGGCGGCGAAGATGTGAAAAGCGCCACAGCGGCATATGACGCGGTCAATTCTGGCGCAAAGGAGCACATTGTGCGCTTAGAGCTCACAAGCGAGGGCCAGGAAAAATTTGCAGAGGCAACCGCGCGGGTGAAGGATTATCCAGCGGGCGAAAATTACATTGAAATTTTCTTGGACGACGTTTCCATTTCCCGGCCAACGGTCTCCACTGTGATTGACAGCCCGGAATGCTATATCAGCGGCGATTTTGACGCGGAGAGCGCAAAAACGCTTGCCAGCCAGATCCAGTCGGGCCAGCTCCCCTTTGCATTAAAGGTGGTGGAAAGCCGCACGGTTGGCGCACAGCTGGGGGAAGAGGCGCTTTCCAAAAGCGTGCAGGCAGGGTTTATCGGCCTGATTTTGGTCATGGTTTTCATGCTGGTATTTTACCGGCTTTGCGGGCTCATTGCAGATATTGCGCTGGTTGGGTATATCACCATTGTGGCGCTCATTTTAGGGTTCTTTAAAATCAACCTCACACTGCCGGGAATAGCGGGTATCATCTTGACCATTGGCACAGCGGTTGACGCCAACGTTATTATTTTTGAGCGCGTCAAGGACGAGCTGCGGCTGGGCAAAACGCTGCGCGCTTCGGTCGACGCTGGGTTCAAACGTGCGTTTACCGCAATTTTGGACGCCAATGTCACCACCATGATTGCTGCGGCAGTCTTGTATTTCTTTGGTACGGGCAGCATCAAGGGCTTTGCGGTCACCCTGTTTATTGGTACGCTTGTCAGCATGTTTACGGCGATTGTGGTCACCAAGTTCCTGTTAAAGCAGCTCATTGGGTTCAACATTAAAAACACAAAGCTTTACAGCGCGTAAGGAGGGGTTTTAGATGTTTAATATTATAGATAAGAAAGGCATTTTTTTCACAATACCGGCAGTCATCATTCTTCTTGGCGTTGTATTTTACTTTATCAACGGTGGGTTTAACGCCGATATTGACTTTACCGGCGGTTATACCATGGCGGTAAAGGTAGTCACCAGTGCAGATCCCGATGCCACGGCACAAGTAGACGGCGGTGAGGCGCTCACGCCTGCAGAGGGAGCGGAAAATCCTGCCGAAGCGGCGGAAAATGCCGAAGCAGCCCAGGGCGATGAAAGTACAGATGCAGCGCAGGGCGGCGAAGCGGCGGAGAATCCGGAAAACGCATCCGCTGCAGCCGGAGAGACGGCAGAAGATACACTGGTTAAAACCCAGCTGGTCGTTTCCGACAAAACGCCGGTGAAGGATACCTATGAATTTAACGAGAACGAAGTGCGTGATGTTTTAAAGGGGATAGAAGGCGTCACCGTATCCAGCGTAGTAAAATCGGAAGACGGTTTTGTTTTGAAGCTCAACGAATTGGACACGGAGCATGCGTCCAACGTAAAAACCGCGCTGGCGGATCACTTTGGCAGAATCCGTATCAGCTCGGAGGACAAAGTGAGCGCGACGGTGGGCGCTGAGCTGTGGCGCAATGCAATCACTGCAGTGGTCATTGCGGCGCTTCTGATGCTGGTGTACATCACCTTCCGGTTTGAGCTGCTTTCCGGCCTGTCGGCAGTTCTTGCCCTGGTGCATGATTTACTGATCATGCTCTCGATCTATGCCATCTTCCAGCTGCCGGTCGGCACCTCGTTTATTGCGGCATTGCTCACCATTTTGGGTTATTCCATCAACGCTACCATTGTTGTATTTGACCGCATCCGTGAAAATACAAGATACTTAAAGAAAGAATCGTTTAAAGAAATTGCCAATAAGAGTATTTGGCAGTCCATGACACGTGCGATTAACACCTCGGTCACCACGCTTCTCACCATTGTCATGGTGTATATTTTGGGCGTCACATCGGTACGCCAGTTTGCGCTCCCCATCATCATCGGCATCATATGCGGCACCTATTCGTCCGTATTCCTTGCCAGCTCTTTTTGGACCATGTTTCGGGGCGACAAAAAAGCCAAAATTTAAAAGCCCATCCCCCTCTTTAAAAAACTTTTGCCCAGAGGGGGATTTTGCCTTTTTAGGAGGAACCTATGAAATATATTAAAATCAACGATACCGAACTATCTTGCTCACAAATTGCGCTGGGCTGTATGCGGATTTCCAAAATGGACGACGCCGAGATTGACACGCTCATTGACGCAGCGCTTGCCTCAGGGATCAATTTTTTTGACCATGCAGATATTTACGGCGGCGGTGTGTGCGAAGAGAAGTTTGGCGCCGCGCTAAAGAGGCGCCCAGGCCTGCGCGACAAGCTGTTCATCCAAACCAAATGCGGCATCCGCAAGGACAATGGCACGTTTGACTTTTCCAAGACGTACATTTTGGAAGCGGTAAATGGGTCGCTTTCGCGGCTGGGTACCGACCATGTGGACGTTTTGCTGCTCCACCGCCCGGACGCGCTGATGGAGCCGGAAGAGGTTGCGGCGGCGTTTGACGAACTGTTTTTAGCAGGCAAGGTGCGCTATTTTGGCGTGTCCAATCAAAATCCCGGACAGATTGCGCTGCTTAAAAAATATGTCCGCCAGCCCATTTGCATCAACCAGCTCCAGTTTAGCATTATGCACAGCACTATGCTGGATGCAGGGATTCACGTGAATATGGGCGACGATGCGGCAATCAACCGCGATGGCGGCGTGCTGGACTATTGCCGGCTCAACGACATCACCATCCAGCCGTGGTCTCCCTTCCAGTACGGCTTTTTTGAGGGCGTGTTTTTAGACAATCCCAAATTCCCAGAGCTCAATGCGGTCATTTCAAAGCTTGCGGAAAAATATGCGGTGTCCAATTCCGCCATTGCAGTGGCGTGGATTTTGCGGCATCCTGCAAAAATGCAGCCCATTATTGGGTCTGCCAACCACCAGCGGGTGCGCGATATTTGTAAGGCCAGCGACTTTGAGCTGACGCGGGAAGAGTGGTATGAGATTTACCGCGCGGCGGGAAACATTTTACCGTAAATAAAAAGCGTGATACAAATTTTTGTATCACGCTTTTTTTGTATCACGCTTTTTTAATCTGCCGGTTTGGGATTTTTACAACTGGGCAGCTCTGCCATGAGCTCTTCATCCACAATTTTTAAAATCTGCTCCAGCTTTTGGATATCGTCTTTGGGAAACCGCTTACGGATGCGTGCCGACACCACCTCGACATAGCCGGCGCTCAGGCCGTAATAGTCCATAAATTTCTCGGTCACCAAAAGGTGATATTCGCGCTTATCCGCCTGGGAACGCTCTTTTATGACATACCCTTTCTTGATGAGGTTGTTCACCTTGTAGGCGGCGTTTGCAGGGGAAATCTGCACAAAGTGCGCAAATTCGTTCACAGTGGGCTGTCCCAGCGCATAAATGGCCTCCACGCAAAAGGTTTCCACTGCGGTGAGCGTTGCCTCGCGCGATTCAAACCGGTTAAAAATTTTTCTGTAAAACTGTAATTTAAATTTTGTGTAAATATCTAAAAAGGATTGTTCCAGCATAAAACGAGGGAAGCCCTGCACCCCCTTTACTGGATGGCAAAGGTGAATTCCGCTGTTGCGGCGGTTTTGCCGTCCACCTTTGCAATGCCGCTGCCAATGCCGATGGGCCCCTTTTGTTTCACAATTTCACAGTGGAGGTCCAGCTTATCGCCCGGACGCACCTGATATTTAAACCGTGCGTTTTTAATGCCGCCCACCACTGCAATTTTCCCTTTGTTTTCCTCACAAGTCAAAATGGCCACCGCGCCGGTTTGCATGAGCGCCTCTAAAATGAGCACGCCCGGCATGACGTGATAGGACGGGAAATGCCCTAAAAAGTGCATTTCGTTGGCAGTGACGCATTTTACGCCGTCTGCCCACTGACCAGGCACGTAGTCTTTAATTTGATCTACCAGCAAAAACGGATAGCGGTGGGGCAGGATGGCCTGAATTTCATTGGAATTTAATTCCATAAAAGCACCTCGTTTATTCGTAGTGATGAAACACCAGGGTGGCATTGTGCCCGCCAAACCCCAGCGAGTTTGAAATGGCATAGCGCACCGGCTGCTTGCGGCCCACGTTTGGCACCACGTCCAAATCACAGTCTGCATCCGGCGTTTGATAGTGAATGGTGGGGGGGATAAACCCTTCTTTGACCGCCATGGTGCAAATGATTGCTTCCACTGCGCCCGCCGCGCCCAGCATGTGCGCGGTCATAGACTTGGTGGAGCTCACCGCCACACGGCTGGCAGATTCGCCAAACACCGCCTTGATTGCCGCGGTTTCGCACTTGTCATTCATGGGCGTGGAGGTGCCGTGCGCGTTGATGTAGTCCACATCCTCCGGCCGGATGCCCGCGTCCAAAAGCGCCTGCGCCATGCAATTTGCGCCGCCCTCGCCGTTTGGCGACGGCGCTGTGATGTGATAGGCGTCACAGGTGGCGCCATAGCCTACAAGCTCCCCATAAATGGTGGCGCCGCGTTTCTTTGCGTGCTCCAGTTCTTCCAGCATCAAACAGCCCGCGCCCTCGCCCATGATAAATCCCGCGCGCTCTGCGTCAAACGGGATGGATGCGCGGCTGACATCGTCTGTTTCATTGAGCGCTTTCATAGAGGTAAACCCGCCGATGGCCAGCGGCGTAATGCACGCCTCCGCGCCGCCCGCAAGCATTACATCGGCATAGCCGTGCCGGATTTGCCGGAACGCGTCGCCAATGGCATAGCTCCCGCCCGCACAGGCGGTCACCGAACAGCCGCAATACCCCTGAAACCCGGTGTTGATGGCAATGTAGCCCGCCGCCATGTTGGAAATGGTCATGGGGATAAAAAACGGGGACACACGGTCAAACCCGCGCTCCATTCCCCGGGCGTGTTCGCGTTCAATGGTGGACATGCCGCCAATGCCCGAAGAGATGAGCACGCCGCAGCGGGTGAAATCCGTATTTTCTTTGCAGATACCGCTTGTTTGGTACGCCTCGTTTGCCGCAATCACAGCAAACTGCGTAAACCGGTCCATCCGGCGGGACTCCGCCTTGGGGATGTATGCGTCCAAATCAATTTTTACCTCGCCCGCAAGCTTTGCCTTGTGCGCGGACGCGTCAAACTGCGTAATGGGGCCAATGCCGCACACGCCGTTTTTGATATTTTCCCACAGCTCAGGCACGCTGTTGCCCACCGGCGACACCGCGCCCATGCCTGTAATCACCACTCGTTTTTCCATCCAAATCTCCTCCTACATCAGCATGCCGCCGCTTACGCCCAACACTTGCCCGGTGATATAGCCCGCGCCCTCGGACGCGAGAAAATACACTGCCTCGGCAACGTCCTCGGGTTTTCCAAACCGGGACAGCGGAATGCTTTTTAACATCTCCTGGCAAATTTCTTCCTTGAGCGCGCCGGTCATGTCGGTTTCAATAAACCCCGGCGCCACAGCGTTGACCGTCACATTCCGGGACGCCAGCTCCTTGGCGCACGCCTTGGTGAGCCCGATGACGCCCGCCTTGGACGCGGCGTAGTTCGCCTGCCCGGCGTTGCCTGTCTGCCCCACAACGCTTGTGAGGTTGATAATCCGCCCGCCGCGCTGTTTTGCCAAAATGCGGCTTGCGTGCCTGATGGTGTTAAACGTGCCCTTTAAATTGACGTCCAGCACCCGGTCAAACTGCTCCTCTTTCATGCGTAATAGCAGCGCATCCTGCGTGATGCCGGCATTGTTGACCAAAACATCCAGCGAACCAAAGGTTTTCACGCAAAAATCGACCAGCGCGCCCGCCGCTTCAAAATTGGACACGTCAGCCTGATACAGCGCGGTTTTTGCGCCCAGCGTTTGGCACATGGCCTCGGTCACCTGTGCAGCGGCGCTGTTGCCCGCGTAGTTGATGACAATGTTTGCGCCCTCTTTGGCAAATTTTACACAAATGGCACGGCCAATGCCCCGGCCGCCGCCTGTGACAATCACAGTCCTCATTGTGCACTGCCCCCTTTCAAAGCGGTTAATGCGTTTAAAAATTCCGCTGCCGTTTCTACAGAGACCGCCTTTAGCTGCGGCGCGGTTTTGCGCACAAAGCCGGACAGCACCTTGCCCGGGCCAATCTCCACCACGGTGTCAAACCCGTCGTCTGCAAGGTTTAACAGGGTGGCTTCAAACTGTACCGGCCGCTTGATTTGCAATACCAGCGCCTCTTTGATGGACATGCCGTCTGCAAGCGCGCCGCCGGTTACGTTGTGATAGACAGGGAACTTTGGTTCCAAAAATGGGGTTTGCCTGAGCTTTTCAGACAAAAGCTGGGACGCCTCCTCCATAAACCGGGTGTGGAAGGGGCCGCTCACGTTTAAAGGCAGGCACCGCTTTGCGCCAAGCATTTTTGCAATGTCCGCCGCGCGGTCCACTGCCGCCGCTTCGCCGCCAATTACAATCTGCCCGGTGCAGTTGATGTTTGCAATGTCCACCGCGCCGTCTGCCTGCTGCACCGAACGCTCCACCTTTTCCCGCGCAAGGCCGAGCACTGCCACCATTTTGCTGTCCATACCCCGGGTGGTTTCCTCCATCACCGCTCCCCGGTAGGCAGTGAGCGAAATGGCCGTCTGTGCGTCAAACACGCCCGCGGCGTGGAGCGCGGAATATTCGCCCAAACTTAAGCCTGCCGCCGCGTCCGGCACAATGCCGTTTTCATAAAACAGCTGCGTCACTGCCGCGGCAAACGCCACCATGCAGGGCTGGGTGTAACGCGTCTGGTCGAGCTTGCCGTCTGGGTTTTCAAAGCACATGGTTTTTAGGTCAAACTCCAAGGATGCGCTTTCAAACAATGGACGGATGCTTGGGTATGCCTCGTAAAAATCGCGCCCCATGCCCGCCTTTTGGCTGCCCTGCCCGGCATATAAAAATGCAAGCTTCATGCTGTTTCGTCCTCCTTGCGCACAAGGTTTGCAAGCGCGGTTTCATATCCGGCAAACAAATCCGTTATGATGGCTTTGACCGGACGGATCTGTTTGCACATGCCACTCACCTGGCCTGCCATGAGGGACCCGGTGTCGGTGTCGCCGTCAAACACGGCGCGCCGTAGGCTGCCCAGCGTAAACTGTTCCAGCTCTAATTTGTCTGCTCCCTCTTTTTCGCGCTTCACATATTCCCGCGCCATTTTGTTTTTCAAAATCCGCACCGGCACGCCCGCAATGCGGCCTGTCACAATGGTGCCGGTGTCCGACGCTTTTAACACAGCGTTTTTATAGTTTTCGTGGATGGGGCACTCCTCCGATACCAGCAAACAGGTGCCCACCTGCACGCCGGACGCGCCCAGCGCAAACGCCGCCAAAAGCTGCCGCCCGTCTGCAATGCCGCCCGCCGCCACCACGGGGATGGAAACTGCGTCCACCACCTGCGGCACCAGCGCCATGGTGGTCATCTCGCCCACGTGCCCGCCGCTCTCGGTGCCCTCTGCAATCACTGCGTCCGCGCCCGCGCGCTCCATGCGCTTTGCCAGCGCAACGCTGGGCACCACCGGCATCACGGTAATCCCCGCGGCCTTCCAGTCCTTCATATATTTTTCCGGGTTCCCTGCGCCGGTGGTCACCACCGAAACGCCCTCTTCCACAACAATTTTCGCAATTTCTTCCGCCTTTGGGTGCATGAGCATGATGTTTACGCCAAACGGGTGCTGGGTAAGCTGTTTTGCCGTTTGGATGTGCTCGCGCAAAGCCTCCGGCTCCATGCCGCCCGCGGCAATGAGCCCCAGCCCGCCCGCGTTTGAAACCGCCGCGGCAAACGCGCCCGTTGCAATATTTGCCATCCCGCCCTGGATGAGCGGATATTTGATATGTAATAAGCTTGCGATTGTGTTCATGTTGGCCTCCTTACCATATAAAATACGCCGCGCCATAGGTGAGCCCGCCGCCAAACCCCACTAAAATCAGGCGCATGCCTTCTTTTAAGAGCCCGGCTTTGTGCATTTCGTCCATGGCGATGGGAATGCTTGCGGAAGACGTGTTCCCATAGCGGCCGATGTTGGTGTAAAACTTCTCCTCCGGCACGCCCAGCTTTTTGGCCGCCGAATGGATGATCCGGGAATTGGCCTGATGCGAAATATAGTAGTCGGGTGCACCCGGCATGTCGGATTCCAGCGCATGGATGCCTTTTACCATGCTGTCCACCGCAAATTTAAACACCTCGCGCCCGTTCATAAAGATGGACGGGTTCGGGCTTGGCGCTGTCACGTTGGAAAAGGGGGTCCCGCTGTTTTTAAGGCCGCCGCAAAACACAAATTCATCTGAGCCGGTGACGCCCGAAACAAAGCGGAACGGGGCGTCCTCTTTTGCCGAAACCACCGCCGCGCCCGCGCCGTCGCCAAACAAAATGCAGGTGCCGCGGTCGTCAAAATTGGTGGCCTTGGAGAGCACCTCGCTGCCCACCAGCAAAATGAGCTGGTCGGGGTTTGCCAAAAGCAGGCTGTGCGCCAAGTGCAGGGCGTACACAAACCCCGCGCAGGCCGCGCTGATATCAAACGCCGCAATGTCTTCTGGCAGCCCCAGTTCGCGCTGCAGCAGGCACGCCACCGAAGGCGTGGCATAGTCGCCGGTGAAGGTGGAAACAATCACCGTGCCAATGCGGTTTTTGTCAATGCCGCCTGTTTCAATTGCGTCCCGCGCGGCCTTTGCTGCCATGGACAGCGTGTTGTCGTCACCCGAAACAAAGCGCCGCGTATGGATGCCGGTGCGGGTGGTAATCCATTCGTCGTTGGTGTCTACAACTGTGGAAAGCATATCGTTGGTCACCACCGTTTGCGGAAGATACCGCCCGGTTGCTTCAATTTTAATCCCCGCCATATCCGCATGCGGCGCACGCAATGCGTGCGCCTGCCTCCTTTTTTATAAATTCACCGCGCCAATGCGCCGGTATTTTTCTGCCCGGAGCCGCAAAAGCTCCGGCGTCTTTAGCCGCAAAAGCGCGTCCAGCTCTTCTTTGATTGCCGCCGAAACGGATACCACCGTTTTGGAAACATTGGTGTGCGCGCCGCCCTCCGGCTCCTCCACCACCCGGTCGGCAATGCCGAATTTGTGTAAATCCGCCGCGGTGAGTTTCATAAGTTCGCAAGCCTCGCCGCTCCTTTGCGAATCCTTCCACAAAATAGACGCAAACCCTTCGGGGGAAAGCACCGAGTAGACGGCGTTTTCCAGCATAATCACCTTGTCGGCAACCCCCAGCGCCAGTGCGCCGCCGCTGCCGCCCTCGCCAATAACCACCGAAACCACCGGAACGCGAAGGTTGCTTAAATAATAGAGGTTTTTGGCAATGGCCTCGCCCTGCCCGCGCTCCTCGGCTTCCATACCCGGATACGCGCCCGGTGTGTCGATAAAGGTGATGACCGGCCGGTTAAATTTTTCCGCCTGCAAAAACAGCCGCAGCGCCTTGCGGTAGCCTTCGGGATTGGGCATGCCAAAGTTGCATTTTACATTTTCCGATAAATCTTTGCCCTTTTGATGCCCCACTACCGTTACGCTCACACCGCCAAATTTTGCAATGCCGCCTACCACTGCCTGGTCGTCGCCAAACAGCCGGTCGCCGTGCAGCTCAAAAAAATCGGTGAACAATGCGTCGATATACTGCATCACATTGGGGCGTTCCGGATGCCGCGCAAGCGCCACCCGTTCCTGTGCGGTCAAGGATTGGTTCATGCTTTCACCGCCTGTCTCTGATGAAGGTTTAACAGCTGCGCGACGGCAGCTTTCATATTGCTCCTTGGAACAATGGCGTCTAAAAAGCCGTGCTCCAAAACAAATTCCGATTTTTGAAACCCTTCGGGCAGCGTCTGATGGATGGTTTGCTCAATGACGCGCGGCCCGGCAAACCCGATGAGCGCGCCGGGCTCTGCCAAAATAATATCGCCCAGAAACGCGAAGCTCGCCGTCACGCCGCCGGTGGTGGGATGGGTGATAAAGGAGAGGTAAAACCCGCCCGCGTCGGAAAACCGTTTGATTGCCGCGCTGGTTTTTGCCATCTGCATCAGCGAATAGATGCCCTCCTGCATCCGCGCGCCGCCGCTTGCAGAAAAAATGACAAGCGGGAGCTTATATTTTTGTGCGTATTCCACCGCACGGGTGATTTTTTCACCCACAACGCACCCCATGCTGCCCATAAAAAACGAGCAGTCCAACACCGCCACAACCGCTTTGATCCCGCCGATTTCCCCTGTCGCCACCACTGCCGCGTCAGAAAGGCCGGTTTTTTCCGCCTGCGCCTGCAGCTTTTTTTCATAGCCGGGAAATGAGATGGGGTTTACACGCACCTCTTTTTTAAAAAGCTCTTTATAAAGCGCGCCGTCAAACAGCATATTGAACCTGCGGTGCGCGCTGATTTTTAAATGGCTGCCGCACTTGGGGCAGATGTAAAAGTGTTCGCTCAGCGTTTCGCGCGGGGTGCCGGTTTGGCATTCGGGGCATTTTAAAAACAGCCCCTCGGGCAGGTTGATGTTGATCTTTTTTGCCCGGGAAGGACGCAGCGATTTGATGACGTCCAGCCGGGATTTGCGTTTGGAAAAAATGGAATCCATATCCTGCTGCCTCCTTTTTACAGTTTAAATCAGCGAGGTGCTCATGGCCTCCTCGGTGAGCAGTGCGTCGTGGTTCTTTTCAATAAAACCGGTGTCATACCGGCCTTTTACAAAGTCAAAATTGTGCATAATAAGATACAATAGCCCATAGTTAGTTTTTACGCCGTCAATGAGGAATTCCTCCAGCGCCCGGCGCATCCGGTAAATGGCCTCCATGCGCGTACGCCCCTTTACCAGCACCTTGGCAACCATGGAGTCGTAATAGGGGCTGATGGTGCAGCCGCTGTAAAGTGCAGAATCCACCCGCACGTTGTAGCCGCCCGGGAAGTGCAGGAATTCCACCGTGCCAGGGCAGGGCATAAAGTTGTTTAACGGGTCTTCTGCATTGATGCGGCATTCAATCACGTGGCCGGTAAGCGCAATGTCATTTTGCGCATACGTAAGCGGCAGGTCCGACGCAATGCGGATTTGCTCGCGCACCAGGTCCACGCCGGTGGCCATTTCCGTCACGCCGTGCTCCACCTGGATGCGGGTGTTCATTTCAATAAAATAGAAATTTCCGGCTTTGTCTACAATAAATTCCACGGTACCGGCGTTTGTGTAACCCGACGCTTTGGCGGCCATCACTGCCGCGTCGCCCATTTTTTTCCGCAAGCCGTCGTTTACCGCTTTTGAGGGCGTCTCTTCAATGAGCTTTTGGTTTTTGCGCTGGATGGAACACTCGCGCTCGCCCAGATGGATGACGTTCCCATGCGTATCAGCCAACACTTGGAACTCGATGTGTTTGGGGTTTTCCACAAATTTTTCTAAGTACATGCTGCCGTCACCAAAGCAGGCAATGGCCTCATTTTTGGCAGTGTAAAACGCGTTTGGCAGCTCCTTTTTGGAATAGGCCACGCGCATGCCGCGCCCGCCGCCGCCCGCCGCCGCCTTAATGAGCACCGGATAGCCGATTTCATCCGCAATGCGCTGCGCGCTCTCTGCCGAATCCACCAGCCCGTCAGAACCGGGCACCACCGGCACGCCGTGCTCCTGCATGAGTTTTCGCGCCGCTGCCTTGTCGCCCATTTTGCGGATCACGTCGGACGACGGGCCCACAAATTTGATGCCGCATTTTTCCAAAATTGCGGCAAACTCAGCATTTTCCGATAAAAAGCCAAACCCCGGGTGCACGCCGTCACAGTTGGCACACACTGCCGCGGAGACAATGTTTTGCATGTTTAGATAGCTCTCTGAAGACTCAGCCGGGCCAATACACACCGCGTCGGTCGCAAGCTTGACGTGCAGGGAATCTGCATCGGCGGTGGAGTAAACAGCTACGGTTTCAATGTTCATTTCCCGGCACGCACGGATAATCCGTACGGCAATTTCGCCGCGGTTGGCAATGAGAATCCGTTTTAGCATGGCCTACACCCCGATTTCATAAAGCGGCATATCAAACTCCACCAGCTGCCCGTTTTCAAACAGCACAGACAAGATTTCGCCGTCACAGGGCGCTTTGATGTCGTTAAACATTTTCATCGCCTCAATGATGCACAGCGTCTGGCCCTTTTTCACCCGCTGCCCCACCACTGCAAATGGTGCGGCGCCGGGCTCGGCGCTTTGGTATGCAATTCCCACAATGGGGGATTTTACAAGCGTCCCGCGAAAGTCCTGCGGTGCACTCTCCTCAGTGGCAGCTGCGCTTTTGGGCTGTGCGGGCGCTGTGGGGAGCGCGGCAGAAAGCACGGCAGGCTCCTTTACAAGCTCCAGCCGCCCGCAGTCGTCCTCCAGCTTTAAGCTGGTGGCCTTGGATGCGTCAAACGCCCGGAGCAGTTCTTTGATATGTTCGATATCCATACGTTTCATCCTTTTACTTGGATTGCCTGGCGTCAATGAATTTCACAATGTCGCCTGCGGTTTTAAAGTTTGAGAGGTCTTCGTCTTCAATCACAATGTCAAACGCCTCTTCAATTTCCATGCTCAGCTCCACTGCATCCAGCGAATCCGCATTCAAATCGTCAATCAGGCTTGCGGTTTCCGTCACCGCCTCCAAATCGCAGTTTAATGTTTCCGAAATAATTTTTTGCACTTGTTCAAAAGTTGACATGTCATAGGCTCCTTTCAATAGTTAAAGAATTTATCATAATTTTCTTAAATATACTACCATTCATGGCAGAATATGTCAAGGGGTTGTTAAAAATTCTTTGAGCTGGGCCATACGCTGTGATGCATGGTCATAGCCGCTTTTGTAGAGGGCGCGGATTTTTTGCAGATCGCGCTCGGTGCGCGAAAAATGTTGGGTATCCTCTGGGTTTAACAAAAACACCTTTCCCGCCGCTTCTAAGGCAAACAGTTCTTCACGCGTCTGGTTATAGCGCGCCGACCGCGTCTCGATGGCCGCTTGAAATTCCGGGTATTTACGGTAGCGGCGTTTTAACAGGGCCTGCACCCTGCCCTCGTTTTTCCGATAGCTCCGCTCCCGGGTGAGCACCACCACCACCTTGTCGCACCCCACCGAAAATGCCCGGCGGAAGGGGATGGGGTCGGCAATGCCGCCGTCCAGATAGAGGTTGCCGTCCAGGCAGAAGGGCTGAAACAGCAGCGGCATCGCGCAGGTGGCCTGCAAAATTTCAAATTTATCGTCGCGCCGCGGCACCGGCTTGTAATCTGCCCGGCCTGTGCGAAGGTTGGTCACCACCGCGTCGATATCGCCGGGATACGCTGCAAACGTGTCGTAGTCAAAGGGCACCAGGCCGTTTGGGATGGTGGAATAAATAAACTCCAAGTTAAAATACGACCGGTTTTTGGGGTTGATTAAGTGCCGTACGCCCATATAGCGCTTGTCATTTACATATTTTTCCAAAATTTCCAAGTTCCGCCCAACCTGCCTGGACGCATAGCTCACGCCGTAGGCAATGCCCGCCGAAACGCCGACAATATAGTCAAACAGAATGCCGGCGTCAAGCATGGCGTCTGTGGCGCCGGAAGAAAAAATGGTGCGGATGGCTCCGCCTTCCAAAACCAAACCAGTTTTCATATTTGTTCCTTTCTGCGTTTGTTTCAAACGGGCATGCTCCCCGCTTTTCAAACACCAATATATATTATACCGCCCTTTTTTTCGGTTGTAACAAAAAATTTGGGCCGGCCGCGAAATTTTATCCGCGCGCCAGCCCGAAAAATGAGAGGATTACCGGAAAATCTGCACATTTTTGCAGTTGTCAAACGCGGATGGGTCAATTTTCGTCTCGCTGTTTTTTAACACCACGTCTGTGAGCGCTGCACAGTCTAAAAACGCCCATTTGTCAATGGTCTGCACATTTTGCGGCACAACAATGGATTTAAGGGAAATACACCCATAAAACATCTTATAGCCAAGGTTGGCCGTGTTTTCTGACAGGGTGACATCTGAGAGCGACACACATCCGGAAAAAATGCCGTCCCGCCCGTCCCCGTAATCCTTGCCGTCCATTTCCCGCACGCTGTCCGGCAGGCGGATGGAGGTAAGCCGCACGCACATGGCAAACGCCTCGCGCCCAATGGACTGCACGCTGTCTGGGATGGTGACCGAATTTAAGCTCTGGCAGTTGTAAAACATGCGTTCGCCAATTTCCCGAATACCGTCGGGAAGCTTGATGGACAAAAGCGATTCACACCCTGCAAATGCGCCGTCGCTTCCGTCTGCAGGGCTTTTGCAGGCAATGGACTGCACGCTGTCTGGGATGGCAATGGACTTTAGGGCCGTACACCCTGCAAATGCCGCCGCGCCAATGGACTTTGTCCCGTCTGGGATGGAGACCGCGTCAAGCGCTGTACAGCCGGCAAATGCGCCCTCGCCAATTTCTGAAACCGGCCCGGAAAATGTGACGGATAAAAGCGATTCACATTTGCCAAACGTGTGGGCACAAAGGGTTCCCACTGATCCAGGCAAAGAGACCTCGCGCATCTGATTGCCATAAAATGCGCCCTCGCCAATGTAGGAGACCCCCTCGGGCAGGGAAAGGGACGAAAGCGCGCACTCGTAAAATGCATAGTGCCCAATGCGGGACAGGTTGTTTGGAAGGGTGACCTCTGTCAGATCCGCACAGCCTGAAAAACAACCGTCGTCAATCACTGTCACGCTGTCGGGAATGGTTACGGTTTTGAGACTGCTGTTTTCAAACGCCTGCGCGCCGAGCTTTTTTACCGGCATCCCCGCAATTTTAGACGGGATGGAAAGCGTGGTTTCCTCCCCGGTATACGCCAGGATTTCGCCTGCAAACAAATTGAAGCGGTAGTCGCTGCCAATGCCGCGAAATGCGCGGTAATAGGCCATCCCCACCATCACCAGAACCACTGTGAGCAGGAGTGCGGCAATTGACAGCGCAATCCCTTTCCAGTGGGACACCAGCTTGTCCTTTATCGATAGATTCATATCGTGTTCACCTCATTGTTTGATTATACCATTTTTGGACGGTTTGTCAAATTCATCCGACAAATTTCCAAAAATGGTATTGTGTTTTTTTGAACTTTATGCTATAATACCCACAGGCAATTAACATAAAAATAGGAGATGAGAGAATGTCAAAAGGGTTAAAGGTTTGGCTGTGGGTGATTATTGTAGCAAATATCATCGCAATTATAGCCGACTTTATTTTGGTGCACGGCAACATCGGGTTTTTGCTGGCGGCGGTCAACTTGGCGGTCATCCTCTGCATGGTGCAGCTGCTCAAGCAAAATATAATCGGTGCATATGTTTATTTGGGCCTTCGGGTTGCGGAAGCAATTTTTGTGGGGGTTTTCTCCACGCAAGTGTATATGGCCATCCCCATGATTCTCACTGCCCTCAACGCGCTGTCCATTGGCTTTACAGCGTTTATGGTCGGGTTTACCGCGTTCCGTGTGCTTGCGTCCATCATTACCACCATTGTTTGCATAAAAGCAGACTAAAAACGGCAAATCAAAAAGCGCATCCTTTTTGAAGTGAACCCCAAAGTTTAGACAAAATATAATATTAATTTGCTTGTGAATGAGTTCGGTAT
>JAJXRJ010000002.1 GCA_021629085.1 Oscillospiraceae bacterium | reverse complement strand
ATGTAAAAGATATTGATTATATTATAAATTAAACTTCTCTTATCTATTAACTGAAAACAACAATGTTACTCTCTAACAACTACACTTTTATGGTAGTAAAAAAGACAGCAATCTCTGTTATAGAAACTGCTGTCCTCTTTATCGTATTTAGTTGTATTGTCTCCTGTTCGTATCTAAGAACAACGGGAGCGTCATCCATATTGTCCACGATGTGAATTTCGTGTTTTTTCTTCTCTGTTGATCTTTTGCAAAATCATTGAAAAACGCCCTGTTTTTAAGGTGTCTCTCGTTCAAGTCCTGTGCAAACGGGGGTGGCATCTACTGTTTACTTCTCACTTGGATTTTTGCAAAAATGCTCAAAAACCGCATAAAAATGGGACAATTTAGATGGCATCTATATTGTCCACGATTTCTGGTCGGAGTGACAGGACTTGAACCTGCGGCATCCTGCTCCCAAAGCAGGCGCGCTACCAGCTGCGCTACACCCCGCTGTTTTTTGTCTACTCCATATTATAAAGGAGCTTTTCCAATCTGTCAAGGCCAATTTCATCAATTTGGCGCTTTTGGGGGCAATGCACAGCCATATTTTTGCAATTCAGACAGGGTCTTTTTAAAATAGACGGCAATTGCCTTTGCATTTTTTAAGTTCCGGTCGTGCATATATGCAGTGCGCGAGGTTTTACTGAGCACAATTTTTTCTTGTTCCATTGCCAAAAAGGTCAGCTTTAGCGCCGCTTGCTCAATTGCTGTCAACGCTATTTCCTCCCTGTTTATCGTTTTTATTTAGTATAGCAGATTTTTTTTCGTATTGCAAGAGCGAGAAGAAAATTTACCGGCGGCTGTCCAAAAAACACCGTACACCGTCCAACAGGATTAAGATAAACGCCAAAAGCCCGGCATAGCCAAAAAATGGATACAAACTCCCCACCAGCCTGGAAAATCCAAACTGCGAAAGCGGGCAGGCTGCTGTGCAGAGCAGGAGCGGCAGTAAAAATTGCGGTGTTTTTGGGAAAAGTCGGTTTAAAAGCCGCTCAATTGCCTTAATGAGCCCAAACCCTGCCGATGCGGCAGTTGTAATCATTGCCATATAGAGCACGGCGATATAGAGCACATTCATGGCATACCCCAGCTTTTCGGTAACCGCAAGCATAGGCAGCTCATAAAAATGCACGTCGCTGTAAAAATAGCTTAGCACGCCCCACAGCACCAGACAAATTGCCGCGAGCGCACCGCTGCCCAAAAGCGCTGACCACAGCACGGTCTTTTTGTCTTTTACAAACGCTTTAAGCTCTGTAAAAACCGAGATGAGCGGCATGGTGTTGTAGCTCACATAGACGATTGCCGCCACCACACAGTTGTCGGTGATTTTTTTCAGCTCGTCAAACTGGAAAAACACCGGCGTGCTCTTATAGATGAGCGTGTAAATGCCGACGGTGAGGATCCCCACCACCATGAGCGGCGATAAGACGAGATTGGCGTTTACAACGCCCTGTGCGTCAAAGAGAAAGATGAGAAAGCAGATGGCCGCCATCAAAACAATGCCGAATGAATGCGGGACGGCAAACTGCTGGTGGAGCATGGCGCCGCTGCCCGCGGTCATCACGCAAAACACTGAAAACAGGAATAAATAGATGACAATTTGAAACGCCTTTGCGCCAAACCCGCCGGCCACATGGCGCAAATACTGTGCGCAGCCGAAAAGCTTGCTCTGGTACACCCGGAGCAGCACCGACACAATAAATGCAAAAAACAGCACGCTGGCAATCAAAAGGCCGTAGAGCCCTTCGGTTTGGTATTTTAAAAAAAACTGCACAAACTCCTGCCCGGACGCAAACCCCGCGCCAATCACCGAACCGACAAAACAGCAGGCAATTTTAAATGCATTTTTAAACGGTGAATTTCCCATGAGACCCTCCGTGGACAAAAAATTGGGCAAATGTGCCAAGAAAAGAAAATTTGCCTTGACAAAGCGCCCGGCTTTCGCTAAACTATCTATATGATTGTGCGCGGAAAAAAAGTCTACATTTTGGGAAAGGAAATGGCAGAAACAATGGTCAATACCGATAAATCAATGGAAAAAATCGTAGCGCTTTGCAAAAGCAGGGGCTATGTGTATCCCGGCTCGGAAATCTACGGCGGGCTGGCAAACACTTGGGATTACGGCCCTTTGGGCGTGGAGTTTAAAAACAATGTGAAACGGGCGTGGTGGAAAAAGTTTATCCACGAATCCAAATACAACGTGGGGCTGGACGCCGCCATTTTGATGAACCCGAAAACCTGGGTGGCCTCGGGCCACGTGGGGGGGTTTAGCGATCCCTTAATGGACTGTAAGGAGTGCAAAAGCCGGTTTCGGGCCGACAAGCTGATTGAGGACTATTTCCACGACAAAGGGGAAACCGTGGTGGTGGACGGCTGGGACAGCGACAAAATGTTCCAGTTTGTGATGGAACATCAGGTCCCCTGCCCAAAATGCGGCAAGGTCAATTACACCGAAATCCGCAAATTCAATTTGATGTTTAAAACCTTCCAGGGTGTGACGGAGGATTCCAAGTCAGAAATTTTCCTCCGCCCCGAAACGGCGCAGGGCATTTTTGTCAACTTTAAAAATGTGCAGCGCACCACCCGCAAAAAAATCCCGTTTGGCATAGGCCAGGTGGGGAAATCGTTCCGCAATGAGATTACGCCGGGCAACTTCACCTTCCGCACACGTGAGTTTGAGCAGATGGAGCTGGAGTTTTTCTGCAAGCCGGGCGAGGACTTAACGTGGTTTTCCTACTGGAAAGACCAGTGCAAGCACTTCCTTTTAAGCCTCGGCATCAAAGAGGAAAACATCAAGCTGCGCGACCACGAAAAAGAAGAGCTTTCGCACTATTCCAATGCCACAACCGACATTGAGTTTTTGTTCCCCTTTGGCTGGGGCGAGCTGTGGGGCATTGCCGACCGCACCGATTTTGACCTAAAGCAGCACATGGAGTTTTCGGGCGAAAATATGGAATATCACGACCCGGCGACCAATGAGCACTATGTGCCGTATTGCATTGAGCCGTCTTTGGGCGCCGACCGCGTGGCGCTGGCATTTTTGGTGGAGGCTTACGACGAGGAGCAGCTTTCCGATACCGACAGCCGCGTGGTAATGCATCTGCATCCCGCGCTTGCGCCCATCAAGGCCGCTGTGCTGCCGCTCTCCAAAAAGCTGTCCGGCAAAGCGGGCGAGCTGTATGACATGCTCTCTAAGCACTTTGTGTGCGAATTTGACGAAACGGGCAGCATTGGCAAGCGCTACCGCCGGCAGGATGAAATCGGCACGCCGTTTTGTATCACATATGATTTTGAATCGGAAGAAACCGGCGCGGTGACGGTGCGGGACCGCGACAGCATGGAGCAGGTGACGCTTAAATTTGAAGAAATTGTGCCCTATATTTTAGAAAAACTGGAGTTTTAATGATTGGGAGGAGTAAGAAGTATGGCAAACTTTACACTTTCGGCATTTGCAGATGAGATCAACCCCGCGCTGGACATCCAAATGCGGGTCATCAAAGACTGCGGCATCCATCACATTGAGGTGCGCGGCATTGATGGGAAAAATATTTCCACCTATACGCCGGACGAGGCCAAACAAATCAAACGGCAGCTGGATCAAAACGGCGTGAAGATTTCGTCGGTGGGCTCGCCCATTGGGAAAATTAAAATTACCAGCCCCATGGACGACCACCTTGCGGTATTTCGCAATGTGATAGAAATTGCAAAGATTTTGGACACCCAATACATCCGCCTGTTCAGCTTTTACATCCCGGAAGGGGAGGACCCTGCCAATTACCGGGACGAGGTGCTAAAACGCATGCAGATGTTTGTGGATACTGCCAAGGGCTCGGGCTTAACGCTTTTGCACGAAAATGAAAAGGGCATTTACGGCGACACCGACAAACGGTGCCTGGACATTCTTGAGAGCATCGGCAGCGAAACGCTAAAGGCGGTGTTTGACCCGGCAAACTTTGTGCAGTGCGGCGTTTCCACCTATCCGGAAGCATTTGAGCTTCTGCTGCCCTACATCGAATATATGCACATCAAAGACGCGGGCGAAGACGGGGTGGTGGTCCCCGCGGGACATGGAATTGGCAAGGTGCCCGAAATTTTGGGCGCGCTAAAGGAAAAAGGCTTTGACGGCTTCTTGTCATTAGAGCCGCACCTTGCGCACTTTGTGGGGCTTTCCAAGCTGGAAGCCGGCCGCGAGCGGGAAAAGGTGTCGCAGGATACGGAGGAAAAATTCCGCATGGCGGTGGACGCATTAAAGCAAATTTTAAACCGACTGTAAAAAAAGGACGGCCAGAATTTGGCCGTCCTTTTTTTATGCCTTGTTCAGCCACCAAATGGAGACATTTAAAATGGCGGCGAATAAAATCCACAAAACCAACAGGCCCATCATGCCGCCCGCCGCTTTGTGAATGTCGTAAAACCGCACTGCCATGACAGCGGCAATGACAAGCGACAGCACAATCCAGATGGCGGAAAAGCCGACTAAATGGAATTTAAAAAAGAGCAGGGGCCACAAAAACAGGAAGATGAGGTTTAAAGCGTAAAGCCGGATGGCCTCGCGTACGCCCGATTTGTCCAGCCCATCCCTTGCCACCAGGTAAGAGGCAATGCCCATCAGCACATAGAGGATGGTCCAAACCACCGGGAACACCCAGGCTTTTGGCGCAAATGCCGGCAAAATAAGCGCGCTGTAAAATTCATAGGCGTTTTTTATAAGCAGGCTGGAAAGCGCGCCCACACCCAGGCTGATGGCCAAACAGAGCAAAAACCGTTTTGTTTTTTTCATGTTAATTGCTGTAATCATGTTAGACACTCCTCGTAAAAATCATATACAAAATTATATGCTTGTTTTAAAAATTCATTCCTGTTTTTAAAGCGCCCGGTTCCGCCTTTTTGGACGGAGGTTATGGTCTAAGCAAAAAAGGCAATAGAGAACAAAAATGCACTGGGTGATGACAATGAGCACAAACGCTGTCCAGGCCGGGGCTTGCGCGGATGCGGCAGATGGGGCAAACACTTCTTGCGTAAGCGGGAAAAACTGCAATAGCGCTGCGGCGTATATGGCAGAAACCGCGCTGTGTATGATTTTTGTGAGCAGGTATGTTTGAAACGAGAGCGGTGTTTTTATAAGGATCCCGCGCGTTTGGAAGTGCACCGAAAGGCCCGCCCAGCCGGCAATGGCAGACACTAAAATCAGTTTTTGATGAAAGCCAAACGCGCCGTCCTGGCAAACCAGCCGCACGGCGGTGGTCATTTCAAACACGCCGTTTACAAGCGGGCGGAACACACCGGGGATGGGCAGCTTTTCTAAAAATTCAATAATAACCGCAAAAAAGATTACATAGCCGCACACGGTTAAAATGACCCGGACGCTCTCTTCCACCGCGGCGGTAAACACGGCCTGGGCGCCTGCTGGCGGCGCAGGCCGGATGCTTGTGTCTTGTTTGGGTTTATCCTGGATGCGCCATTTGGTTAAAATGCCGACCGTGATGGACGAGAGCACGTGCACCGCATACAAAAACAGCCCCACGCGCCGGCTGCCAAACATCCCCACGCCCACCGCGCCAATTAAAAACAGCGGGCCGGAGTTGTTGCAAAAGCCCAGCAAATTTTGCGCCTCGTCTTTGCTGATTGCCCCTGTCTCCCACAGGTCGCAGGCGGTTTTTGCCCCCACCGGATAGCCGCTTAGGATGCCCAGCAAAAATGCCGTGCTGCCGCTGCCGCGGATGCCAAACAGCGGCCGCATCATAAAGCCAAGATAGCGCCCAAGGGCCGCCGGGCCGCCGGAGAGGATAAACATACGCGACAGCACAAAAAATGGGAACAGGGAAGGCAGCAGGATATACAAGCAGGTGTTGACCGCATCTTTGGCGGCGGCAAGCACGTCGTTTGACAGCACGCAAAGCGCGAAAATGGCAAGGAGCGGAAATACGATGCGCAATTTTTTCACTTAAATTCCCCCTTTTCCTCCATGTATATTCATAAAGGGGCCGATTTAAACATACATTGAAAAGAGATAAAAAACGGTTTTAACAAACGATACGGAGGAATTTTTTACATGGCAAAGCGAAAAATGCGCAAAAAATTAAAGGAAGTTTTGGACTTACCCGCGGAAATTGTGATGAACGCGCCGCGGGTTGTGTTAGATTCCAACCTCAATGTGCTGATTGAAAACTACAAGGGCATTATTGAATACAGCGACGCATTTGTGCGGGTCAACACCAGCGAGTTTACCATCAAGGTGGAGGGGAGGAACCTCGCCATCGACTTTATCACGTTGGAGGATTTGAGTATTTCGGGCGAAATCCATTCCGTGATTTATGATTGAGGGGAGCATATGGTCATCAAACTTTTAAATTACATACGCGGGTTCGTGATTGTGAGCGTCCGCGGCTTTTTTTTAGAGCGGTTTATCAACACCGCGCTCAAGCGCAATATCTATCTTTGGGACATCAAGTCGGAGAGCGAACATTCCATCCATATGAAAATGAGCATCCGCGGGTTTAAGTCGGTGCGGCCGGCGGCGTATAAAACCCGGTCCAAAGTAAAGATTTTAGAGCGGGCAGGCCTGCCGTTTGTGCTTGCCAAAAGCAAAAAGCGAAAGGCCTTTGTCATTGGCGCGGCCGCCGCGCTGCTTCTGTTTTTGTATCTCACCTCGTTTATCTGGTCGATTGAGGTGGTGGGGAACGACAAGGTGAAAGAGTCGGAAATCCTCACCGCGCTCTCTGAGGTTGGGTTTTCAAAAGGCAGCCTGCGCTATGGCGTGGATGCGGGCAAGCTGCAAAACGACATGCTCTTAAAGCTTGACAAGCTTTCCTGGATTTGGGTGGACATCCGCGGCACCAAAGCGGTGGTGGAGGTGCGCGAACGGGTGATCCCGCCTGAGATTGTAGATAAAGACACGCCATCCAACATTGTGGCCAAAAAAAGCGGGCTGATCACCCAGGTGATTGCCAAAGCGGGCGAGCGCGTAATAAAAGAGGGCGATGTGGTAAACGAGGGCGACCTTTTAATCAGCGGCGTGCTTTCAAGCAACCAGCAAGGGTATAAATATGTCAACTCCACGGGAAGTATAAAAGCGAGGACGTGGTATGAAAAAAGCGAGGAATTCCCGCTGGTTAACACCACATATCAAAAAACCGAAAAAAAAATTTCAAAAAACACTGTAAATTTGTTTGGTTTTGATGTATTATTATATTGGAATAAAAAAATCCCATTTTCCTATTATGACGAGGAAATAAGCGAGCACCAGCTAAGGCTTGGCGCAAACCACCCGCTCCCTATCACGTTTTACCGGCATGTCTACCATGAAAAGCAGCGGATTGACACGCCGCTCACCAAAGAGGAAGCCATTTCCATTGGCGCAAAAAAACTGCAAAAGGAAATTGAGGATGTGCTGGAAAAAGACGCGGTGATTGTGGAACGCAACGTCGAGCATATGGACCTTGCAAACGGGAACGTGCAGGTGACGGTGGCCTATACCTGCATTGAGGAAATTGGGCAGCGCGTAGAAATTGGACATTAACTAGGAGGACTTACAATTTGGAAAAAACCGTAACATTAAAAAACAACGAACGGGTGATGGCCGTTTTTGGAGCATTTGATAAAAATATAAAAACCATTCAGAACGAATTTGGCGTTACCATTGTCAACCGCGATGAAACCATAAAAATTTCGGGCGACGAAAAAAATGCCGGGCTGGCCAAACAGGCCATCGAGAGCCTGGACCGGATTTTGGAAACCGAAGAGGCGCTCACCGACCAGATGGTGGCCTACACCATCCAAAATGTGAAAGACGGCGTAGACCAGTCGCAGCTTTACGGCAGCGACTGCATCTGCATCACCGCGCGGGGAAAGCCCATCAAGAGCAAAACGCTGGGGCAGAAGCAATATATTGATGCCATCCGCAATAACACCATTACCTTCGGCATTGGGCCGGCTGGTACGGGAAAGACCTACCTTGCGGTTGCCATGGCGGTCAAGGCGTTTAAAAACAAGGAAGTGTCGCGCATCATCCTCACCCGCCCGGCGGTGGAGGCCGGCGAAAAGCTGGGGTTTTTGCCCGGCGACCTGCAAAACAAGGTGGATCCGTATTTGCGCCCGCTATACGACGCGCTCTATGAGATGTTTGGCATGGAGACCTACCAAAAGCATGTGGAAAAGGGGAGCATTGAAGTGGCGCCGCTGGCATATATGCGGGGCCGCACCTTAGACGACAGCTTTATTATTTTAGACGAGGCGCAAAACACCACGCCCGAGCAGATGAAAATGTTTTTAACCCGCATTGGCTTCCAATCCAAAGTGATTGTGACCGGCGACGTGACGCAGATTGACCTGCCGGATGGGAAAAAGTCGGGGTTAAAAGAGGTGGAGCGGGTGCTTCGGCACATTGACGACATCAAATTTTGCTACTTAAGCGGCCGCGATGTGGTGCGGCACCAGCTGGTGCAGAAAATTATCAAGGCATATGACCAATACGAACAAAAAAAAGCCGCGCGTCAAGCGGAGAAAAAGGGGCGGTAATCCATGCTCAAACTGGAATTTACCAATGAACAGGAACGTATTTTGGTGCCGGACAAGCTTTTGTCGCTCATAAAAGCTGTGGCAGAGCAGACGCTTTTATCCGAGGGGTTTACAAAGGATGCGGAGCTAAATGTGCTTTTGACGGACAACCCTTCCATACGGGAAATCAACCGCGCACAGCGGGGGGTGGACGCGTCCACCGACGTATTGTCCTTTCCCATGCTGGAGTTCTTAAACGGCGAGATGGACGACTGTGCGGGGGACTACTGCGATGGGTTCCTGCTTTTGGGCGACATGGTGCTGTCGCTGGAACAGGCCGCGCTGCAGGCGGCGGAATACGGCCATTCGTTTGAGCGGGAGGTGGGGTATCTCACCTGCCACAGCGTGCTGCACCTTTTGGGATATGACCATGAAAAAAAACAGGAGCGCGCCTTGATGCGCGAAAAAGAAGAGGCGGTTATGGCGGCGCTCAATTTGACAAGGGAGTAAAAGGGCATGTACAAATCTGGATATGTGGGGATTATTGGGATTCCAAACGTGGGGAAAACCACGCTGCTAAACGCGCTCATCGGGCAAAAAATTGCCATCATCTCGCCCAAGCCGCAAACCACGCGGGGCAAGATTTTGGGCATTTTGTCCGAGCCCAATATGCAGGCGGTGTTTTTGGACACGCCGGGCTATCACCGTCCCAAAAACAAATTGGGCGAAACCATGATCAAGGCCGTGAACGAAACCATCGGCGAGGCGGATGTGCTCATTGCGGTGACAGAGCCAACCGAAGAAATCCGCGCTTCGGAGTTAGAAATTTTGGAGCGCTCCAAACCCCTTCCCGCCATTTTGGTGATAAACAAATGCGACACCGTAAAAAAGGACAAGCTTTTGCCGGTGATAGAGAAGTACAGCAAGGTGCGCAGCTTTTTGCAAATCCTTCCCATCAGCGCCAAAACGGGCGATGGGCTGGAGCTGGTCAAATCGGCCATCTTTGAAGCGCTGCCCGAAGGGCCCATGTACTATCCGGAGGACATGGTGACCGACCAGCCCGAAAAGCAGATTGTGGCCGAGATCATCCGGGAAAAAATGCTGCGGCTTTTGGACAAAGAGGTGCCGCACGGCATTGCCATTGAAATTGTCAAAATGAAAGAAGGGGACAAGCTTACAAGCATCAGCGCAAACATCTTTTGCGAAAAGGAATCGCACAAGGGCATCATCATTGGCAGCGGCGGAAAGACGCTGAAAAAAATTGGCTATCTTGCGCGAAAGGAGTGTGAAAAAATGCTTGAAACACAAGTGTTTTTAGAGCTTTGGGTGAAGGTGAAAAAAGACTGGCGCAATTCCAACTATCTGTTAAAAGAATTTGGGCTTTCCCAAAATTGACTGAAATTAGAAAGGATTGACAACATAGCAAACATTGGTTTTGGAAACCCTAACAGCAGTAAACGAAAGCGGGGGAAATCCAAAATGGACGACAACTTTTTTTGGAATGTATTTAAAAATACCGGCAGCGTAGAGAGCTATTTGGCCTATAAGCAGACCGGTGACCAGGCTGAAAGGAAACCACAGGATGAATCTCAAAACACAGGGTTTGATTTTAAAGAAGATCAAATTAAATGAAAACGACGCTCTGTTTACCATCCTGACGCGCGATATGCAAAAGCTGACTGCAATGTCCAAGGGGATCCGAAGCTTAAAGCACAAGGATTTCGCGGCGTTGCAGCCTTTTTGCTACAGTGAGCTGGAGCTTTCGGGGAAAGCCGGCTTTTATTATGTCTCGTCCGCGCAGGTGGTCAGCAATTTTTACAATTTGCGCACCGCGGTGGAAAAGGTGAGCTTTGCTACATATTTTGCCCAGGTTGCGGGCAATCTTGCGGATTACACCCAGGGGGACGCGGAGTATTTCCGGTTTTTGTTAAACACGTTTTACTTTTTGGAAAACGCGGAAAAAAACGCGTCGGGAAGCGGTGTTTTTTTAGAGTGCAGGCGGTTAAAGGTGCTGTTTGAGCTGCGAAGCGCCGCGGCGGCCGGGTTTGGCCCGCAAACGCAGGCCTGTGTGCATTGCGGCAAGGCTTCGGACTTGGGCTGGTTTGACATTGAAAACGGCGGCGCGGTGTGCGGCGGATGTAAACAGGACCACTTGCGCCCCATTTCTTTGGAGGCGTTAAAAATCATGCACCTGTTTTGCTATGCGCCCATGAAGGACGCGTTCTATCTGGCCGTCAAACGGCCGGAGGTGGTGGAGCAAATGGAGCAGATCAGCGAGCCGTTTTTATCCTCCAAGCTGGAATACTATTTTCAAAGCCTGGATTATTTAAAACAAGTGGCGTATCCATCTGAGTGAAATTGTAAATAATGAACAAAAATGGCGCTCTGTTTTTGTAAAAAGTGATGAAAAATAGATGAAAATAGAACAAGACCTGTGAAATGGGGCATTATTTTAAAAAAACACTGGAAATTTATGGACAAATAGTATAAAATAATAACAATAAGGACAAGGATTTTAAGAAAAATCAGGAGGTAAAAAAATGGCAAAAAAATATGTGTACCTGTTTTCCGAGGGCGACGCATCCATGCGCAACCTGCTCGGCGGAAAAGGCGCAAACCTGGCTGAAATGACCAAGCTGGGATTCCCGGTCCCCCAAGGGTTTACCGTGAGCACAGAAGCTTGCATCAAGTATTATGACGACGGCGAAACCATCAGCGACGAAATTGTGGCGCAGATTGAAGAAAAGCTTTTGGAAACGGAAAAATTGACCGGCAAGAAAATGGGCGATGTGAAAAATCCGTTTTTGGTTTCGGTGCGTTCCGGCGCAAGGGCTTCCATGCCGGGCATGATGGACACCATTTTAAACCTCGGCTTAAATGACGACGTGGTGGTGGGCCTTGCCAACCTCACTGGCAACGAGCGGTTTGCCTATGACAGCTACCGCCGGTTTATCCAGATGTTTGCCGACGTCGTGATGGAAGTGGAAAAGAAAAAATTTGAAGATTTGCTGACCAAAATGAAAGACGACAAGGGTGTGAAGCTGGACACCGACCTTGATGCAAACGACTTAAAGCAGCTGGTGGTGCAGTTTAAAGACTTATATAAAAAAGAAAAAGGCGAAGACTTCCCGCAAGACCCCAAAACACAGCTCATTGAGGCGGTTAAAGCGGTATTCCGCTCGTGGAACAACCCGCGCGCCATCGTATACCGCCGCATGAATGACATCCCCGGCAGCTGGGGCACCGCGGTCAACGTGCAGGCCATGGTGTTTGGCAACATGGGCGACAGGTCGGGCACCGGCGTTGCGTTTACCCGCAACCCCGCCACCGGCGAAAACAAGCTGTACGGCGAATATCTCATCAACGCACAGGGGGAAGACGTCGTGGCCGGCATCCGTACGCCGCAGCCCATCTCCACGCTGGAAAATGTGATGCCGGAAGTGTATCAGCAGTTTGCCGACATTGCCGGCAAGCTGGAAAACCATTATAAAGACATGCAGGATATGGAGTTTACCATTGAAAACGGCAAGCTCTACATGCTGCAAACGCGCAACGGCAAGCGCACCGCTGCCGCCGCGTTGAAAATCGCGGTGGATTTGGTGAGCGAGGGCATGGTCACCAAGGAAGAAGCGCTGTTAAAGGTGGACCCCAAACAGCTGGATGCGCTGCTCCACCCGCAGTTTGACCCGGCTTCGCTCAAGCAGGCAAAGGAAATTGCACATGGGCTGCCCGCATCCCCCGGCGCGGCATGCGGCAAGGTTTGCTTTAATGCGGCGGATGCCATCACCATGAGTGAAAAAGGCGACAAAGTGGTTTTGGTGCGGCTGGAAACCTCGCCGGAGGACATTGAGGGCATGGCCGTATCCGAGGGCATCCTCACCGTGCGCGGCGGCATGACCTCTCACGCGGCAGTGGTTGCGCGCGGCATGGGGACATGCTGTGTTGCGGGCTGCGGCGATATTAAAATTGATGAACAAGCCAAATATTTTGAAGTGGGCGGCCTCACCATCAAAGAGGGCGATTACATCTCCATTGACGGATCCACCGGCGCGATTTACGGCGAAGCGGTCAAAACCATGGACGCCCAGCTCACCGGCGATTTTGCCACCTTTATGCAGTGGGCGGACGAGGTCCGCACACTACAGGTGCGCACCAACGCCGATACGCCCAAAGACGCGCGCGCGGCTTACAATTTCGGCGCGCAGGGCATTGGCCTTTGCCGCACCGAGCACATGTTCTTTGACGAGGACCGCATTGGCGCAATGCGTGAAATGATTGTGGCCAAAAATGTGGACGAACGCAAACGCGCGTTAAACAAACTGCTGCCCATGCAGCGCGGCGACTTTGAGGGGCTGTTTACCGAAATGAAGGGCTACCCGGTCACCATCCGCCTGCTGGATCCGCCGCTGCATGAATTTTTGCCGCATGACGATGCGGAAATCCAGGCGCTGGCAAAAGAAATGGGGCTCACCTTTGAAGAGCTCAAGCACACGGTGGAAGGCCTGCATGAGTTTAACCCCATGCTGGGACACCGCGGGTGCCGGCTTGCCATCACCTATCCGGAAATTGCGGCTATGCAGGCGCGCGCCATCATTGAGGCGGCCATCAATGTCAACAAGCAGGGCATGAATGTCATCCCGGAAATTATGATTCCGCTTGTTGGCGATGTCAACGAGCTCAAGTATGTGAAAAAGGTGGTCACAGATGCGGCGGATGAAACCATAAAGGCCGCAGGCGTTTCGCTGGAATACAAAGTGGGGACCATGATTGAAATCCCGCGTGCGGCAGTGACAGCGGACGAAATTGCCCAGGAGGCGGAATTCTTCTCATTTGGCACCAACGACCTGACCCAGATGACGTTTGGATTTTCGCGCGACGACGCGGGCGCCTTCTTGAACGACTATTATGCAAAGAAAATCTTTGAATCCGACCCGTTTGCAAAACTGGATCAAAACGGCGTCGGCAAGCTCATCAAAATTGCAGTGGAACTGGGCCGGAAAACCCGTCCCAATATCAAACTGGGCATTTGCGGCGAACACGGCGGCGACCCGTCGTCGGTGGAGTTCTGCCACTTTGCAGGGCTGGACTATGTCTCCTGCTCGCCCTACCGTGTGCCCATTGCCCGGCTGGCTGCGGCGCAGGCCAAAATTGCACAGCAAACAGGCGGCGGCAATCTGGGACAGAAATAAAGCATTTAAAAGAGGGGCTGTGCCGGGCGGCACAGCCCATTTTTATTGGAATGGGGGAGAACGGACATGACGCAAACGCTCACCTTTCGAAATGGGCTTAAGGATGCGCTGCCCATTGCCTTCGGCTATTTTTGCGTGTCCTTTGCGTTTGGCATGACCGCCGCGGGCAACGGCCTGCCGCACTGGATGCCGGCTTTGATGTCGCTTACGAACTTGAGCGGCACAGGACAGCTTGCCGGGCTCAATTTAATGGCAGCCGGCGCCACGCTTTTGCAAATCCTCATCACCACGCTTACCGTCAATGCGCGGTATTTCCTCATGTCAGTTTCGCTGTCCCAGCGCCTGCCGCAAAGCGTCACGCTCTGGCAGCGGCTTGTCATTGCGTTTGGCAATACCGACGAAATTTACGCGGTATCCATGTCCAAAAGCGATCCGCTCAATCTGCGCTATATGCTGGGGCTCATTGTGTGTGCCGCGGCCGGCTGGGTGGCGGGCAGCGAGGCGGGCGTGCTGGCCAACGGCATTGTGAGCGCTTCGGTGATGTCGGTGTTAAAAATTTCGCTCTATGCCATGTTTGTGGCCATCATTGTGCCGCCGGCCACCAAAGAAAAGCCGGTTGCCATTGTCATTTTGCTGTCTGCGGCGCTAAGCTGTGTGCTTCGGTGCATCCCGCTGTTTGACGGGCAGGCGGGCGGCTGGGCGGTCATTTTGTGCGGCGTTTTCGCCTCGCTGTTTGGCGCATATGCCTATCCGGCGGAACGGAGGGATGCATATGACAAATAGCCGTGTGCTTCTCATCATTGTGCTTATGGCTGCGGTTACATATCTCATTCGGTGCGCGCCTTTTTTGCTGTTTCGAAAGCAGATCAAAAGCCGGTTTGTGCAGTCTTTTTTATACTATATGCCGTTTGGCGTGCTGGCCGCTATGATTGTCCCCGACATTTTCACCTCCACAAACAGCGTATATTCCGCCTGTGCCGGGTTTTTGGCCGCGCTTTTGCTATCCCTTAAAAAAAGGAGCCTGCTTTTGGTGGCAGTGTGCGCGGTTGCGGCCGCATTTCTGACCGAATTGCTGCTATCGCCGCTTGCCGGTTAAATGCGCAGAATCCATGCGTATATTTCATAAAATTTTCGCGCAAAATACTATTGAAATTGGGCGGTATATATGCTATAATAACTTCATACACAAATCTCCCTGCTGTGTGCGTATCAATCGGTATTATTTTAACCAACAAAAAAGAAATGGAATCCTATCTCTCTGTGTGGCTGTAGACCATGTCATAGGAACAAGGGAACAATAAGCACGGAGGCGGAGTCCACCTGTTTACGGACAGGTTAGAAATATGCCTTTGTACGGCTTGGCGGGGGAAATAAGAATTTTTCAAAGGGCCAAACAGTGATGTTTGGCTCTTGCACGTTTGTTATCATGCATATTTCATCTCTGCGCATATTTTTTTTGCATTTCCAAATAGTATAAAGGGATGCTTTGTAACATATGAGAGGTGAAATGCATTGAAAAAATATGTAAAATACGGTTTGATTGGCCTTATCACCGGCCTTTTAAACGGGTTATTCGGCTCGGGCGGCGGCACGGTGGTGGTGCCTGCCATGGAACGGTTTTTAGACTTCCCCGAGCACAAGGCGCACGCCACAGCCATTGCCATTATATTGCCGCTCACCATTGTGAGCCTCTTTTTCTACACCCGGAGCGGATATTTTTTGTGGAGCCTGGTTTGGCAGACGTCGGTTGGCGGCGTTGTGGGCGGGCTCATTGGCGCGCTGCTGTTAAAAAAATTAAAGCCAAATGTGATCCGCAAAATCTTTGGCGTCTTTATGCTGGTTGCAGCGGTTAGGATGGTGTTTTCATGATTGTCACCATCTTAGCGGGATTGCTCTCTGGTATTGTAAGCGGCATGGGGATTGGCGGCGGCACCATTCTTATCCCTGTGCTCACATTTTTTCTTTCGGCAAACCAGCACGTGGCCCAGTGCACCAATTTGTATTATTTTATCCCCACGGCGGTGGTTGCGCTTGTTGTGCACATCAAAAATAAAAATGTTGTGGGCAAAGCCGCGCTCATCATTGCGGCGTTTGGCATCTTAGGCGCGGTGGGCGGCTCCTTTTTGGCGGTGCACATGCAAACGGCGCTGCTGCGAAAAATTTTTGCCGGGTTTTTGTTCCTGATGGGGTTAAGCCAGCTGTTCCAAAAGCCGAAAAACAAAGAAAAGCCTAAAAATTCTAAATGAGGTGACGTAAGATGGATCAACCGATGTATAATCCGAAGCATGAACTGTTTTGTAAATTTGTTTTGGGAAAGCGCGTTGCAGTGCTGGGGCTGGGCGTGAGCAATCTGCCCATCATTGAAACGCTCAACAAGTGCGGCGCGATTGTAATTGGCTGCGACAAGCGCACAGAGGACCAGTTTGACCCCAAAGTGCTTGAAAAACTCAAAAAATTTACCAAAAAGCTCTATTTGGGCAACGGATACCTGGAATTTTTGGACGACCAGCACATCATTTTCCGCACGCCGGGCATCCATCCTGACACGACGCAGCTTGTAAAGGCGCGCGAAAACGGCGCGATGGTGACCAGCGAAATGGAGATGTTTTTGAGCGCGTGCCCCTGCCCGGTGATTGGCGTGACGGGCAGCGACGGCAAAACCACCACCACCACCATCATCTACGAAATGTTAAAGACAGATGGATACGACGTTTTGGTGGGGGGCAATATTGGCACCCCCCTTTGCGACCAGCTGGAATTTATCGACCCGTCCAACGCCGTGGTGCTGGAGCTGAGCAGCTTTCAGCTCATGGATTTGGGATACAGCCCGGAAATTGCGGTGGTCACCAATGTGGAACCCAACCATTTGGACTATCACAAGGATATGGAAGAGTATATCGAAGCCAAAAAGCACATTTTTAAATACCAGACGCCCGGCGGCCGGCTGGTGCTCAATGCGGACAACGAGATTACCAATGCATTTGAACAAGAGGCAGTGGGCAGCGTGATCAAATTCAGCCTGCGTTCAAGGCCGGAGCACGGCGCCTATGTAAAGGGCGACACCATCTATTACGACACCATGCCCATTATGAAAATCACCGATATCCGGCTGCCCGGATTACATAACGTTGCCAATTACTTAGCGGCCATTGCGGCGGTGTATGATTTGGTGGAGCCGTCCACCATTGTCAAAGTGGCAAAGACCTTCCGCGGTGTGAAACACCGGCTGGAGCTGGTGCGCGAATACCGCGGCGTGAAGTTTTACAACGATTCCATCGCAAGCTCGCCCACCCGCACCATAGCGGGGCTCAAGTCGTTTTCACAAAAGGTGATTTTAATTGCGGGCGGCTACGACAAAAAAATCCCGTTCGACGGGTTTGGCGAGGTTGTGTTAGAAAAGGTGAAGGCGCTGATTTTGATGGGCGCCACTGCCAACAAAATCCAGCGCGAGGTGGAAAGCCACTTTACAGAGGATGAGAGCATCCCCATTTTGCACGCCGACGACATGGAATACGCGGTCAAAGCCGCGCTTGCCATTGCCGACAGGCGGGATTGCGTGCTGCTTTCCCCCGCGTGCGCGAGTTTTGATATGTATAAAAATTTTGAAGAGCGCGGCGATGCGTTCAAGCAGATTGTCATGTCGTTAGGAGCTGAAAAATTTGTCACTGAAGAATCACGTTGAAACCTTAACGTCCCTGTGCGGCGTTTCAGGGCACGAATTTATGGCGGCGCCTGAAATTGAGCGCATGTTTTTAAACTACGGGCTGGAAACGTCCATTGACGCGCTGGGCAATGTCACAGGCGTTTTGCGCGGGACACCCGGCGGCGGCCGGGTGATGCTGGAGGCGCACATGGATGAAATTGGCCTGATGGTGACCGGCATTTTAGAGAATGGATTTTTGACGTTTACCACTGTGGGCGGCATTGACGAGCGGATTTTGCCTGCATCCGAGGTGACGGTGCACGGCAAGCAGCCGCTGTTTGGCGTGATTGGCGCAAAGCCGCCGCACCTTTTAAAGGCGGAGGAAAAGGATAAGCCGGTGCCAAAAGACCGGCTGTTTATTGACATTGGATATACCAAACAGGAGGCCGAAAAACTGGTTTCGGTGGGCGACACGGTCACCTTCCGCACCCGGCCCGCCTGTTTAAACAACGATTTTTTTACGGCAAAAGCGCAGGACGACCGCACATCCATTGCGGTGATGCTGTCGGTTTTGGAGCGGCTTTTGCACACGGCGCTGCCGTTTGATTTGTATGTGGTTGCCGCGGTGCAGGAGGAGGTGGGCCGCCGGGGCAGCCGGACGGCCGCCTATCAGATTGACCCCACGTTTGCCATTGCCATTGACGTGTGCCACGCCGACACGCCGGACGCAAAGGAAAACACCTTCCCAGCCGGCGGCGGCACGGTGCTGAGCCTGGGACCCAACCTCCACCCTGTACTGGTGCAAAAGATCCGGCAGGTGTTAGACAAAGCGGGTATTTTATATCAGATTGATGTGGACGGCGGCGACACCGGCACGGATGCGTGGGCCATTCAGATTGCCAAAAACGGCATCCCCACCGCGCTGTTTTCCTTGCCGCTGCGCTATATGCACACCAGCGGCGAAACAGTGGACTTAAAGGATGCAACGGCCACAGCCGCGGCCATTGCGGCATTTTTGAAATCATTGGGGAAAGCGGAGGATGCGTTATGTTAAAACAATTGACACAGCTTTTTGGCGTATCCGGGAATGAAGCGGCAGTGCGCGAATTTATTTTATCGCGCATCTCACCGCTTGCCGACCAGGTGACAGTCGATTCCATGGGCAATGTGATTGCATTTAAAAAAGGCACGGCGGGCGGCGGGCAGGCCTATATGGCGCTTGCGCACATGGACGAGGTGGGGCTGATCATATCAGGCGTCACGGAGGATGGGTTTTTAAAGCTAAAAGCGGTGGGGGGCATTGACGAACGGATTTTGCTCACCCAGCGGGTGCGGATTGGCGCGCGCAAGGTGCCCGGCGTAATTGGCATAAAGGCGGTGCATTTACAAAGCAAGGAAGCGCGCAAAAAGATTATCAGCATCAAAGACATGTATATTGACATTGGCGCATCCTCCAAAGAGGACGCGCTTAAAAGCGTCAGCCTGGGCGATTATGCGGCGTTTGATTCGGACTATACCGAATTTGGCGACGGGCTCATAAAGGCCAAGGCGCTGGACGACCGGGCGGGCTGCGGCGTTTTGCTTTCCGCTATGGATAAGGCCTATGCGGCGGATATTTATTTTTGCTTCAGCGTGCAGGAGGAGACGGGCCTCCGGGGCGCCACGGTTTTGGCGCACCGGTTAAAGCCGGCATGCTGCATTGTGTTTGAGGGCACCAACGCGGCGGATATCGCTTTTGTGCCCGAACACGAAACGGTCACGCACTTGGGCGGCGGCCCTGCGCTTTCCATCATGGACCGCGCATCCTATTCTTCAAAGCCGCTCAACGCGTTTATTGAATCGGTGGCAAAAAAAAGCGGTATCCCCTATCAATATAAACGGACTTCTTTGGGCGGCAACGACGCAGGCGCGGTGCAAACTGCCGCGGGCGGCTGTGAAACGGCTGTGCTTTCGCTGCCGGTGCGGTATATCCACTCGCCGGTGAGCGTTGCCCAAAAAACGGATTATGAGGCTGCAAAAAAGCTTGCAGCGGCGGTGCTGGGCGATATCCACACGTACAGAGCGCAAAAAAAGGAGAGGATCAAATGATGGAACTGCTAAAAAAGCTGACCGGCGTATGCGCGCCCTCCGGCAATGAAGAGGAGCTTTGCCGCGTAATTTTTAAAGAGGCGGAAAATTACGCAGATGAAATATATAAAGATGCATTGGGCAATCTCATTGTGCACAAAAAGGGGAGCGGCAAAAAGGTGATGTTTGCCGCGCATACCGATGAAATCGGCGTGATTGTCACCCACATAGACGACAATGGCTTTTTGCGCTTTGCCGCGCTTGGCGGGGTGGACGCACATTTTGCACTGTATCAGCGCGTGCAGTTTCCAAATGGCGTGGCTGGCGTGGTGGGGTATGAGGAAACCCTCAAAGAGATGAAAGACCTCGCGCTTTCAAAGCTGTATATTGATATTGGCGCGGCGTCCAAAAAGGATGCGGAAGACCGGGTGCGCATTGGCGATGCGGCGTGCTTTTGCGGCGCCTATTTTGAACAAAATGGAAAAGTGGTGTCCAAGGCGCTGGACAACCGTGCGGGCGTATTTGTGCTGCTTGCGGCGCTCAAAACTGTGGGGAATACAGAGAACGACCTGTATTTTGTGTTCACTGCGCAGGAGGAGCTGGGGCTTCGCGGCGCCAGGGCCGCGGCGTTTGACATTGCGCCCGACTTTGCAGTTGCAGTGGACGTGACTGACACCGGCGACACGCCGGAGTGCAACCCCATGGCGGTGAAACTCGGCGGCGGCCCGGCGATTAAGGTGATGGATTCGTCCATTTTAACCAGCAAAGCGGTGCGGGAAACGCTGGTTTCGTGCGCAAAGGAGCACAACATCCCCTATCAGCTGGAGGTGCTTGTATCCGGCGGCACCGACGCGGGCGCCATTCATCAAACCGGCGCAGGCGTGCGCACCGGCGCGGTGTCCATTCCCACACGCTACATTCACTCTGTGTGCGAAATGGCAGATATCAATGACATCACAAACGCAGTGAAGCTGATTGCGCATGCGGCGCAAAAATTTTAAAAAACAGTAGGAGGGGTTAACATGCAGGAGGCAGTGCGGTATTCCTATGCACAGTTAAACACATTTTGCATGGATGCATTTGAAGCATTCGGGTTTACAAAAGAGGAGAGCAAAATTATCACAGATGTGCTGCTGCTGTCCGACTTATACGGTATTGAGTCGCACGGCATGCAGCGCCTGGTCCGCTATCACAAGGGCATTGAAAAGGGGCTTATCCATCCCAAGGCAAAGCCGGAAATTGTAGTGGAAACGCCGGTTTCCGCGGTGATAGACGGGCACGACGGCATGGGGCAGCTTTTGGGCCACAAGGCCATGCAGCTGGCCATTCAAAAGGCGAAGGAGAGCGGCATGGCCATTGTGACGGTGCGCAATTCCAACCATTACGGCATTGCGGGCTACTATGCAAAAATGGCCTGCGACGCGGGGCTCATTGGCATGTCCATGACCAACTCGGAGGCCATTATGGTGCCTACATATTCACGGCTTGCCATGCTTGGCAGCAACCCAATCGCCATTGCCATGCCTGCAGAGCCATATGACTTTTTCTTTGACGCCTCCACCACTGTGGTGACGCGCGGCAAGCTTGAAATTTACAACAAGCTGGGCAAACCGCTTCCGGCGGGCTGGGCGCTGGATGAAACCGGGAACGGCTCGTCCGATGCAGACCGGGTGCTAAAAAATATTGTGGCAAAAAAGGGCGGCGGCATTATGCCGCTGGGCGGCCTGGAAGAGCAGAGCGGCGGGCACAAGGGCTATGGCTACGGCATGGTTTGTGAAATTTTTACATCCATTTTGTCCATGGGCTTAACCTCCAACCACACGCACACCGGCGGCAAGGGCGGCACCTGCCACGGGTTTATCGCCATTGACCCGCAGATATTTGGCGATGCCAATGCCATCAAGGCGCACCTGTCCGCCTTTTTGGAGGAGCTTCGCAATGCGCCCAAACGCGAAGGCGCGCCGCGCATTTATACCCACGGCGAAAAAGAGGCTCTGGCCTATGCCGACCGGCTCAAAAACGGCATTGAGGTAAACATCAAGACAGTGGCCGAGATGGTGGATTTGTGCCGCTATCTAAATATGGACGCCGGCGCGTATTTGGGCGAGGCGGCAGCGTCGCTTGCGCTGCAAAAAAGCTCTTACGATATGTGACATACCAAAAGGAAGGACGGATACAGAATGGATATTAAAGCGGAAGCATTAAAAAAGCACTACGAATGGAAGGGAAAAATTGAGGTGGTTTCGCGCACACCCATAAAAAACCGCGAACAGCTCTCTTTGGCCTATACGCCCGGCGTTGCAGAACCCTGCCTGGCAATTCAGAAAAATGTGGACGAATCCTACGCGCTCACCCGCCGCTGGAACTTGGTGGCGGTCATCACCGATGGCTCGGCTGTGCTGGGGCTGGGCGACATTGGCCCTGAGGCCGGCATGCCGGTGATGGAGGGCAAGTGCGCGCTGTTTAAAGAATTTGCCGATGTGGATGCGTTCCCGCTCTGTGTAAAAACGCAGGATGTGGATGAGCTGGTGCGCACCATTTATCTCATTTCGGGAAGCTTTGGCGGCATCAATTTGGAGGACATTGCCGCGCCGCGCTGCTTTTTGGTGGAGCAGAAGCTCAAAGAGCTGTGCGATATCCCGGTATTTCACGACGACCAGCATGGCACTGCCATTGTGGTGGGCGCCGCGCTCTTAAATGCGCTAAAGCTTGTGAAAAAAGACATTGCCAATATCCGCTGTGTCATCAACGGCGCGGGTTCGGCGGGCACGGCCATTGCCAGCCATCTGATGAAGCTTGGCGTAAACCATCTTACAATGTGCGATAAATTTGGCATCCTCTGTGAGGGGATGGAGGGGTTAAACGAGGCGCATCAGGCGCTTTCCAAGGTCACCAACCGCGAAAAAATGACCGGCAGCCTGTCAGACGCCATGCGCGGCGCGGACGTGGTCATTGGCGTGTCTGCGCCCGGCGTCATTTCAAAAGAAATGGTATCCTCCATGGCAGATGACGCCATTGTGTTTGCCATGGCAAACCCGGTCCCCGAGATTTTGCCGGACGAGGCAAAGGCGGGCGGTGCGCGCATTGTGGGCACCGGCCGGTCGGACTATGCCAACCAAATCAACAACGTTGCCGCATTTCCCGGCATCTTCCGGGGCGCGCTGGATGTGCGCGCGCGCGATATCAACGACGATATGAAGATGGCAGCGTCCTATGCGATTGCGTCGCTTGTGCCGGATGACCAGTTAAATGACGACTTCATTTTGCCGCTGGCATTTGATGCGCGGATTGGAAAAACAGTGGCAAAGGCTGTGGCGGACGCCGCCAAAAAGAGCGGGGTTGCCAGAATTTAGCCGGTGTAAGGATGTGTTTGTTTGTACTTAAAAGGGATTACCATGCAGGGGTTTAAATCCTTTGCGGACAAGATCGAATTAAAATTCGGGAAAGGCATTACCGCCATTGTGGGGCCCAACGGCAGCGGGAAGAGCAATGTGTCCGACGCAATCCGCTGGGTGATGGGCGAGCAGAGCGCAAAAACACTGCGCGGCAGCAAAATGGAGGACGTCATCTTTTCGGGTACGCAAAACCGCAAGCCCATGGGGTTTGCAGAGGTTTCCATCATTTTGGACAACACCGATAAATCGCTCAATTTAGACTTTGACGAGGTGGTTGTGACCCGCCGTGTGCACCGCAGCGGGGAAAGTGAATATCTCATCAACCAGTCGGCCTGCCGGCTCAAGGATGTGCACGAGCTGTTTATGGACACCGGCATTGGCCGGGAAGGGTACTCGGTGGTGGGGCAGGGCAAAATCGACGAGATCTTGTCGTCCAAATCAGAAGACCGGCGGCACATTTTTGAAGAGGCCGCGGGGATTAGCAAATACAAATACCGCAAAAATGAAGCGGAAAAAAAGCTTTTGCAGACCGAAGAGAATTTAGTGCGCATCCGCGATATCCTGTCTGAGCTGGAGGCCCAGGTGGGGCCGCTGGAAACCCAGAGCAAAAAAGCGCGGCAGTTTTTGGATTTGCGCGAAAAATTAAAGGTGTTAGAAGTCAATATTGCGCTCATTCACATTGAAAAATACCGCGCCGCATCCAAAAAGAGCGAAGAAGCGCTAAAAATTGCCCTGGAACAGCTAGAGCAGTCCAAAGGGGAAGTGGCCGCGCTGGAAAAAACCCTGCAGGATGCGCAGGATGCAAACGTCAGGCAAAACGAGGCGGTCAATGCGCTGAAGGCCGAGCAGTTCAACTTGGAAAAGGACAAAGGCAGCCAGACAAGCCAGATTGCCATTTACCAAAACGACATTGCCAACCACACGCAAAACGCCGCGCGGCTTTTGGAAGAAATCGAATCCCTGCATAAAAAGGCGGAACAAAACGCCGGCCAGCGTAAGCAGGAGCAGGCGAATATCCAATCGCTTTTAGAAACGCTTGGCGCGTTAGAAGCGCAGGTGCGTGCGGACGAAGCGCAAATTGATACACGCAATAAAGCGCATCAACAGGCTGTTTTGCAGATAGAAGAGAAAAAGGCCGCGCTCATTGAGCTGCTAAACGCGCTGTCTTCCGACAAGGCGAACGCTGAGAGCTTGGATGTTTTACAGCAAAATTTCTTTGCGCGCAGCTCTACCATCCAAGATGAAATTTCAAAAAACCAGGCGGAGCAGGACAAGCTGGCAGCGGAGATAGACGCGCTAAAGCAAGCGCTTTTTGACGCGGATAAACAAAAAGAGGCACATAAGCAGGCCTTTGAAGCATTAAAGCAGGAATATTTTCAAATTACCGCCGACAGCGACCGGCTAAAGGCGGAGCAAAACAGCCGTACGGCGGAATTTAACCAGAAACAATCCCGCCTTTTGGCATTGGAGGATTTGGAACGCAGCTATGAGGGGTACAGCCGGAGCGTCAAGGAGATTTTAAACCGTAAGCTGCCTGGCGTGCGCGGCGTCATTTCCAAGCTGCTCTCTGTGGAAGAGCGCTATGTGGCCGCCATTGAAACTGCCATGGGCCGCGCGCTGCAAAATATTGTGGTGGACAGCGAGGAGGATGCAAAGGCGTGCATTGCCATGCTTAAAAAGGCCAATTCGGGCCGGGCCACATTTTTGCCGCGCACTGCCATCAAGGGGCAGCGGCTTGCAAACCCGCCCCAAAACGAGCCCGGCTATGTGGGGCTTGCGGATTCGCTGGTGACGTTTGACCCTCAATATGAGAACATCTTTCAGTATCTTTTGGGAAAAACGGTGATTGTGGACACCATCGACCACGCCATCGCCATTTCCAAAAAGTACGGCTACCGGTTTAAAATCGTCACCTTGGACGGCCAGGTGCTAAACCCCGGCGGCTCTATGACGGGCGGCAGTTTGGACCGGCGCTCGGGGCTTATCAGCCGTGCAAAGGAGATTGAACGCCTAAAAAGGGAGACTTCTGCGCTCTCAAAAGAGATGGACCGGTGCGATGCGGCCATCCACAAGCATTCCGATACCATCCGGCGCATTTCAGACGACAAAGAGGCCATCGAGGCTGCCATCCACACCGCCAGGAATGAGATTGTCCGGCTGACGGCAGAGGCTGGGCACAAAGAGGAACTGCTTGCGTCTGCCAAAAAAAGCAGCGCCATGCTCTCAGGCGAGCAGGGCGGCATTGGCAAGGAGATTTCGGAGCTTGTCGCGCGTAAGGAAGCGCTTTCAAAAACCATTGCACAGTGCGAAGCGGATATTTTTGCACTGCGGGAGGCCATCAACCAGATGCAGGCCGGCGAGGCGGAGATGGGCGAAACCATCCGCAGCCTGGAAAGCGCCTGCACGGAAAAAAAGATGCGCAAAAACACGGTGCAAAAAGACATTGAAGTGGCAAACAGCCGCATTTTGGCGCTGGACAGCGAAAAGAGCGCGTTTCTTTCAGAAATTGCGCTAAAAACCGAAACGCAAAAGGCGGAGGTTTTAAAAAACGAGGAACTAAACCACAAGATTTTGCAAATCAAGGCCAATATGCAGGACTTTGCCGGGCGGTTTTCGGAATTGGAACAGCAGATTGCCGACGGGCAGGCTGCCTATACGGCGGGCATTGCATCTATCAAAGAGCTGCAAAAGCAGCTGTCGGACAAGCAGGAAACCGTATTTTTGCTGGGCCAGGAAGTGACCCGGTGTGAAAACAAGGCGGCCAAGCTTACCGCGGATACCGAAGCGGTCATCAACCGGCTGTGGGAGGACTATGAAATCACCTTTTCAGACGCCGCGGCCTACCGGGCGGACATTGGCGAGCTTTCCGGCGCGGTGAAGGAGGCAAACGCCTTAAAACGCGAAATCAAGGCGCTGGGGAATATCAATTTGGACGCCATTGAGGAGTATAAATCGGTAAAAGAGCGTTACACCTTCCTTTCCGGCCAGGAGAGCGATTTAAACGGCGCAAAGCAAAAGCTTGGCGGCATCATTACAGAGATGCAGGAAATCATGAAATCGCGCTTTATTGAACGGTTTGAGCTGATTCGGACGGAGTTTAACAATGTGTTTTGCGAGCTGTTTGGCGGCGGCATTGCCAAGCTGTATTTTGCAGATGAGGGCAATATTTTAGAAAGCGGCATTGAAATTGAGGTGCAGCCCCCGGGCAAACGGTTGCAAAACCTGACACTGCTCTCAGGCGGAGAGCGCGCATTTGCCGCCATCGCCCTGCTGTTTGCCGTGCTCAAAACCGCGCCCACGCCGTTTTGCCTGCTGGACGAAGTGGAGGCGGCGCTGGACGAGGTGAATGTGTATAAATTTGCAGATTACGTCCGGCGTTACAGCGATAAAACCCAGTTTTTAATTGTCACGCACCGGCGCGGCACCATGGAATCCGCCGATATCATGTATGGCGTGACCATGCAGGAAAAGGGCGTTTCAAAGCTTTTAAAGCTGGACTTTAAAGACTTGGAGGAACAATATGTTTAATACATTTCGGGAAAAACTCAAAAAAGGGCTGGAAAAGACACGCGATTCGTTTAGCAGCAAAGTGGACAATGTGATGAAAATTTTCAAAAAAGTGGACGACGACTTTTTTGACGAGCTGGAAGAGGCGCTGATTACCGCTGATGTGGGGGTGGAAACCTCGCTCTATATGATTGAGGAGCTAAGGGCGCGGGTAAAGGAGCGCAAAATTGTCGACACAAAAGAAGTGAAGGCTGTGCTGCAGGAGATTATACTAGAAATCCTCACAAAGAACGACAGTGCGCTGTCGCTTTCGGGAAGCCCCGCGGTGGTGATGGTGATTGGTGTCAACGGCGTGGGCAAAACCACATCCATTGGAAAGCTTGCGGCCATGCTAAAGGCGCAGGGCAAAAAGGTAATTTTGGGAGCGGCTGACACCTTCCGTGCTGCGGCCATTGACCAGCTGCAGGTTTGGGCAGAGCGCGTAGGCGTGGATATCATCAAGCACCAGGAGGGCGCAGACCCTGCAGCAGTGGTGTTTGACGCGGTCAATGCCGCCAAAGCGCGCGGCGCGGATGTGCTGATTATTGACACGGCAGGCCGGCTGCACAACAAGAAAAATTTGATGGACGAATTAAAAAAGGTGTATAAAGTGATTGACCGGGAGCTGCCGGATGCGTCAAAGGAGGCGCTTTTGGTGCTGGACGCCACCACCGGGCAAAACGCGGTCAACCAGGCCAAGCTGTTTGGCGAGGCGGCGGATTTGACCGGCATTGTGCTCACAAAACTGGACGGCACTGCCAAGGGCGGCATTGTCATTGCCATTGGCCATGAGCAGGGCATCCCGGTCAAGCTTGTGGGCGTGGGTGAGGGCATGGACGATTTGCAGCCCTTTGTGCCCGAAGATTTTGTTTCGGCGCTGTTAGACGGCGGGGAGGAAAAGGAAGCGTAAACCAGAAAGGCCCGGCAAAAAGCCGGGCCTTTTTTTATTGCGCGTTTGCATCCTGTGCGTTTTTATATTGCTCAAGCTCCCGAATGGCGGCGTCCAACCCATCCATTGCGCTGCCAAACGCCTTCCAGTCGCCGTTCTGATTGGCTGCATTTGCCGCGTTGTACTGGTCAATAATGCTGTCAATCACCTGGTTTAAATCAATGTCTTCCGTATCGCTGCCTGCCTCTCCCGGCGGTTGATCGGGATCTTGCGGCGCAGGTTCGGCTGGCAAATCAGCAGGCGGAATGTCGCTGGTCCCGCTGGGCGGCGCGTTGTTAAATATCACGTCCAGCGCCTGCATAAGCGTGGGCTCCATTGCAATTTTGTCGTCATACGACACCACAATGCGCTTGAGCTCCGGAATACCGCCGCCGCTGTTGGAGGTAATGTAGACGGGCTCAATATAGAGCAGCGACGTTTTGATGGGCACCACCAGGGTGTTGCCGCGGATCACCGTCGACCCGCCCTGGCTCCACAGCGTCAGTTCGCGCGAGATGGCGGGGTCGTTGTCAATGCGCGATTCAATTTGCTGGGTGCCGTACACATTTTTGCCCTTGGGGAACTGATAGGCCACCATTTGGCCGTAATTGTTGTAATTACAGCTCGCCGCAAGCCAGGACGTCATATTTTCCTTATTTTTTAACGTAAAGGGCACCATGATGACAAAGTCCTTTTTATTTTCGGCAAACTCATCAATCTGCAGCAGGTTGTAATAGGGGACAATGTCTTTGATTTCGTTTAAATATTTTTCCTTGGCAAACACCCACGAGTCGGAATCATTGTAGAAGGTGGACGCGTTATTGACATGGTATTTTCCATACACCTGGGCCTGCAGGCTGAACAGATATTCCGGATAGACCACATGATCGCTGATGCTCTTGGGCAGCGGTTCGTCTTTAAACGCTGTGGGGTAGGCTTTCTGATAGCTTTGGATGATGGGGTCGCTTGGGTCGGTCACATACACGTCCACAGTGCCGTCATAGGCGTCCACCACCGCTTTTACAGAATTCCGGATATAATTGACGCCGTCATAGGTTTGGGAATAGGGATAGTAGGTGGAGGTGGTGTACCCGTCCACAATCCACTTAAGCCGTCCTTCATCGTCCACAATGAGATAGGGGTCGTCGTCAAACTCCAAAAACGGAATGGCCATTTCCACCCGCTGCTTGACATTCCGGTTGATTAAAATTTTGCTGTCACTGTTGATATACTGCGAAATCAGCATGTGAAAATCAAAATTTTTGATGGAGAACAGCAGCTTGTGAAGGAAATTCAGCTTCACGCCGCCCTGGCCGTCGTAAGAAAATTCCTTGTCCGAAGACCCCTCTAAATAGTCAATTTCCTTGATGTTGGAATTGACAATGACATAGTCGTCGCCAGGCGATTCGCCGTAGTAGATGCGGGGCTGTGAAATGACCGGCGCGTTTTCTTCTGAAACGGGCGGGATGTTGCGAATCATAAATTCCGGCTGGCCTTCGGGCGTCACTTTGTTTAGATAGCTCATCACCGCGCCAAAGCCATGCGTATAGCGGAATACCCGGTTGGTGTAGGTCTGGTTTTTCTGTACGGTGTCGTCGTTGTTAATTTCCCGCGCCGCCAGCATCACCAGCGTGGGGGAGCCGTCAATGTTGTATTTAGACACGTCAATGTCGTTAAATTTGTAATAGTTCCGAATGCCCTGCAGCGAATTATATGCGGTGAGCGAAGCGTCAAAATCGGCAATGCGCACGTTATCCAGCACATCGGAATATGCTTCAATGTCTTCGCTGGTGAGGTTGTTTTCCACTGGGAATTCCTTTTCTATGACATTTGCAATGTTAAAGGCGGATTTGGTAAAGTTTAAGTTATATTCCAAATAGGGCTGCTCTTTGACCAACTCATTGGGGTTGACAATGAGGGACTGCACCAGCACAGCGGCAATGGATACGCCAATGATGGTGACCGGGTAGACAGCAATGGTTACAAACAGCGCCTTGAATTTGGCCTTATAGAGGAAAAACAGCGCGATTGCCACCAGCGCCACTAAAAAATAGGGTGCAATTTTATAAAAGTTATACCACACGTAAATGTCGGTATAGCCTGCGCCTGCAACACCATTGATGGAGGAGTAGAGGATTTCCTCCGACTTAAACCGATAGGTGAAGGCTTTGATTAAAAAGTAAATGACGACGTTGACGATATTGTGCATCACCGCGCCCCGGTCGCGGAACAGCGAGGGCAGGTCATACTGGTCGTTGACAGAGAAAATAACCACATACAGCAAAAAGCAGTAAATGGTGGCCACCAGCCATACCGAAATGGCACTGTTGACAAGCGCTGCTAAAAACGGCCGCGTAAACAGGAAATACCCCATATCACGCCCAAACAGCGGGTCGACCTGGCCAAAATCCGTGCGGTTTAAAAACAGCAGATAGGTGTCGTAGATGGTTTCACTGATGTAGGCACTGGCAAGCAGGGAAACCAAAAAGCTGATCACCAGCTGGAACCAGAGCTTTTTTAGCTGGCGTAAAAACGGGCCGCCCTTGTTGGCACACACCCTTTGCACCACGGTTGTGGAGGCAAAAAAGATGGCAAACACCAAAAGAAAGCTTATGAGCCTGGACGCCAGCCTGACCGTCAAATTTTTCCAAAAAACGCCGAGATAAGCGTCTCCCAGCTCTTTTATGGAGAGATATTCTGTGTAAAACGACAGTGCAAATATGGCGGCGGCGAGCAGTATAACCGCGCACAGCACAATAACAATCCGCTTTTTTATTTTTGAACCGCTTTGGTATGGAATCATGAATGCCTCCTAAATGTTTGGCGCTGCAGCCCATTTGGGATTTGCGCGCCGCGGGAACTTTGCCAATCAAAAAAATTATTCCTGATTCAATAATTAGGCAAAAAAAACCGAAACCCTTTTTGGGTTTCGGTTTTTTTATAAAAATCTTAGTCAAGCGTCACAGTAATGGTGTTGTCATTGCCCTTATAGCAGGGGACGCTGACGGTTTTGGTCTGGCCGTTTGCCGTGACGGTGATGTCATAGTCGCCATAATAGCCGCGTACGGAATATTGGCCGTTGGCGTCGGTTTTGCCGGCTTCGCGGGTCCACCACTTGTTGTAGATTAAGTCTGCCCACTGTTCTAATGCAGGCTTGGGATTGTAGTCTTGATCCACCAGCACATAACGGTTGGCATCCGCGCGGGATTTAAAGCCCCACATGATAAATCCGTCCATGGCCTCGTGGCTGAATGCGGTAATCATCAAATCGCGGGTGAAGTTGGCCTGCAGGATGTTGTCCTGCGTGTCAAAGTCATATTCAGTGACCTTTAAGCGTTTGCCGTATTTTGCAAGCCTTTCATAGAATTCGTAAATCTGTACCGGGTCGGTTGCGCTGCCGTAGTGCGACTGGATACCGATACCGTCATAGTCCACGCCGTCTTCTTCCATCTGGTCCAGCACGTCAAAGAGGGTATCGTTTGTGATGTAGTCGTTGTAGTACAGCATTGCATGGGGATCGGCTTCGCGTGCCCAGTCAAACCACTGTTTGATGATGCTGGTGCCGTGAATTTTAATCATTTCCCGGTTTTTCACTGCTTCGTTGAGTACATCCCAGTCTGCCAGTTCGCCTGAGAACGCGCCGGCTTCGTCGAAGATGTGGCTCCGGATACGCTCATCCAGGGCCGCACGGTTGTTGTAAAGGCCAGGCAGATCGGCCGGCACCGAGGTGTTGCCTTCTTTATACACGCGGTCCCAAACCAAGGTGTGGCCGCGCATATATTTGATACCCAGCTCTTTGGCCTTGTCAACCATGTCGCGCGCCTTCTGGGGATCTTTTTCATACTCGCACCATTTAAACTGATTTTCCAAAACAGCAGCGTTAAAGTAGGTTGCAACAATGTTTTGATATTCCAGGCTGGTCAGAAGGTTTGGATTCAACGCCGTGCCCCACTGGAACTCATGCTCATACATATCCACATTTACGTCTGCATTGGGAACCACATTCCCCGCCGCGTCTTTTACAATGACATTGATGTCGCCTTTGCGGATTTTTTCAATGCGGTCCAATGCGTCTTTGCGCCATGCGGCATCCTCTGCAAGGGCCGGGAAGGCCGTCGATTTGGGCAGGTCGTCAATGCTGATATCTTTTTTGTAGTTGGTGATGGAGTATCCGCCAAATTCCACTACCTGCTCATAATAGCCCAAACGGACAGTCAAGCGGGTAAAGCCCTCCTGGAAGGTGAAGGGGAAATATGCGGTCATCCAGTCTTTTCCGGTTATCACGTTTCCAGTGATGGTTTTCGCATTCGGGGAAACTGGCTGTTCCACCACCACCTGGATTTGCCCGGTCTGTGCTTCCGCATTGCCCTCCAGCGTGCGCATGGACACCTGCAAGAGCATCACGTCGCCGTCTTCTGCCTTGCCCTTAAGGTCGTCGGTGATGACTATCTGGAATTCATACGGATTGGGCGGCAGGGTGGTAACGGTCGCACGGAGGGCTTCGGTAAACGGCTGTCCGTCCACCTTCACCGTCTCAACGGTGCCATATTCACCGGCAAACTCGCCGTTGATTAAGTCGTCATTGTCCACAACCACTTCGCCCTTAGGCAGGCTTGCAAGAATTTCTTCCGGATTTTTGGAATCTTCTTCATAGAAAATCAAATCATCCAGCGAATTGCTCCTGGTAAACTCGGTGGGGACCGGACGGTGCCCGTTTACCACAGTGACCTCGCCCACCGGCGGTTTTTCAGTGGGCTTTTCCGAAGCGGGAAGGGAACCTTCCACGATTTCAATGTCGTCCACATAAATCAGATCTACGCATTTGGAGCCTGCGGGGCGCTGGTCAAAGCCCAACTGCGTCACGCTTGCGTCGTCATGGGTGTATTCCAGCTTCAGCTGTGTCCACTCGCCCTTTTTCGCCGTTGCGCTTGCATATGCCTTGGGCTCAAACGCATATGTGGTGCCCTGCGGGCTGTAGGTGGCAATTGCGACGCTGGCGTCGTCCGCATTGGGCACCATCATCCATGCGGAAATGATAAAGGTTTTGCCAAGGTCCGCGTCGGAGAAGACGTTTGTCAGCTTTACGCGGTGGTCAGATTTGGTGCGGTTGGCCATTTTTAAGCTCTTGCCGCTCCCCGTTGTGTGATCTGCTTCCGAGGAGAGCGAAACATTTTCCGCCTGATACTCTGCGCCCATCACAAAATCGGTGTCCAGCACAAAGCTGTCCTTGTCGTCAAACACAATTTTGGTATGTACCTTTCCAGAGGCTGCCGCTTCAATGATCACGGTCTGGGTTGCATCGTCCCAGTCCACCTTTGCGCCCAGGCTCTCAGAGATAAACCGGATGGGAACCAGGGTGCGGTCGTTTACAAGCCGCGCCGGCACGTCCAATGTGACAGGGCTGCCGTTTACCGTGGCGTTGGTGTTGCCGATAGACAGCACCACTGTGGTGCCGCCAAGCTTGCCGGTGACCGTTTCGGTGGCCTCTTCCCACGAAACTTGCGCGCCCAGCGCCTCAAAGATGCCGCGCATGGGGACCAAGACCCGGTCACTTTCCATAATGGGCATTTGGTCGAAGGTGAGCGGCTGGCCGTTTAGCGTGATGCTGATGCTGTCATCCGCCATAACCACGCCCACACTGCCCATGGTCATCACTACAGCGAGGATGACACTTAGAACAATGGATGTGATTCGTTTCATTTTCATTCTCCTTTTCTTTGTTTCAAAGCCTGTGATGATTGTTACACCGCTTTCTGTCTATATTATAACACGGATGCCGAACATAGGCAATCATTTTTTAACATTTTGCACAAAAATATTACTTTTGCACAAAATATTATCGTTTTCCGCGTGCGTCTGCACTGCTGTATATCTTTTTGACCGTGGCATACGCCTGTTTGGGCTTGCGGTTTTCGTTCAAAACCCCCTTGTTGTTAAAGCCGCGGGGGCGGGAGAGCGTCACCTCCGGCGCGGTGCGCATATCGCAGTACTGCCAGATGCACATGCCCGCCACAAGCGGGGAATCCAAAAACAGGTTCAATGTGTAGTCTAAGCATTTGTCCTGGTAGTTTTCGCCCCACAGGGTGTCGTCCATGGCCCGTTCCCCAAAGATGGCGCCTGCGCCAAATTCGGATATGAGCAGCGGCTTTTGCGCATTCCCCGTTTCCGCCTTGCGCGCGTCAAGCTGCTCTAAATACGCATCCCATTCAGTGTAGGGGCCGTGGTACCAGCCAAAGTATTTGTTGACCGATATCACGTCTGCAAACGCAAAACAGCGGTCTTCCAGCGGATACATGGTGGCATAGGTGACAAGGCGTGTATCATCCAGCGTGCGCACAGTGTCGGAAAAGGCCTTTGTGACAGCCACTGCCGCGTCTGTGCGGGTGTCAATCTCGTTGTGAAGGCCCCACAGGATAATACAGGGGTGGTGGTAGTCGCGCAGGACCATTTCGGTGTGCATTTTACGCCCGCGCTCTGTCACCAGCGGGTCTTTTAACGCGTGCTCGGGAAAGCCCCACATGGGGATTTCCTCCCAAAAGAGAAGGCCGGTTTCGTCCAGATAGTCCAGCGTGGCTTTGGAATTGGGATAGTGTGAGCCGCGGACCATATTGCAGCCCATGCCCTTTATGATGTCGATGTCCTTTTGGATGAGATGGAACGGCATGGCAAAGCCCCAGTCGGGATGCTCCTCGTGCCGGTTGACCCCCTTTAGCTTGACCGGTTTATCGTTTACACAAATGCGGCCGTCTTTTAAGGAGACGGTGCGAAAGCCAATCCGGTCTGCCATGTCGTCGCCGGCAAATTCGGCGCGCACCAGATACAGGTTGGGCTGCAATACATCCCAGAGTCGGATGCCTTGCAGGGTGATGCCGTCCAGCAAAACGTCGGTTTCGCCCGCTGCCTCCACCTGTTTTTCGCACACGAGTGTATCATTTACATAGAGCTTGAGCACATCCGAAACCGGCCTGTCTGCACACAGCCGGATCCGGGCAGAGAGGTTTGCAGTGTGCAGGCTGTCTGTCAGCGTGTAGTCCAGTTTCAAACTGTCAATCCACGCTTCGCCAAATTCTATCAGCTCCACGCTCCGCGCTATGCCGCCGTGGTGGAACCAGTCCACTTTGGAGAGCGGGATGGTGTTCTGGCTGTTGTGGATGTTGGAGACCCGCAGGGTGAGGGTGTGTTTGCCTGCCGCTATGCCGCGCAATGTGGTGGAAAATTCTACAAACCCGCCGTAGTGGGAACAGATGTGCCGGCCGTCCATATAGACGTCGCATTCATTTTGCACGGCGCCAAACACCAGCTTGAGGTTTTGAGCGGTGGTATAAAATTCGGTTTGATACCACGCTACGCCCTCATAGTGCAGCAGGCCGTGCATGGTGTTCCAGCAGGAGGGAACGTATGTCCTGATTGCGTCTTTTGGAAAGGACGCATACCACTGTTCTTCCTGCCCGCAGTTGCTGCCGTCCAGCGCAAACTGCCAGACGCCGTCCAGTGTCCGCATATTCCGGCGGATGCTCTCTTGAAATAATCGCATTGTAAAAAACCTCCTGGCATGATATGGTTAGTTTGATTATACTGTATTTTTTTATGAAAAACTATTCCTTTTTTGCAGTGTTTTTAAAAATCTATTCTTTTTTTAGCTTCATTTCTCTCTTTTTTATTTACATTTTGGATGCGAGGGTATATACTTACGTTTAAGATATCGTTTTTTTTAAGAGATGGATTTTTAAAAAAATGGGAAAAGAGAGGGAGATTTTGTGGAAGCGTTTGTGAAAGATGACCGCATGAAGGTTCCGAACCTGCACTAGGTCCGGTTTTTGGGCAGCGTCGGCGCGCTGTTTGAACAGGTGATTGGCCGCCGGGTGACCTCGGATGCGGCAAAGGATGAAATATGGAAAGAAGCGGAGGATGCATTTGTAAACTGCATAGACGATAAAAAAGCGCCTGTGGGCATTTGGCAGGGCGAGTTTTGGGGAAAGCTGATGATAAGCGCCTGCGGCGTGTGCCGCTATACAGCGGACAGCGCCCTGCGCGGCTTTCTCCGGGACAGCGTATACCGCATCATGGCCTTGCAGCGTCCGGACGGATACATTGGCACCTACAAAGACAAAGCGCTGGTGTTTCGGCCCGACCCCGAAAAAGGCAAACAGGTGATGGGCTGGGAATGCGACTGGAACTGGAATATCTGGTGCCAAAAATATACCCTTTGGGGCATGCTGGAGGCATATGCGCTGCTTGAGGACGATAAAATTTTAAACAGTGCGGCGCGCATGGCAAGCCAGCTGATTGACACGCTTTCGAAGCTGGAGGCGCGGGTGTGTGAAACCGGCACCTTTTTCGGCGTGGCCTCGGCGTCCATTTTAAAGCCCATGCTGATGTTATACCGGTATACCGGCAATCAGGCCTATCTGGACTTTTCGCTGTCCATTGCAAAGCAGTGGGCGGACGATGAGACGTGCTGTGCAAAGCTGGTTTCCAAAACGCTTTCGGGTACGCCGCCGCATTTGTGGAATTTGGATTTGATAAACGCTGTGCCAAAATCGTGCGATAAAGAAGGCAAGCCGGTGTTTGACCCAAGGCGGGCGCGGGCGGAGATTTCGGGAAAGGTGTATGAGACGCTGTCGTGCTTTGAGGGGCTATTAGAGCTTTACCGGGTGACGGGGGAAGCGCAGTATTTGCACGTCTCTGAGCGGTTTTTTTCGCTTTTGGTGGAGCATGAATATAACACGCTTTTCAGCGTTGGCTTTAACGATTTGTTTTTAAACGCCGCCACCGTGCAAAATTCCATTACCGAGCTTTGCGATGTAATCCACTTTATCCGCCTGGCTGCGGAGCTTTACAAGCTTACGGGCGCCCCGCGCTATATGGACTTTATAGAATTGGCGTTTTACAACCCGTTTCTGGCGGGCGTTACCAAAGACGGCGCATGGGGCGCCAGGGGCGTGCGTGCGGCTGAATGCCACATGTATGCCATGGAGCAGGCGGGCATGCACCACAACCACTGCTGTGTGAACAACATGCCGCGCGGCTTTGTAAATGTTGCCGGGCTGATTGCGGCGCAGGATGACAAGGCTGTGTATGTGAATTTGTACGGCGAGGCGGAGGTGACCCTGCATCCGGGGGAGGATGCGTGCGTATCGCTGCAAATCGGCGCGGGCTATTTGCAGTATTGCAAAACCGACCTTTGCGTAAAATCGCGCGGGGCGGGTGAAAAAACGCTGAATTTGCGCATCCCGGGCTGGAGTAAAAACACCGAGGTGACAGTGGACGGCAAGCGGTATCAGGCGTTGCCGGGCACTTATTTCTGCACGCCGTTAAAAGAAGGGGCGACAAACATCCACATTGCGTTTGACAGCACGCCGCGCTTGATGGAATACTGGTACCGGACGGATGTGTACCCGATGACGCCGTATCTGCGGCAGCGGTATTTGGGCGACCGCAAAAGCGCGGAAAAACTGCACGAGGACGCCATTATAAAAGAGCCCAAGGCCACGCTTTGCATTGGCCCGGTTTTGCTTTCGATGTGCCGCGGTTTGGGCAGCACCAAAGAGGACATCTTTGACCGCCCGACCGTTTGCGGCAAGGGGGCGTCTGTCACGGCGGTGCCAAAGCCGGCAGACGGGTACCGCTGTGCATACGATGTGACGCTTTTATGCGGCGGTACGCGTGAGACCATCCCCATGTGCGACTTTGCATCCGCCGGGAACAGTATAGAATTGGAGCCCTATTGGTATTCGGTGTTTATTTAATGGCTTTTTAAGGAGGAATCATGCAAGAAATCCCAGCCCTGATTGGACAATTTCAGCCTGCGCACAGCGCGCAAAAAGTGGCCAAAGACGCCTTGCTTGGTGCCTGGAGCAGATATGGCGAGGCGCTGCTTTTGCGGGAGACAGACGGGCATATCGTGGTGTCGGCACTGGTGGCAAACCGCACGTTTGACAAAGTGCTTTTGGTGCATCACAATCTGCTCGGCCGCTTTTGCTGGCCGGGTGGGCATGCGGACGGGGAGCGCGATTTGCTTTTGGCCGCGCGTTTGGAAGTGGAAGAGGAGACGGGCGTCACCGCATACCCGGTGTCGGGAGAAATTTTGTCTGTCGACCAATTTTTTGTGGCGGCGCACCAAAAAAACGGCGTGCCGGTGGCCGCGCATACGCACTATTCGGTGGCGTTTGGGTTTGTGGCAGACCAGACCCAGCCGCTAAAAATCAAGCCGGATGAAAACAGCGCGGTGAGATGGGTTGGGGTGGAGGAATTAGAGCAGGTGTGCGGCGAGCCGCACATGGTTCCCGTTTACCGGCAGATCCTTTTGCGGATGCGGGAAATAGAGGAAAAAAAGAACCGGACTTACGAGCGCCTGCCCGGTGCGCTGCTGCCCTGGTATGCCAAATGCGCGCGCAGCCTCCCGTGGCGGCAGGACCGGGAGCCGTACCATGTCTGGCTTTCGGAAATTATGCTGCAGCAGACGCGGGTTGCCGCGGTGATAGGCTATTATGAGCGGTTTTTAGCCGCGTTTCCCACCATTTTTGACCTGGCGGCGGCCAAAGACGATTTGCTTTTCAAATGCTGGGAAGGGCTGGGTTATTACACCCGCGCCCGCAATTTAAAAAAAGCCGCGGTGTGCATTGTAGAGCAGTTTGGCGGCGTGTTCCCCAGCCAATACGATGAAATTTTGCGCCTGCCGGGGATTGGCGAGTACACGGCAGGGGCTGTGGCGTCCATTTGTTTTGGGCAGCCCACCCCGGCGGTGGACGGCAATGTGCTGCGGGTGATTGCGCGGCTGACAGAGGAATTCCGGCCGGTGGACAAGCCGGAGGTGCGCGCAAACATCCGGCAATCGCTTGCACGCGTGTATCCGGCAGGCGCATGCGGCGAATTTACCCAAAGCTTAATGGAGCTTGGCGCGGTGGTGTGCGTGCCAAACGGGCAGCCAAACTGCGGAATTTGCCCGGCGTCCGGCTTTTGTATGGCATATCAAAACCAAACGGCAGGCCGCCTCCCCGTACGTACGCCCAAGCGGGCGCGCCGGGCGGAGCAAAAAACGGTGTTTGTGCTTTTGCACCAAAACCGCATCGCTGTGGCCAAACGCGGGGAAGCCGGCCTTTTGGCGGGCATGTACGAGCTGCCAAACGTCCCGGGCACGCTGGATGAAGCCAAGGCCATCCGCACGGCAGAAACGTGGGGCGTGCGCCCGGATAAAATTTGCAGCGTGCAAAACCGGACGCACATTTTTACCCATGTGGAGTGGCGCATGACCTGCTACACCCTGACCTGCCAGGCGGCGCCAGAGCGGTTTTTATGGGCGGACGGGCGCCGGTTTGAAAAAGACATTGCCCTGCCCACGGCATTTAAACAATTTTTAGAATCCCCCTTTCGCGCTTAAAGCAAACGGGGGATTTGTTGTTTGCCGTATGGCAGGAACGGGCGTTTTTGCTATGCCTGGATGTGCTTGCCGGCCGTATCGTCCATCCCGGCGGGGGAGGCGCCTTTTTGGATGGCGCCGGACCAGCACAGCGCCGCTTTGGCGCACACCGGGCCGACCAGCTCATAGAGGACGGCGGCGGTTAAAATGACAGTGGAAAGCAAATTCCCAAGGTCAGCCGGCAAAAGCCGCTGGCCCAGCAGTGCAAGGCCGATTGACACACCCGCCTGCGGGATGAGCGTCACACCCAGATAATTCCGCACATTGGGGCTGGTTTTTGTAATGGCGCAGCCAAGATACGCGCCCGCGTATTTCCCGAAAATACGGATCAGGAAGTATGCCACACCGATGAGCCCGGCGGTTTTTAAAGAGAGGATGTCTAAGCGCATGCCGGACAGGATGAAAAAGCAGGAGAAGACGGGCGGCGTGAAATTGTCCACCTGCAAAAACAGCTCTTTGTCGGCGGTGATGTTGATAAACACCGCGCCGAACATCATGCAGGAAAGCAGCGGTGAAATATCCATCAGGCTGCACATGCCCGAAATGCCGAGCAGCATGGCGACAGTTAAAATCAGGCGGTTATCCTTGCTGCGGTTTTGCAGCATCCACTTTAACAGGTACGCGCACAGCGCGCCTGTGCCGATGGCGGCAAGATTGAAAAAAACGGGCAGGGCGATGCTCCACACATGCACGGTGCCGGATGCGGCAGATTCTTCCACTGCGGCCAGCACGCCAAATGCCAAAAGCGCAATCACATTGTCTAAGGCCATCACCTGCAAGAGCAGGTTGACAAATTCGCCCCTGGCCCTGTATTGTTTGATGGTCATGATGGTGCTGGCGGGCGCGGTTGCCGAGGCGATAGCGCCTGCAATGAGCGAAAAGGACCAGGACAGCCCAAAAAACAGGTGCAGAGACAGTGTGACCAAAAGCCCGCTCAAACTGGATTCTAAAAAGGTGATGGCAAACACCTTGCGCCCGCAGGAGCGCATGGTTTCCAATTTGAAAAATTTGCCCACGCCAAACGCGATAAACGACAGCGCAATGTCGTTTACAAAGTCCATGTTAGAAACCATTTCGGGCGGGACAAGGTTGAGCGCGTACGGCCCAATCAGGATGCCGGCCAGAATGAATCCGCTGACATTGGGCAGCCGCATTTTTTTGGTCAGCCGGGTAATGCCAAACCCGGAAAATAAGATGACAGAGAGGTTTAATAAAATGACCGCGGTCTGGTTGAGCGTGGTGGTGTAGTCCGCCATAAAAATCACATCGTTTCCTTTCTATTTGAAAAATGCCAACCCCGGGGTTAACTCCCTAAGGGTTGCCGATTTGTCTTTTCACTATTGATTATATTCTGAATGTGTGATAAAATAAAATTATATTTTTATATAGATATATAAATTTTATTTATAATTGGGGGATTTTGTATGATGGACCCAAAGCTGGAAACCCTGCTCGCGGTGGCGGACACATTGAATTTCACCCAGGCGGCCAAGCGGCTTTCTATGACACAGCCGGCGGTCAGCCAGCATATCAAGCAGTTGGAACGCGAGCTTGGCATTGCCATTTTTTTGCGCGAAAATAAAGGGATATCCCTGTCGGATGAGGGCAAAATTGCGGTGAAATACGCACGGCGTATTGCCGCGCTCTATGAAAATTTATCCCGCGATATTGACGATGCCAAGCATTCGGTGAAACGGCTGGTGATTGGGGTAACCCCCACGGCGGAAAACAATATCATCTCACAGATTTTGGCAATGTATTGCAGCGAACATCCCGATATTCACATCACAATTATTTCAGATACCATAAAAAATCTTTATGACAAGCTCAAATCCTACGAGATCAACATTGCCATTATTGAGGGGAACATTGTGGACAAGAGCTATCACTCCATTCTTCTGGACACCGACTGTTTAATTTTGGCGGTGGGAAGCGAAAACCCGCTCTCCAAAAAGAGCATTGTCACCTTAAATGAGCTAAAAAAGGAAAAGCTCATTTTGCGCCTGCCCAATTCCGGCACGCGCACCTTGTTTGAATCCACGCTTCTGAGTAAATCGGAATCCTTAAAATCCTTTAATGTGATACTGGAGGTGGACAACAACGCCACCATCAAGGATTTGGTGAAAAACAATTTCGGCGTGTCCATCATTTCCAGAAATGCCTGCTTAGAGGATGTGAAAAAGAACAAATTTAAAATTTTGCCCATTGAAAACATCAGCATGATCCGGGAAATCAACATTGTGTATCACCACGACTTTGAGCACGTGGACATTTTGAACGATATTGTAGAGCTCTACCGCGCCACAATTGAGCGGCAAAACGGTTGACATTTCCTATAAAAACCTGTAAAATAAGGGCGTGGAAAATGCCATGGAAGGAAGGGTCTGGCGATGTATTTAACCCACCAGCTGGCGCTTGGAAAAAACAACATTGACATCCGGGTGTACAATCAAAACGATGTGGGCCTGCACAAGCACAGCTTTTTGGAGCTGGTCTATGTTTTGGACGGCGCGGCGGAGCACACGTTAAACGGCGAGACCACGGTGGTTCAAAAAGGGGATTATTACATCATCGACTACGGCGACGCACACCAGTACCGGCGGCTCCCAGATCAGCCGTTTTTAATTGTCAACTGCCTGTTCCGCCCGGAATTTATCGACGGTTCGCTGAAAAACTGCAGCCGGTTTGAGGACATTATCAGCAATTATCTTATCAAACTGGACAACATCACCTTTTCCAATGTCCCCACACGCTTTACCTACCATGACGGGGAAGAGGGCGCCATTGCCCGGATTGTGAAGCGGATGATGCGTGAATACAGCGAAAAAAGCCCCGGTTATCTTGAAATTATGCGGTGCTATCTTATTGAGATTATCATTCTCACCATGCGGCAGATTTGCAGCGGCGTGCGCAGCGAGAGCGGCATTACGGAATATATTGTAGAATATGTGGAGAAAAACTATATGAACCCTGTGACGCTGGGGGCCATCAGCGAAACACTTAACTACAGCGTGCCCTATGTGAGCAAGCAGTTTAAGTGCGATATGGGCATTACCTTCCGCGACTATCTGCACAAGGTGCGGTGCGGGCATGGCTGCCGCCTGCTTTCCAACACCGATAAAAAGGTGGAGGAGATTGCCCAGCTTGTGGGATACGGCGATTCCAAATATTTTTGCCGCGTGTTTAAAAAGGTGATGGGCATGACCACCGGGGAATTTAAAAAGCGCGGGAGTGCGGCAAAACATTAAAACTGTCTACCAAAAAGGTGAAACCATCGGTTGTTTTCACCTTTTTTTTGTTATAGAATGGGGAAAAAGCGGCGCGGCATGTTCCCTTGTGCGCGCCAGGGAAGGAGAATGAAAAATGCTCTATCAAAAAAACAGTGCGCCGGCGCTTTTGGACGGGCTGTTTCAAAACCCCACGGCTGAATACCGCGGCGCGCCGTTTTGGGCGTGGAACTGCCGGCTGAACAAACCCCTGCTTAAACGGCAGATTGGCTATTTAAAGGAAATGGGGTTTGGCGGGTTTCACATGCATTCCCGCGTGGGGATGGACACAACCTATTTGAGTGATGCATTTATGGAGCTTGTAAAATGCTGCACCGCCGAGGCCAAAGAGAAAAACATGCTTTCCTGGCTCTATGACGAGGACCGCTGGCCCTCCGGCGCGGCGGGCGGGCTGGTGACCAAAGAGAAAAAATACCGCGCAAAGCGCATGGTGCTCTCTGTGCACGACCGCACCGACGACCTGCCCAAGGAAGAGGCGCTCCCAAACGGCAGGCCGTATTTTGCCGCGGCATATGACATTTGCCTCAATCCGGACGGCAGTTTGCGCTCTTATACGCGCATCGGCCGCGGTGACCGCGCAAAGGGCGTCAAATGGTATGCGTTTGTACATATCAACGAGGATGACCCCTGGTACAACAACCAGGCCTATGTGGACACGCTGGATGAGGCGGCCATGAAAACGTTTATCGATATCACCTATGAAAGCTACAAACACGCGGTGGGGGACGAATTTGGCAAGGCTGTGCCCGCGATCTTTACCGACGAACCGCAGTTTTCCATTGTACACAGAAATCCGGCCAAACGGGTTTTGGACTTTGCAGACGAGCAGTGCGGCGTGTGCCTTGTGTGGAGTACGGATTTTGTAGAAAACTTCCAGCATATGCACGGTTATGACATTTTGGACAAATTGCCGGAGGTGGTGTGGACGCTTGCAAACAACAAGCCCTCCAAGGTGAAATACGACTTTTATAATTTTGCCACTGAATGCTTTGTTTCGGCCTTTGGCGACCAGTGCGGCAGGTGGTGCGAGGCGCACGGAATTGCCTTTACCGGCCATGTGGTGGAGGAGGACAGCCTGCGCTCCCAAACCCATGCGGTGGGGGAGGCCATGCGGTTTTACCGTTCCTTTACCATCCCGGGCATCGACATGCTGAGCAACCATCGAAACTTTAATACTGCCAAGCAGGCGCAGTCAGTGGCGCACCAGTTTGGCAAAGAGGGCGTGCTCTCCGAGCTCTACGGCGTCACCAACTGGGACTTTGACTTCCGCGGGCACAAGTTCCAGGGCGACTGGCAGGCCGCGCTGGGCATCACGGTGCGGGTGCCGCATCTTTCGTGGGTGTCCATGGCGGGCGAGGCCAAGCGCGACTATCCCGCCTCCATCAACTACCAATCGCCGTGGTACAGGGAATACCCCTATGTGGAGGATCACTTTGCACGGCTCAACACTGCGCTCACCCGCGGCAAGCCCGTTGTGAAAACCGCGGTGATCCACCCCATTGAAAGCTATTGGATCAACGTTGGGCCAAACGATATCAAACGCACCATTTGCGAGAAGCTGGACAAAAACTTTGAAGATGTGACCAACTGGCTGCTGGGCGGGCATATCGACTTTGACTTTATCAGTGAATCGCTCCTGCCCGGCCTTTGCAAAACGCCTGGGAACCCGCTTCCGGTGGGCAGCATGGCCTATCGCTCCATTTTGGTGGCGGGCTGTGAAACGCTTCGCCGCACCACGTTTGACGCGCTCAGCGCATTTTTAGAGGCAGGCGGGAACCTGGTGTTTGCCGGCCCGTGTCCCAAATATATTGACGCGGCAGAGACCGGCGAGGTGCGCGCGCTGTATGAAAAGAGCGTGTGCGTGGATTTGGAAGAAATCCCCATTTTGGATGCGCTGGCGTGCGAACGGCTGGTGGATATCCGCGACGCGGACGGCAAAAACGCGGGTGATCTCATCTATAACATGCGTCAAGACGGGGACTGCAAGTGGATTTTCATTGCGCACAGCGCGTTTGACGAGAATGTGGATATTACGCCGCCGCGCGAAATTGTCATCAAGCTAAAAGGCGAATATGCGCCGGTGCTGTACGACACCATCACGGGTGAAATTTCTCCCATCCCCTATACGCTAAAAGATGGCTGGACTGTCATTTGCCGCACCATTTACAGCCACGACAGCCTGCTTCTAAAGCTTACAGCGCCCGGCGCGCCGGTTTTAGCGCCTGAAACGGCGGCAAAAACGCCGGACCGGGTGATTGACTTTAAAACGGCGGTCCCCTATACGCTGGCCGAACCCAATGCGCTGCTGCTCGACCTTGCCGAATATGCGCTGGACGGCGGGGACTTCCGGCCTATGGAAGAAATTTTGCGGCTGGATAACGCCCTGCGTGACGAGCTTAACTGGCCGCCGAAACGCAAAGCACAGGCACAGCCGTGGACGATGGAGGAGGAGCCCATCACCCACAGCATCACGCTGCGGTTTGCCTTCCAAAGCGAAATCGGCTATGCGGCCCCGTCCCTTGCCATTGAGGACGCCGAGACGCTTGCCATTACCTTTAACGGCAAACCGGTTGCGCCCAATGTGACGGGGTATTATGTGGACGAGGCCATAAAAACCGTGCCGCTGCCACCCATTGTAAAAGGGGAAAACACGCTGGTTGTAAAAATCCCGTTTGGCCGCCGCACCAACACCGAGTGGTGCTATGTGCTGGGCGATTTTGGTGTGCGGGTGTGCGGCTGTGAAAAAACAATCATCCAAAAACCCAAAACCGTGGGGTTTTCCAGCATTACAGACCAGGGCATGCCGTTTTACGGCGGGAACATCACCTACCAGACAGAACTGGAAACGGACGACTGCGACCTGGTGATTGACGCTTCCAGCTACCGCGGCGCGCTGGTGCGGGTGGCCATAGACGGCAAGGATGCGGGCCGTGTGGTATATGCGCCCTATACGCTCAAAATAGACGGCGTGAAAAAGGGCAGGCACACGGTGGAGTTTACCCTGTTTGGCAACCGGTTTAACACCTTTGGCGCCCTGCACTGCAACAACCCGTTTGAAGAAAAACGCTGGGCAGGGCCGCAGCTTTGGCGGCTGGAAGGGGATTCGTGGTGCTATGAATACCGCTTAAAAAACTTTGGCATTTTGCGCAGCCCCATCATTTCGGTTTACAACCGGTAATGGAACCTTCCTTTTAAAATTACAAAACCCCCTGCCGGAATTGGATCAGGCAGGGGGTTTTGAGTTTTGGCTGTGGTTTAAATGGTATGGCCATCCGCCTTAATTGCCGCGGTTTGCAAATCCGAAAGGCTGTGGATGGAGTCCTTTTTGCTGATGAGTGCCTCCTTGACATTGAGCGGCAGGGAGATATAGTAGTTATGCGCATCTTCGTCACCCAAAAGTAAAAAGGACAGGTTGTTGTAATAATCCATAGTATCACCTCATAGATAGTATAGCCAAGTTGTATCGGCGTTATCATGCACGTTATGCGCGCGCAAAAAAATCAATGATGTTTTGGGCTGCCAAAACATCCATCCGCGTAAAGATCTCACGGGTAAACGTGCCGACATGCGGCGTTAAAATGACGTTTTCAAATGCCCGGAACCGGCTGTCGCGCTCCGGCTCGCAGTCGTATACGTCAATGGCCGCGCCGGCAATCTTTTTCTCCAAAAGCGCACGGTAAAGGCCGTCTTCCTCCACAATTGCACCCCTTGCTGTGTTGATGAGATAGGCGGAAGGCTTCATCTTTGCAATGGCCTCATAGGATAGCATCCCGCGCGTTTGCTCGTTTAGCGGCATGTGCAAGGTGACAAAGTCCGCGCGGGAGAGCACCTCGTCAAGCGGGGCATAAACCGCGCCAAATTCGCGTTCGCACGCTTCGCTTCTTTGAAGGCTGTAATAGAGGATCTGCATGCCGAACGCACAAGCGCGGCGCGCAACCTCGCGGGCGATTTTGCCCATGCCCAAAATGCCCAGCGTTTTTTGGTCCACACTGCTGCTTTCCCGTTTGAACCAAATACCGTTATGCATATCCTGATTGAGCTTGGAAATGTTTCTGGAAAACTCGAGGATATAGGCCATCACAAGCTCTGCCACGGGCGGTTCCACCACGCCCAGCGTCCGCGCAACGGCAATGCCCTTTTCCTGCGCATATGCCACGTCCACACTGTCGACGCCCACGCCCCGCCGGGAGATGATTTTCAGGTTGGGCGCACTGTCCATCACTTCTTTTGTGATGTGCTCCAAATCGCAAACCATGGCGTCGGCATTGCCTGCATGGGGGATGATCTCTTCGGGTGTGAGGAACTTTTGCCCGTAAGGGTTGTCTATCACTGTGTGCCCCGCCTGTAAGAGCAGCTGTTTGCCCGCTTTTGAAAACTTTCCAAAAAATTCACTTGTAATTAGGACGTTTGCCATATTATATGCCCTCCATTTGGTTTAAAAACGATGCGGCATCCCTTGCGCCCTGGTCTAAAAACACGGTGTCCATGCCCAGCGCCAAAAACCGGTAGCCGGTTTGAAGTGCTTCTTTGACATTGTCCGGTGTGGGGAGCACAATGTGCTGTCCCGCCGCTTTCCCATGCGCTTTGCAGGCGCGAAGCACTTTGTCTTTTGCATCCCGCACCAGTGCGTGGCCGGTTTGCCCCGGCACGCCGTAAGAGCCCGACAGGTCGTACGGCCCGATCAACACGCCGTCCACGCCGTCCACCGATAAAATATCGTCAATCTGTTCCACCGCTTGTTTGGTTTCAATCATCACAATCACCAGCGTCTGCTGGTTTGCCGCGGCGGCATACTGGTCAAAATCGCGGCCCCAGCGGTTGGCGCGCACAAAGGCAAAGCCGCGCACGCCTTCGGGCGGATACTTTGCCGCCTCCACTGCGCGTTTGGCCGATTCTTTTGAGTCTATCAGCGGCACAATCACGCCTGCCGCGCCGCAGTCCAACACCCGCCTGATTGCCAAGGTGTCATTTTCCCGCACGCGCGCAAGCGGCGCGGTGCGCCCGGAAACGCTTCTGGCAAATGCGCTAAACGCCGCTTCGTCCATATCGGTGTGCTCCATATCCGCCGCAATAAAGTCAAATCCGTTATCTGCCATAATTTCTGCAGCAACAGGGCTTCCCGTTTGCAGCCATGTGCCGCAAACCGTCCCGCCCTGCAGCAATTTGGTTCGAATATCCATGGTTGTCCTCCCCATTTTAGTGATATCGTTCCTATTATAGCGGTTTCTGCCCAGTCTGTCAACAGGGAGCAGCTTATCAGGCGTGTCGAATTTTATATAAAAAAGGAAAAATATGTTGAAATTTATTTGGAATCATTGTATAATGATATTAAATTTGAGCTAAAAAATGAAAATAATACGAAAAATAGAAAATATTTGGCAAAAAAGGGGAAATGTGACAATGGTGGGCATCAAAATACAAATTCCATACCATTATAATCAGGCGTTTTTAGCAATTTTAAAAGAAGTTCCCATCGGAGATTACAACTGGGAAATTGGAAATGACAAAGCGCTGTGTTACGATGCAGGCGTGCTGTGCACAGAGCTTTACGACCGTTTTTTTGAAACCGGGCGGCTGGATGGCGAAGCATTTTCCCGCTGTATTTCGCGCGAGGAGTATTATATTATCTGTGCAGAGGTTGCGGCATATCCGGCAGGGGAGGCTGCACACAGTGAAATCAAAACCTATCGTGACTTTCAAAAGAGCCAATGTGCACTGTATCTTTTATGTAAAGACATTGTGGGATATGAGCTGTATGTCAAAGACCCGGTTTTGCTTGCGCAGATTTTTGCCCGGTGTGCGGCTGTTCCAAATTGGGCGGTGACGCCGCTTGCACCGCCTGAAAAAAACAAGAGCTTAAAGGTTTGGTAAAAAGGAGGGAAGCAGTCCCTCCCTTTTTTTTACGCGTACAGTGCCTGCGTTTGGCCGGTTTTGCCGCAAAAATTTGGCATATCAGCGGCGTCCTTTTTTTGCTGTGGAATGCTGTTTTTTAAAATTTTAAAAAATTTGGGAACCTTTTTTTGCCTGCGGCGTCTAAAGGGCATAAAGCAAAACACACTACATAAAAAGGAGAGATATGAACATGAAACACAATTTTAAACGGACACTTTCGGTCATTGCGGCAGCTGGTATGGTTGTTTCCGGCGCAGCCTATGCACAGGAACCGGTTCAAACTGACATAAATTCGGAAATCGTTCTCATCAGTGCACAAACCGGGGAAAACATTCAGCTTTCGGTCAACGGGCTGGGGATGCCTGACATGAACCCGCACCTTCTGGGCGATACGGTCATGGTCCCGCTCCGGCAGATTACCGAAGCGTTAAACTTCCAGGTGGGCTGGGAGGATGCAAGCCGCACCGTGACATTGACACGCGGCCCGGTTTACATAACCCTCTCGCTGGATTCCAACACGTTTACCTATTCGAAAATGGCGCCTCAAAGTATGAGCCATCCCACAGAGCTGATAGAGGGTACCACCTATGTGCCGGTTGAGTTTGTAACAGAAGTGCTTCGAGTCGGCGTGGAAACAGAGACGGCAGAGGACGGCACCATTCACGTCAACATTGTGGAGCCGCGCATTGCAGAGGTTTTGGAAATCAATGAAGATACCCTGCTTGTAGAGGACCCCTTTATTGGCGAGGTGGTAATCCGCATCACCGATGACACCCAGATTACCTTAAACGGCGAAGCAGCGCAAAAAGACGGCATCAAAACCGGCGAAAACATTGCAGTGGTATATTCACCCGCAATGACCATGAGCCTGCCGCCCCAAACCAACGCGGTCAGCGTGGAATTAAACGCATTGTACGATCCGTTTGAAGCAGTGGAAGAAGATACAGAGGACGTAGCGGAAGCCGTCACTGTGGAAGTGTTGGAAATTTTAGATGACAGCAGTATGCTTGTCAAAGACCCGGTGCGCGGCGAAGTGATTGTCCGCGCCGACGAATCCACTGAAATTGTAAATGACGGCCAGGCGGCTGCCTTTTCCGATATTACAGCAGGCGCCACTGTTGAGGTCGTTTATGGCCCCATTATGACAGCCAGCCTGCCTGCGCAAAATACGGCGGCAAGCATTGTATTAAACCCGGCAGAAGAAGCGCCCGGTGATGCAGAAACTGCACTTCCCGAAGGCGTGGAATTTGAGGGAACGATTAAAGAGATCACGGAAAACTTTGTATTGATTGATTCCAAAAATGGCGAAATTGCCCTGATTGTCAATGAGGACACGGCCATCCGCCATGCAGTGAACAAACGGGTTTACACCGCCGAGGATTTAGAGGTTGGCATGGAAATTAGCGGGACGCATTCTCCTGTGATGACCCGCAGCCTGCCGCCCCAAACCGTGGCATTTGAAATCATTTTAAACCGCTAACACCATTTTCTTTCTGTCCCCCTTTGCAGCCGGCTCCCCCCCGGCTGTGAAATCCCGGCCTTGTGCCGGTCACAAAAAAGCGCACCGCAATTTATGCAGTGCGTTTTTTTGTGGCCTTGCCGGGATATTTAGACAGTTATCAAAATGTTCTTGACAAATAAAGCGGCAATGCTATATTTAGATGGGAATCTAAATATAAAGCGGCAAGGGAGTGAGGGCTTGGGCTTTTAAAAAGGCGTTTAAGGCAATTTCCGATCCCACACGGCGCGGAAAGAACGCGGCGCTTAGAAAAATGGTGTCGGCTGCTCATGCTAATCGCTTCTCTGCTCTTGCCGGACACCGCGGCCTTTATCGTAATCATGGGGATCATCGCCATCTTAGTGCTGGTGCCTACGGTGATGTCCTATGTGTGGTATCGCAATATACAAAAATAGGGCTTACAAACCTGGGGGTTGCCAGGCAGCTGCCCGATGTGGTATGATTATCCGTAAGGGGATGGGACGGGTTTGCACAAAGAAAAAACCGGCGGAGCATTCCGCCGGTTTTGTTTTATCCTTTAATAGAAAATCCGTCTTGCGCCCATAAACCCACGGTCATAGTAGCTGGACGAGAGGGGGACAATTTCAACCGTTTTGCCGGTTTGCGGCGAATGGATAAACTGCCCGTCCCCGACATAAAGCCCCACATGGGTGATGGGCCCGCCGGAGCTGGAGAACAAAATAATATCGCCGGGAATCATTTCCTCGCGCGAAACGATGATGCCGTTTTGGGCTTGTCCTGCCGCAGTGCGGTATAAAGACACGCCAAACTGCTGATACAGATAATACACAAACCCGCTGCAGTCAAACCCGGATGGGGAAGCACCGCCGTACACATAGGGGGTTCCAAGAAAGGTTTTAGCAAGGTCAATCACAGCTTGTCCTTTAGAGCGGTCAACAGATCCGCGTGAAGTCGTTCCGGCTGGATAGATGGTTATGTAATCGCTGTGCACATAGGCGCCTGTGCCATTGTAGCTGATGTGGTACCACTCGCCTTCTGCATAGTCTACTGTTACAGCTTGTCCATAGTAAAGCGAGCCAATGACGTTATCGCCAATATAAGCCTGGCTGCGGACATTTAAAACGTCTGCTGTCACATATCCTTGGGTTGGCGCTGCAAATGCCGTAATGCCAAACGTGGATGTTAGAATGCACAACAGCAGGCAGCCTGATAGGAATTTTTTCATGCGTTACCTCCGTGTTTTCAAATCACTTGTCCCCATTATAGCACAGGCGCATTAAAATGTCAAACTTTTTTAACATTTATTTTACAATTCGTGTTAATTGCACAGAGATTATAATTGGGAATTGGTTATTTTTCACAAATCGATTGACAAAATTTGTGCAAAAACATGAAAAAATGGCAAAAGATGGAAAGGGGAAGCACCCATGGAATATGCAAACACGTTGTGGAATTTGGATACTTATGCACAGCTGGAAGCGGAATTACAAGCCTGTGCGGACGAGGGATACCGGGAATTTCACAGCCGGATTGTGCCGGGCATCGGGCCGTTTATGGGGGTCCGGACGCCCGTTTTGCGGCGGATTGCTAAGGAAATTGCAAAAGGGGATGCAAAGGGGTTTTTAGAAGTGGCCAAAACCGACTGGTACGAAACTACCCTGCTCAAAGGTGCGGTGCTGGCGCTTATAAAGCTGCCGTATCCAGAATTTTTAGAAAGAGTTGACAATTTTGTAACAATTATCGACAATTGGGCGGTGTGCGACTTTTTTTGCACCTCATTAAAGCAGATAAAAACATATCAGGCGCCGTTCTTTTCGCACCTCCATTCGTATTTTTTATCCCACAACCCCTGGATTGTGCGCGCGGGGCTGGTGATTGCGCTTAGCTATTATTTAGAAGAACCCTATGTGGACGCGGTTTTAGAGGCCTGTGCAGGCATCCAAACAGACCACTACTACGTAAAAATGGCACAGGCGTGGCTTTTGAGCATTGCCTATATCAAAGCGCCAGAAAAGACGCTGCCCTATTTGGAAACGCAGCGTCTGGATGCATGGACACACAACAAGGCGATCCAGAAAATCCGGGAATCCTACCGGGTGCCCAAGGAAGATAAGGACCGGTTAAACCGCTTAAAGGTGCCGTCAGTTAAAAATGTTTCCGCCCGAAAGCCGTGAAAACAGCGACTGGATGCGCGCGCGCATAAGGGCATGCTCGTCTTTTTGAAGCCCGGGGTCGCTTTGCAAAATTTCGTTGCACAGCGCCTGTGCCGATTTTAAAATATCCAAATCGGTAAACAGGTTTGCCACCTTGAGCTCGGGCAGCCCGTGCTGGCGCGTGCCGAAAAATTCGCCGCACCCGCGGAGCTCTAAATCCTTTTGCGAAATCTGAAAGCCATCGCAGGTTTCGCACATGATGTTCATGCGTGCGGTGGTGGCTTCGCTGTCGCTGTCGGTAAATAGGATGCAATAGGACTTGTGTGTGCCGCGGCCCACCCGCCCGCGCAACTGGTGCAGCTGGGAGAGGCCGAACCGTTCGGCATTTTCAATCACCATCACGTTTGCATTGGGCACGTCCACGCCCACTTCAATGACGGTGGTGGACACCAGTAAATCAATTTCGCCGTCTTTGAATTGGCGCATAATTGCATCTTTTTCTTTGGATTTTAGCTTGCCGTGCAAAAGCGCTGTGCGGTAGCCTGCAAACACCTGGCTCAGCTTTTTATAAAGCTGTTCGCCCGATGAGACGTCGAGCTTGTCGGACTCCTCCACCAGCGGGCACACCACATAGGCCTGCCTGCCTTGGTCAATGTGCTTTTTTACAAAGTTGTATACACGGCGCTGATAGCTGCTGTTGACACAAAAGGTGTCAATGGGCTGCCTGCCCTTGGGCAGGCTGTTGATGACCGAGATATCCAAATCGCCGTATAAAATAAGCGCCAGCGTGCGCGGGATGGGGGTGGCGCTCATAACCAGCACGTGGCAGTCTTGCTGCTTGCCTGCAAGCTTTGCCCGCTGGGCCACGCCAAACCGGTGCTGTTCGTCGGTGACCGCAAGTGCAAGGTCAAAAAAGGCCACGTCCGACTCCAAAAGCGCGTGCGTGCCCACCACAATGTCGTAGCTTCCCGCCGCAATATCGTTTAACAGTGCCTTTTTGCCGCGGGTGGACCCGGTGAGCAGCGCAATTTGAAATGTATCGCCGAAAAATTTGCGCAATGTGTCGTAATGCTGGGCCGCCAATAGCTCTGTGGGCGCCATAAAGGCGCACTGATGCCCGTTTTTGCACACTGCATAAAGCGCCGCGGCCGCCACCACGGTTTTGCCGCTTCCCACATCGCCCTGTACCAGCCGGTTCATGGGGCGGGTTCCGGAAAGGTCGGATAAAATTTCTGTAACCGCGGCGTTTTGCGCATCGGTCAGGAGGAAGGGGAGGGAAGCTAAAAAATCGTTTACACAATCGGTGTCCAATATGGGCACCGATTTTTTTTCTGTGCGCGTTTTCCGGAGCAGCAGCAGCGCAAGCTGCATCACAAACAGCTCTTCAAACACCAGCCGGTCTTTGGCGGCCCTTAAATGCTCCGGGCTTTTGGGCGCATGCATTTGACGGATGGACGCGCCAAGCTCTAAGAGCCCGTATTTTGCCCGCACAGGTTCGCAAAAGAGGTCGGCAAAGCTGTCGATTTTGCAAAGCGCCTGTGACACGGCGTTTCGCACCACCGCCTGGCTCAGCCCCTTGGTGAGCGGATAGATGGGCACAATGGAAAGCGTATTTTTCACCGCGTTTGCCGGCTCCATCACTTCCAGCTCCAGCTCCCGCTTGCCGTAGCGGTCGGTCACCCTGCCGTAAAATACATACGGCTGGCCATATTCAATTTTGATATCATAGCGCGGGTTGGAAAACCATTTGATAAAAATGGAGCCCGTATCATCTTCGGCATAAAGAGAATACAGGGCTATATTTTTTTTGATGTATTTCCGTTGTACCTGCCGGCAGGGGATGGCTTTGATACAGCACATTTCCCCCACCGGTGCGCGGCAGATGGGATACATCTGCCGCCGGTCCTCATAATCGCGCGGGAAAAAATACAAAAGATCCCACAGGTTCCACACTTTGAGCTTGTGAAACAGTTTGGCGCGCTTTTCGCCCACGCCTTTTACAAACTGGATGTCCGTGTTGAGCGTTTCTGTGTAGCGTGTGATGTCCAAAGCTTCCACCTCGCATCTATTCCACGGCGGCAATGTAGGAGTAAATGGGCTGCCCGCCGTCGTATACGGAAATGTCGCATTCGGGGTATTTTTCTTCCAGCGCCGATTTTAAATCCTCGCTGTGCGGTTCTTTTAGGTCCTGCCCGCAAAACACCGTAATCACCGCGCTGTCGTCGTCCACCATGGTGTCTAACGAGTCGAGCAGCACCTGGCTGTCGGTTTTGCCGGTAATTTTAATCTTCCCGTCCACAATCCCCAAAATGTCGCCCTTTTCTATGGTGTTGCCGTCAATTTGCGTATCCCGCACCGCGCCGGTCACCTGCACGGTTTTCACACCCAAAATCGCATCCTGCATCTGCTGTGCGTTTTCGTCCATTCCCACATCTTCGTCAAATGTGATGAGCGCGGTGAGCGCCTGCGACACACTGGTGGTGGGGATCACCGTCACATTTTTTTCGGTGAGGTTTTTGGCCTGTTCCGCCGCTAAAATGATGTTTTTGTTGTTGGGGAACACAAAAATGCGCTTGGCGTACGTGTTTTCAATGGCGTTTAAAATGTCCTCCGTACTGGGGTTCATGGTCTGCCCGCCTTCAATGATGCTGTCGACCCCCAGCTCTTTTAATGTTTCAATAATGCCGTTTCCCGCCGCCACGGCGATAAAGGCATAGTCTTTTTCCGCTTCATTTTTTTTGAACAGCGTTTCGTTGTGCTGATATTTCATATTGTCGATTTTAATGTTGGTGAGCGCGCCTATGGTGAGCGCTTCGCCAATCACTAAGTTGGGCGTATTGGTGTGGATGTGCACCTTTACAATGTCGTCGTCGTCAATGACCACCATGCAGTCGCCATAGTGCTCAATGGTGGCTTTAAAGCGGAATACATCGGCGTTGTGCCTGGATTTGTTGATTAAAAATTCGGTGCAATAGGCAAATTTGATATCGGCGTCCGGCACCTGCACGCGCGGCGCGGCGTCCTTTGCCGGTTCGTCTTTGGCATTGCGCTCCACAATCTCTCCCGTTTTTAAGGCAATGAGCGCGCCCTCTAAAATGCACACCAGCCCTTTGCCGCCCGCGTCCACCACGCCGGCCTGACGAAGCTGTTCCAGAAGCTTGGGCGTTTTGTCCAGCGAACGTTTGGCGGCTTTGACCGTCTTTTCAAACAGTTCTATCACGTCTTCGGTTTCTGCACAGTGGCGCACGGCAAATTCCGCCGTTTCGCGCGCAACGGTCAAAATGGTGCCCTCGGTGGGCTTCATCACCGCGCGGTATGCGCTTTCCGACGCGCTTTTTAACGCGTTTGCAAAGGTTTTTGCATCGCCGGAAGCGTGGCCTGACAGCCCCTTGTTGAGCCCCCGCATGAGCTGGGATAAAATGACGCCCGAGTTTCCCCGCGCGCCGCGTAAGGTCGCGTTGGCCAGGATTTTAGAAATCTCGTCAATGCCCTTGTCGCGGTTTTCCATAAGCTCTTTGACACATGCGCTGATGGTGAGCGACATATTGGTACCCGTATCGCCGTCCGGCACGGGAAAAACGTTCAAATTGTCGACCGCGCTCTTTTGATTGCTCAAGTTATTCGCGCCCGAAATCATCATATCGGCAAACATGCTGCCCGTTATTTCCTTTAACACAATTCCACCCCTATTCCTGCATTCTGAAGCCTTCGACATACACGTCGACGCAAGCGACATCAAGGCCTGTGATATGGTTTAGCTGATATTTGACATTGCTCATGATATTGTTGCAGATGGTGTTGATGTTGACGCCGTAGTCCACAATGATATGCATACCAATCGTGAGCCGGCCGTTGGAACAATCGACCTTGATCCCCTTTGTCAGGCTGTCTTTTTTTAACAGGCTTGCAAACTCGTCGGTTTTGGAGCGGTAGGCCATGCCGACAACGCCGTAGCAGTTGGTGGCAATGACGCCCGCAATTTTTGCCAGCACGTCAATTTCTATGCGCACTTCGCCCTTTGCAAGTTCCGCAATTTTTATGTCCATATAAGCACCTCCAAAGTTTATAGTTGCAGGATACAAACCGCATCCTTACCCGCCAGCGCCTCCGCTTCCCGTCTGTGGCAGGTGGCAAGGATCACCTGCGCGGTGTTTGCATAGCTTAACAAAAACGAAAGCACTGCGTTTAGGCGCGCGCTGTCATACTGCACAAACGCGTCGTCTAAAATGAGGGGATACGGTTCATTGTTTTCCGTTATATTTCCTATTATACCTAATCTGACCGAAAAATACAACTGGTCAAGCGTGCCTGCGCTTAAAAATGATTCTTCTAAAAACGCATTGCCTTTTTGCACCCTGGCGTCAAAATGTTCGTTTACCAGCAGTGCGCCATAGGCTTGGCCGGTGAGCTGCTCAAAAATTTTCGCCGCCTGTTTTGCCAGCCGGGGCGCAAAATTTTGCTTCATTTCGTCAAAGGCCGCCGCAAGGATCCGGGATGCGGTTTCTATCACCAGTTGTTTTTTCTGGCTTTCTTTAAGCGCCGCCTGCGCTTCTTCCAGCGATTCTAGGAGCGTCCGCTCACAAGCCGCGGTCTGTTCCAGCAGTTTTTGCGCAAAGAGCAGCTCGCGCTCCTTTTCCTGTGCGGATAAAAGCGATTGTTCCACCTGCGCCGCCTCCGCCGTCACCACATCAAATGTGCGCCCCGGGGCAGTTTGCGCGCCGGTTTGCGCGCCATACTGCGCCTGATATGCCGCTTTTGCGTCGGAAATGGTTTGCAGCGCTTTTTCATAAGACGCCCGCATTTGCTGTAGTCTGGCTGTCTTTGCGGCAGTTTCCAGCGCGGCATTTTTTGCCTCGCGTTTTTTTAAAAGATAGTCATTTTTATCGGCTGCGTCAAACCCGTGTAAAAAATTCGCTATGCGCCCTTCAATCTCCTCTTTTTTGGAAATGGTTTCCAAATACGCGGATTTGGCGGCTGCCTGTTTTTTCAAAAAGCGCCAAATTCCGACGCCGCAAAGCACTGCCGCGGCAAAAAAGCCCCATGCAAACCCGTTAGGCACGGCGGTGAAACAGGAGAGGACGCCCAGTGCCGCAAAGAGTGCCGCCGCCCCGCAAAACGCAAGCATACCGCGCTTTGCCGATTGCCTGGCAGCGCGTGCCGTTTCCATCCGCGCCTGCACTTCACTCAAGCCGTAGCCCGACAAAAAGGCGGCTTCTTCCTGCTCGTCTAAGTGGTCAAATGCGCAAACCAGCGCGCTTTTGGGCTGGACAAGCTGTGCATCTAATGCCTCAATTTCGTGTTTTGTATCCTCTGCACCCTGCATAAGCCGCTGCAGCTGTTTTTGTGCCTGCGCCGCTTTTAAGGCCGCAAGCTCTTTTTCCAATGCAGATTTTTGCTCTGTCAGGCGCGCAATTTCCTGCTGGCAGGCAAGCTGTGCCTGCCGCTTTTGCGCTTTTTCCTGCGCGGCGTTTTTCGCGGCCGCATATTGGGAGGACAGCTCAGAAATTTGGCGTTCCAGCGCGGGGATCACCGCGTTTTTCCGGCGGGGGGACGAAAGGGCGCCGGCCATGTCGTCCAGCATTTTTGAAAGCTTGCTGTAGGAGATTTCCTCGTCGCCGCTCTCTTTTAAATTGGACAGCTTGGTGAGGATTTCCCCGTCGCTGCAAGACAGCTTGCCCGCGTTTTGCGCAACAAACAGGGTGTTTACAAAGGTTTGCTCGCTCATGGAAAGAAGCGTTTGCCCCGGCTCCTTTTGCACCTCCCGCCCCAGGCTTTCGCCTGTGGAAAGGTTTAGCACCTCGCACTGCTTGGCCCGTGTGAGCGCAGTGTTTCGCGTAATGCGGTAGGTACAGCCGCCCACCGAAAATTCCATGGAGCCGGAAATGGGCGCGCCGGAGAGGGGCTGGTAGGACTTTAAATCGGATTTCCGCCCCGCCATGCCGTAAAACAGATAGCGGATGAAGGACAAAATGGTGGATTTCCCCGCTTCATTGTCCCCGCAAAGGAGGTTGAGCCCGCGCGAAAATTCAATTTTCCTGCCGGAAATGCCGCCAAACTGTTCAATTTCCAAACGGTGGATTTCCATTTTACGCGCCCCCTTTTAAAATAAATCCAGCACAAGGCCTGCCGCTTCCTGCAGCAAACCGGCGTTTTGCGGATTTTGCTCCATCTCTTTTAGCACATGCCGCGCAAACACGCCTTTTAGCGTGGGTTCTTTTGCAATTTGCTCCAGCAAATAGCCCGGTTTGGAAGCGTCCCTAAGCTTTAGGAAAAATGCGTCCACAGACAGCATGCTTTGCAGTAAGTCCATCTGTAAATTGAGCGATGTATCCCGCGTGCCGCAAAGCTCTATTTGATAGAGGAACTCCGGGGTTGCCGCCGCGTCCCGGACACGGCTTGCCACATCTTCTATCAATGTGCAGCCGGTGATATCCACGCCTATGCGCTGGTATTGCCGGATACAGGTGGGCACAAATTTTATGGAGACCCGGCCTTTTTCCACCTCTCCCAAAATCACGCCCTTTTCGCCGCACTCGTCAAACCCGTGCCCCTCGTGCGTCCCGCTGTAGGCGTAGTATGTATTGCCGGCTTTTTGCAGCTGGGAAAAGGTGTGCACATGCCCCAGCGCCAAATAGTCCAGGCCGCTGTTTGCAATGTCGTCAGGGCGGACGGGGTTGTAGCTGCTTTCGCCTGTTGTCACCTCGCCGTGCAGCGCCATCACGTTTGCCATAGCGTCGTCCGCCGCCCGGAACCCTGCCAGCAGCGGGTGCGGCTCCTCGCTGTCCAAAAACCCCCGGCCATAGACGCGGACGTGGATGTCTGGAAGTTCCACCGCCTCAATTGCGCCGCCAAACACGTGCACATTGTCCGGCAATTGGGAGTCCCGAACCGCCGCAGCCGTGTAGGGGTCGTGGTTCCCGGGCGACAAAAACACCGGGAGATTGCAGGCAAGCTCGCGCGCCAAAAGCGCAAGGGTGCCCGGCTCGGCATATTCGCTGTCAAACAAATCGCCGCAAATGAGAATGAAATCCACTGCCTCGGTTTTTGCAAGCTCGATGGCACGGCAAAAGGAGTCTTTGAGCTCCTGCCGGCGCACTGCCCGCTTCTGGGCGTCGAGTTCTGCAATTTTAGAATCTAAGTGCAAATCGGAAAGCTGCAAAAATTTTGCCATGCCGCACCTCCTTATCTGCGCAGGCCCGTCACCACGCGGTTTTGGCCTGCCAGGTCGTTTACAATTTCAATTTTATAAAATCCATCCTGCATCAGCTGTGATACTGCCTGGCCCTGGTCAAACCCAATTTCAAATGCCAGCCGCCCGCCGGGCGGGAGGATGGATGGGATATCGCGCAAAATGGCCCTGTAAAACACCAGGCCATCCGCGCCGCCGTCCAGCGCCAGATGCGGCTCATAGTCGCGCACGTCCCGCATCAGGCTGTTTATTTCATTGGATCGGATATAGGGCGGGTTGGCCGCAACCATGTCAAATGTCCGCCCAATGGCGGGAAGGTTATGTAAAACGTCGCACAAAAAAAACGTCGTCCGGTCTGCCACGCCATTTCGCGCGGCGTTTTTTTCGGCAACTGCAAGCGCTTTTTGCGATATATCCGCGCCAAATACCGATGCATCCGGCAAATGGTACGCAAGGCTCACCGCCACTGCGCCCGAACCGGTGCAAAGGTCTAAAATAGACGCGCGCTTTGGGCGGAGTGCAAGAAGGGATTCCACCAGCGTTTCGGTATCCGGCCGCGGGATGAGCACGCCGGGCTCCACAAAAAAGGGCAGGGATAAAAACTCCCGCTCCCCTGTGATGTAGGCAAGCGGCTCCCCCGCCGCCCGCCGCCTGAGCCACGCAAGATAGGTATCCGCCTGTGTGGGGGTGAGCGGCAAATCGCGGTGGACTGCTAAAAAAACGTCGTCTTTTAAAAGAAGCCGTTTCATAAGAGCGGAGGCGTCGACCGCAAAGCTGTCAACCCCTCCGTTTTTTAAGATGGCCCGCCCTTTTGCCAGGGCCTCTCTGATTGTCAGATTACCACTTGTCATCTTCTTTATTCCCTGTCAAAACATTTTTGAGTGCACAGATGGCAACTTCCAGCTGGCTGTCGTCCGGCTCGCGGGTGGTGAGCCTTTGCAGCGCAAGCCCGGGTTTGGTTAAAACTGCCACGCACCTGTTGGTGCTGCGCCCTGCAAACTTGATGATTTCATACGACACGCCTGCCACGACCGGCAGCAGTAAAAGCCGGTACAGCAGCCGCTCCCAAACAGTGTCCCAGCGAAGCAGGGAAAAGAAAATAATGCTGATGACCATGACAATGAGCAAAAAGCTGGTGCCGCACCGCGGGTGCAGCCGGGAATATTTCCGGGCATTTTCCACCGTGAGCTCCTCGCCGTGCTCATAGGTGGCAATGGTTTTGTGCTCTGCGCCGTGGTATTCAAACACGCGCTGGATGTCTTTCATTTTGGACACTGCCCATAGATAGAGAAGGAAAATGGCAATGCGCACCACCCCTTCTAACAGGTTTAATAAAATGCGGTTTTGCACAAAGTGTTTTGCAAACCCAACCAAAATGGTGGGCAGCAAAATAAACAGCCCAATGCTAAACGCCAGCGACACAATGACGGCAAAGTAGATGGCAACATCTTTGATTTTGTCGCCCAGCTTGTCATCCAGCCACGTTTCAAACTTTGAGGGCTTTGCCTCTTCCCCATCCTCCAAATCCACCTGGTCGGCGGAAAACATCAGGCACTTTACGCCCACCACCATGGACTCAAAAAAGGATACCACGCCGCGAAGGATGGGGAGCTTTAAAATTTTATGCTTGGTGATGACAGAGCTGACCGGCCGTTTGTCCACCACAATCTCCCCGCTGCTTTTGCGCACGGCCGTGGCAATTTCCTTCGGGCCGCGCATCATCACGCCCTCCATAACCGCCTGCCCGCCGATGCTTGTAAGGTGCACCTTTTTTTCCGGTTCTGTGTGTTTATTTGTCATTTCGCACCTCCATGCGTTTTATGCGGCTTATTGTGCGCCGCCTGTATCCTGCGCGGGCGCATCTGCCGGTGCCTCCGGCGTATTGGCGCCCTGCTGCGCATCATACTGGCCTTGCGCATATTCTAAAATTTCCTGCAGCCTCTGCCGCACTTCCTCTTTCTCATCGCCCTCCGGCAGCGAGTTAAAGTCGTCAATTAAACGTTCCAGCTCTGAGGCGTCGGGTGCCTGTTCCGCCGTGCCGCTGTCCGGCGCTGTTTCCTGCTGCGCATCCGTATTTTGCGGTGTGTCTGGGGCCTGCTGTGTATCCGTGCCGTCCGGCGTTTGCGCGCCGCCGTTGTTGTCTGTCTGATTTTTTTGTGCGCCGTCTTTGTCCTGTCCCTGCGAGCTGGGATTGCTTACCGGCAGCTTTGCGCCCGGCTGCGTAAAATAGTAAGCCGAAAAAGCCCCCGCCGCAATGACGAGCACTGCCACTATGAGCAGCACTTTTTTACGCGTTCTGGAAGATTTCTTTTTTGCAGCTTCTATTTCGTCCTTAATCCCGGGGATTTTCTCCTGGTTTTCACCCATCCTTTGTACCTCCTGTATGTAAGTTTCTGCTCCCATTATAATATAACAGAGCGAAAAATTCAATATAAAGATAAAGGAATTTTTGGGATTGCGTCGAATTTATATTAAAAATATTATCGTTGTCAGAAAATAGGGTGGAAAAGGAGATGGCTTTATGGCGAAAAGAAATTTTTCCGAAATCACGCCGGAAATTGTAAATTTGGCAAAAAAGTGCGTAGAGGAAGGCAAAATCAACCCGGAACTATACGGCAAATATGAGGTCAAGCGCGGCCTTCGCGATATTAACGGAAAAGGCGTTTTGACTGGGCTCACGGAAATTTCAGAGGTTCGCTCTTACACGGTTGTGGATTCAGAGATGATCCCCTGTGAGGGCAAGCTTTTTTACAGGGGCATCGATATTGAGCAAATTGTAAAGGGGTTTGTTTCTGAAAAACGGTTTGGGTTTGAAGAAGTCACCTACCTGCTGCTGTTTGGCACGCTTCCCGGGAAAGAGGCGCTCAAGGAGTTTAAAAAGCTCATTGCAAGCTACCGCACACTGCCCACCAGCTTTGTGCGCGATATCATTATGAAAGCGCCCAGCTCCGATATGATGAACACGCTTGCAAGAAGTGTGCTCACGCTGTATGCCTATGATGAAAATGCGGAAGACATCTCCATCCCCAACGTCCTTCGGCAGTCTTTGCAGCTCATTGCGCTGTTCCCGATCCTGGCGGTGTACGGATATCAGGCCTACAGCCATTACCACGACGGGAAGAGCCTGTTTATCCATCCGCCTGTGGCAAATAAATCCACTGCTGAAAATATTTTGCACATCCTGCGGCCTGACAGCAGCTATACAGAGCTTGAGGCACGCATTTTAGACATCGCTTTGGTGCTGCATGCAGAGCATGGCGGCGGAAACAACTCCACCTTTACCTCCCACGTGGTCACATCCTCGGGAACGGATACCTACTCGGTCATTGCGGCGGCGCTCGGCTCGCTCAAAGGCCCCAAGCACGGCGGCGCCAACATCAAGGTTGTGCAGATGATTGAAGATATCAAAGAACATGTGAAAAACTGGGACGACGACGCTGAGATTTGCGCGTATCTTGCAAAAATCCTGAATAAGGAAGCGTTTGACCGCGCCGGGCTGATTTATGGAATGGGCCACGCGGTGTATTCCATCTCCGACCCGCGCGCCAATATTTTCAAAGGCTTTGTGGAAAAGCTGTGCATTGAAAAGGGGACGGAAAAAGAGTTTAAACTCTATTCCGCCATTGAACGGCTCGCACCGGAGGTGATTGCAAAGGAGCGCAAAATTTACAAAGGCGTGAGCGCCAATGTGGATTTTTACAGCGGGTTTGTGTATTCCATGCTGGATTTGCCAAAAGAGCTGTACACGCCCATTTTTGCCATTGCGCGGATTGTGGGCTGGTGTGCGCACCGCATGGAGGAGCTCATCAACGCCGGCAAGATCATCCGCCCGGCGTACAAGAGCGTGGCGCCGCACCGGGAATATGTGCCGCTTAAAAAACGGCAGTAATTAGAAATTTTAGAATAAATCCCTTCGAATCTGTTAAAATTAACAAGGTATCACAAGCAGATGCGGAGGGGTTTTCTTGTTGACGACAGTTGTTATGATGACACAGTTCTTTTTCACAGCGGTAATGGGCATTTATTTCCTGTCGCTTTTGCGCGGGCAGCAGAGCGGGAAAAACGCCCTTGCCACGGAATCGAAAAAGGAGCTGGAAAAACTAAAAAAGATGGGGGAGGTAAAGCTTTCGGTGCCGCTTGCCGAAAAGACCCGCCCGGCCGAGCTCTCGGAAATTGTGGGGCAGGAGGACGGCATCCGCGCGCTCACCGCGGCAGTCTGCGGCCCAAACCCGCAGCATGTCATCATCTACGGCCCGCCGGGGGTTGGAAAAACTGCGGCGGCGCGGCTCATCTTAAAAAAAGCGTGCAAAAGCGAGCTTTCACCATTTTTAAAAAATGCCAAGTTTATTGAAACAGACGCAACCACCATGCGCTATGACGAGCGCAGCATTGCCGACCCGCTCATTGGTTCGGTGCACGACCCCATCTATCAGGGCGCGGGCGCATATGGCCCGGCAGGGGTGCCGCAGCCAAAGCCGGGCGCGGTGACCAAGGCGCATGGCGGCGTGCTGTTTATTGATGAAATCGGCGATTTGCACCCCATGCAGATGAACCGCCTGCTAAAGGTTTTAGAGGACCGCCGGGTGTTTTTTGAAAGCGCCTATTATGCAAGCGAAGACAAGAACATCCCGCAGCATATCCACAAAATCTTTAAAGAAGGGCTTCCGGCGGATTTCCGGCTCATCGGCGCCACCACAAGGCAGCCTGAGGACATTCCGCCCGCAATCCGGTCGCGGTGTGTGGAAATTTATTTTAAGCCGCTTTGCACGGCGCACATTGAAACGATTGCCCAAAATGCCGCAAAGCGCGGCGGATTCTTGATGGAGGATGGGTGCGCCGCGCTGGTTTCCCAATATGCCGACAACGGCAGGGATGCGGTAAACATTGTCCAGACGGCGGGCAGCACGTCGCTGGTGGACGGGCGCACGCTCATCACCAAAAAGGACATCGAATGGGTGCTGGAAACCGGGCGCTATGCCAAAAAGCTGGAAAAAAAGGTTTGCGACAGCGGCGAATGCGGCATTGTCAACGGCCTTTCGGTGGCATCGTTTTCCCAGGGGTTTGTGATGGACATTGAGGCCGCCGCGGTGCGTGCGAAAAAGGGCGCGGGCAGCCTCCGGGTGACCGGCATTGTGGAGCAGGAGGAAATTGAAGGCCGCGGGCAAAAGCTCACCCGGGTGAGCACGGCGCGCGGTGCGGTGGAAAATGTGCTCACAGTGATGAAAAATGTCACCAATATAGACCCGTCTGAATATCACATCCACATCAATTTTCCCGGCGGCATCCCGGTGGACGGGCCCAGCGCGGGCTTGGCCATGTTTTGCGCGGTATACTCTGCCATTTTGCACATCCCGGTTTCCGGGCTTACTGCTATGACAGGCGAAATTTCCATCCTGGGCAGGGTAAAGCCGGTGGGCGGCGTGGCGGCCAAGCTGGAAGCGGCGCGGCGCGCGGGCATCAAGCGGGTGATCATCCCGCGCGAAAACGACCAGCGGATGTTTGAGGATTTGGGCCTTGAGGTGGTAAAAGTGGACAGCATCAAACAGGTTTTGGAGCTCTGCTTCCAAAAAGAGCCGCATCCGGCCATCCCACAGCCTTCGCCTACTGTGTCGGTAATGACTGCGGAAGGGGCGCCGCCTGCAAAATAATTTGGAATATTTTTGTTTCAACCATAAAAAGCCGGGTAAATAGTATGTGGAGGTGACAAAAATGTTCGAGAAATTAAAGGAAATTATTGTAGAGCAGCTTGGCGTGGAGGAAGATGAAGTCACGATGGAATCGTCTTTCATTGACGATTTGGGGGCGGACTCGTTAGACATGGTGGAGCTCATTATGGCCATTGAAGAAGAATACGAATTTGAAGTGCCCGAAGAGGACGCGGAAAAAATCGCCACCGTAGCAGATGCGGTGGAATACATCAAGGCAAGGGCCAAAGAGGCATGAAACGGGCACGGGAGAGCGATTTCCCGTGCCTGCATCTTATTTGCAAAAGAGGATCGTTTATGGAAAAGCTGCAACACACAATTGGATATCATTTTAAAAACCAGGCGCTTTTACAAACTGCGCTCACACACAGCTCATATGTGAATGAAAGCCGGCAAAAGGATACGGCGTGCAACGAGCGCCTGGAATTTTTGGGCGACGCGGTGCTGGGCGTTGTGGTGACGGAGTATTTATACAAGCATTTCCCGCAGGAAAACGAGGGCGGGCTTTCCAAAATCCGGGCTGCTGTGGTGTGCGAGGATTCGCTGGTAAAAATCGCCAAGGAGTGGCATTTGGGCGACTTTCTTTTTTTGGGCCGCGGCGAGGACAAAAGCGGCGGACGGGAGCGCAAATCCATTCTTTCTGACGCAGTGGAATCGGTCATTGCAGCGGTGTTTTTGGACGGCGGCATGGCGTGCGCCAAAACACTGGTGCTTCAATTTATTGTAAAATACATCGACGCAGTACGCCACAGCGGTGCGGACGATTTTGACTATAAAACCACGCTGCAGGAGCTTGCGCATGAAAATGGGTGTGAGATAGAATACAAGGTGCTGGAGGAGACGGGCCCGGACCACGACAAACGCTATTTGGTGAGCGTGTGTATTGACGGCAAAGAGCGCGGGCGCGGCAGCGGCGCAAGCAAAAAACGCGCAGAGCAGGCCGCGGCGGCGCAGGCGGTGAAGCGGCTGGAGCAGGGGAGGCGCTGATGGTGCGCCGGCATGTGAACATCCCCATTTTTGTGCCGCACAAGGGCTGCCCGCACAACTGTGCGTTTTGCAACCAGAATAAGATTACCGGCGTCCGGGAGGAGATGGACTGCAATGCGGCGCAAAAGATTATAGAAGCGCACCTTGCCACGCTGGCTGACCGGCAAAATACCACTGTGGAAATTGCGTTTTTCGGCGGCAGCTTTACCGCGGTGGATGAGAAGCTGCAAGCGGAACTGTGTGCGCTGGCAAGCCGGTACCGCGCGCGCGGCGATGTGGATGGCATCCGCTGTTCCACCCGGCCCGACTGTGTGGACCGCGCGGTGCTTGGGCGGCTGAAAGAATCCGGGTTTACTATGGTGGAGCTGGGGGCGCAGTCCTCGGACGATTCGGTGCTGCGCCAATGCGGGCGGGGGCACACGTTTTCCGACACGGCTGCCGCGTCATCGCTGATTCGGGAATCCGGCCTTTCCCTTGGCCTGCAAATGATGGTGGGGCTGCCCGGCGACACGGAGCTTGGCGCGTACAAAACTGCGCGTGACCTCATTTTGCTAAAACCCGACTGTGTGCGGATTTATCCCACCTTAGTACTCCCGGGCACCGGGCTTGACACGCTTTATAGGTGCGGCAAGTACATACCCATGGGGCTTGAGCAGACGGTGGAAGTGTGTGCAACGTTACTGGAGCTATTTGAGCGCGCCGGCATTGCCGTGATTCGGGTGGGCCTGCAAACCACCGATGAAATCAACGAACGGACGGTGGTTGGGCCCTATCACCCCGCATTGCGCGCACTTGCGGCAAGCCGGGTGTTCCGCCGGCGGCTGGAGCGGCAGATTTGTGCGCCCGGGCGCTTTACGGTGCTTGCCAACGAGCGGGACATTTCCCTTCTTTTGGGCGAAAAACGGCAAAACATTGCGTATCTAAAGGCGCGGTATGGGGCGGAGGTCACTGTGCGTGCCGACGCGTCTGTTTTGCGCGGCAAATTTTTCATACAGCGCACGGGAACAAACTTGTTGTAAGTTCGTCTAACCCATAAGCACGGCTACTACACAAAATTCAACGTGCAGGGAGGCGAACAGACAAGAATACGGCAAAAAGGGGCAGCTTGTGTGCACAAATCTCTACTTATCCATTTGGACGGGGCATCCCCGTCCATTTTTTTGTGGGGAGAAGCATTGATTTTTTTGCGTGAATATGGTAAGCTATATGTGATTGTCCATTTGTACGTGCCGGACGTTTTATGTGCGTGCACGGAAAATGGGATTTTAAAAGATTGGAGGCGGTTTCTTGAAATTGCTGACCTTTCGGGGCGGCATCCACCCCGATGATAAAAAAACAAATACGCGGGCAAAAAAAATCATTGAAATTGCGCCGTCTGCCGAGATGGTTTACCCCCTTTCCCAGCACATTGGCGCGCCTTGCGAAAGCCTGGTGTCGCCCGGGGACTTTGTGCTGGCCGGGCAAAAAATTGCAGACAGCAAGGCGTTTGTGAGCGCACCCATTCACGCGTCGGTTTCCGGCACGGTAAAGGCCATTGAACGCCGCCGCCACCCAAACGGCAAACTGGTGGAGAGCATTGTTGTTGAAAATGACGGCAAAAACCAGCTTTCGCCCGACATTTATCCGCGGGACGATTTTTTTACACTTTCCAAAGAGGAAAAGCTCCGCATTATCCGTGAAGCGGGGATTGTGGGCATGGGCGGCGCGGGCTTTCCCACCCATGTGAAGCTCAACCCCAAAACGGAAGTGGAGTATTGCATCGTAAACGGCGCGGAGTGCGAGCCATACCTCACCTCTGACCACCGTGTGATGCGGGAGGAGCCAGAAACCGTGGTGGAGGGGCTAAGGTGCATTATGGCGACCGTCCCCGCCAAGCGCGGCATCATTGCCATAGAGGAAAATAAGCAGGACGCCATTGAGCAAATCACCAAGGCGTGCCAAAAATATGATGACATCCAGGTGGTTGTGCTGCGCACCAAATATCCGCAGGGCAGCGAAAAGCATCTCATCAAAGCGGTGACTGGGCGGGAAGTTCCGTCCGGCGGGCTCCCGGCCGATGTGGGCGTGGTGGTCAACAATGTGGATACCGCAGCGTCGGTATTCCGCGCGGCAACGCTTCGGCAGCCGCTGACCAGCCGCGTGGTCACGGTTTCGGGAAGCGCCATTGACACCCCGCGCAACTTCCGGGTGAAAATCGGCACCTCGTTTTCCGATGTGATTGAAAATGCGGGCGGGTTCATTGGCGACGTTGGCAAAGTGATTATGGGCGGGCCTATGATGGGGATTGCACAGTTTGATTTAAACGTTCCGGTCATAAAAGGCACGTCCGGCATTTTGGCGTTTGACAAAAGCGAGGTAAGGCCAAAAGCACAGAGCCCGTGCATCCGCTGCGGCGAGTGTGTGGAGCGGTGCCCCATGCATCTGATGCCGCTCTATCTAAATATTTACGCCGGTGCCGGCGACTACGAAAAATGCCTGCAGTATGGCATTATGGATTGCATTGAGTGCGGCGTGTGTTCCTATCTTTGCCAGAGCGACCGCGACCCGGTAAAAAACATCCGGCTGGCCAAGCAGGAAATTTTAAAACGTAAGAAAAAACAATGATTTGAGGTGGTTTGGTTGGACAAAAAATTGGTCGTCTCCTATGCGCCGCACATCCGCAGTGCCGAGAACGTGTGCGACACCATGGTAGACGTGCTCATTGGCCTTATGCCAGCGCTTTGCGCTGCCGTTTATTTTTTCGGCGTCCGCGCACTTTTGGTCACGGTTGTGTCCGTTATTTCCTGCGTGGCGTTTGAGACGCTTTGGAACTTGCTCATCAAGCGCAAAAACACCATTTCAGACCTTTCCGCGTGCGTCACCGGCGTGCTTTTGGCGTTTTGCCTGCCGCCCGCCATCCCGCTTTGGATGGTGGTGGTGGGCGCGCTGTTTGCCATGGTGGTGGTCAAGGGCTTTTTTGGGGGGCTTGGGCAAAATATTGTCAACCCCGCGCTTGCGGCCCGCGCGTTTATGCTGGCCTGCTGGCCTGCCGATATGACGGCGTTTTCCCTGCCTGGGACAGACCTGTTTGCTGCGGATGTGGTTTCCTCTGCAACGCCGCTGGCACAAGCTGCGGCGGGCGATGCGGTGCCCAGCTACTATCAGCTGTTTTTTGGCAGCATCCCCGGCTGTATTGGCGAGGTTTCGGCAGCGTTTATCCTCATTGGCGGCATTTATCTGCTGCTGCGCAAAAAAATCAATTTGGTAATTCCGCTTACATACATCCTGTCAGTGGGCGTATTCGGCTTTGTTTTTAGCAAAAACGGCATGTTAAAAGGCGATTTTCTGTTTAGCATTTTAACAGGCGGCGTCATGCTGGCGGGCTTTTTTATGGCAACCGACTATGTCACAAGCCCGGTTACAAAAAAGGGGCAGTTCGTATTTGCGCTGTTGGCGGCGTTCATCACGGTGATCATCCGCACCTACGGCGGCTATCCCGAGGGCGTCACCTACGGCATTTTATTTGCAAATATCACGGTGCCGCTCATTGACAAGTTTACGCGGCCCAAAAAGTTTGGCTTTGTAAAGCCGGTAAAACAACGGCAGGTAAAAGGGGGTGCGGCAAATGCCTGAAACAAAGGAAATGGGCATTTCTTACATTGCAAAGGTCGCGCTTTCGCTGTTTGTGATTGTGTTCGTTTCGGTGCTGCTGCTTGCGTTTGTCAACTATGTTACAAAAGATGTGATTGCAAAGATGAACACGCAGCTGGAAAATGAGGCGCGCGCGGCAGTGCTGCCGGCAGCTTCGTCATTTGAACAGGCGGAATTTGAATCGGACGGTATTGTGGAAGCCGTTTATACCGGTCTTTCCGGCGATAAGGCAGTGGGCTACTGTGTGACCGTTGCACCGGACGGCTATGGCGGCCCCATCCGCATGATGGTGGGCGTGGACGATACGTTTTCTGTCACAGGCATCCAGATTACCGAATCGTCTGAAACGGCAGGGCTTGGCGCCAAGGCTTCGGAAGCGGCGTTTTTGAACCAGTTTGCGGGTAAAACCGAAGGGGTTTCGGTTGTCAAATCCGGCACGCCGGGCGCAGACCAGATCAGCGCCATCAGCGGTGCAACCATCACGTCCAGAGCCGTTGCGGACGGCGTGAACCAGGCCGTTTTGGCGGCAAAACAAATTGCGGGAGGTGCGCTCAAATGAAACCATCGTTTGGAACCGTGATGAAAAACGGGCTTTTGGATGAAAACCCGACCTTTGTGCAGCTTTTGGGCATGTGTCCCACGCTTGCCGTCACCACGTCGGTGGAAAACGGGATTGGCATGGGGCTTGCGGCAACCTTTGTGCTCATTGGCTCCAACTTTGTCATCTCGCTCATTCGGAAATTTGTGCCGCAAAAGGTGCGCATTGCGTCCTATATTGTGGTCATTGCAACGTTTGTCACCATCATCGACCTTTTGATGAAAGCCTATCTGCCCGCGCTTTCGGGCAAATTGGGCGTTTATATCCCGCTCATTGTGGTCAACTGTATCATTTTGGCCCGCGCAGAGAGCTTTGCATCACAAAACAGTGTGCTGCCCTCGGCGGTGGACGGCCTTGCCATGGGGCTGGGCTTTACGCTGGCGCTCACCATACTTGGCACGGTGCGTGAAATTTTGGGCGCCGGCACGTTTTTGGGCATGCCGCTGTTTGGCGAAAGCTTTAAGCCGGCCATTTTGTTCATTCTGCCGCCGGGCGCGTTTATCACGCTTGGCATTTTAGTGGCAGTAAAAAATGTGATTACCATGAAAAAGGGGGCGGATAACAGATGATTGGATCCTTCCTCATCACCGCCGTAATGGCAATCTTTGCTGAAAATTTAGTGCTGGTGCAGTTTTTGGGCATCTGCCCGTTCCTCGGCGTCTCCAAAAAGGTGGAGACTGCGGTTGGCATGGGCATGGCGGTCACATTTGTCATGGTGCTCTCCTCTGCGCTCACCTATCTGACACAGCGCTATGTGTTGGTGCCGCTGCACGTGGAGTACCTGCAAACGCTGGCGTTTATTTTGGTAATCGCCGTTTTGGTGCAGTTTGTGGAAATGTTTGTGGCAAAGGTGGTGCCGTCGCTCTATAACGCGCTGGGCATCTATCTGCCGCTCATTACCACCAACTGTGCGGTGCTGGGCATTGCCATCTTAAATGTGGAGGCCGGCATGTCGCTTTTGGGCTCCATGTGGTATTCGTTTTGCGCGGCGCTCGGCTTTACGCTCGCCATTGTGCTGTTTGCAGGCGTGCGCGAGCGGCTGGAGCATGCCAATATTCCCAAGGCGCTTCAGGGATTTCCCATTGCGCTCATCACCGCCGGGCTCATTTCCATTGCGTTTTTGGGCTTTTCCGGCCTCTCATTTTGAAAGGATGAACGTTTATGATACAAGAAATTTTGGTGCCCGCGCTGGCCATTGGCGGCATGGGGCTCTTATTTGGCGGCATCCTGGCTTACGCTTCGGTGCTCTTTCGCACAAATGCCGATGTGCGGATTGAACAGGTGACCGGCTGCCTGCCCGGCGCAAACTGCGGCGGATGCGGCTATGCGGGCTGCAGTGCGCTGGCAAAGGCCATTGTCACAGAGGGCGCGCGCGTCTCCTCCTGCAACCTTATCACCGAACAGGCGGCGCGTGAAATTTCGGAAATTATGGGCCAGAAGCCGGAAAAAATTGTAAAAAAAGTGGCGCGGGTGGCCTGCAAAGGCGACTGCCACGCCGCACAGGACAAATACGAAGCCTTTGGGCTGGACGACTGCCGCACGGCTGCCATGCTGGGCGGCGGCCCCAAGCTGTGCGAATTTGGCTGCATGGGCTTAGGCTCGTGTGTGAAGGCCTGTCAATATGACGCCATCCATGTGGTGGACGGCGTCGCGGTGGTGGACCGCGAAGCGTGCGTCGGATGCGGCGCGTGCGCAAATATTTGCCCAAATGGCGTCATTGCCATGGTGCCAAAAGCGCAAAACACCTTTGTCGCGTGCAAATCCAAAGACAAGGGCGCAGTGGTGAAAACTTACTGCCAGGCGGGCTGCATCGGCTGTATGATTTGTCAGAAAAAGTGCCCGCACGGGGCCATTTCGGTGAGGGACAATCTTGCCAGGATCGACTATGATAAATGCACAAATTGTGGGGTGTGCGCCGAGGCCTGCCCCAAACACATTATTTCGTTTGAAGTGTAAAGGGGTGGCGCTGTGAAAACGGTTGCGCTGGGAATGAGCGGCGGCGTGGACAGCTCCGCCGCGGCGTATCTGCTTTGCGAACAGGGGGTTTCGGTGATTGGCATCACCTTGCTGCTCTGCCCGGGTGCGGGAGCCGAGCAGGCGGTTTGCGACGCCAAACGGGTGGCAAAAACACTTGGGATCCCTCACTATGTGGCGGATTTTCGCGATGTGTTCCAAACGCAGGTCATTGACTATTTTTGTGCCGCCTATAAAAACGGGCAAACGCCCAACCCGTGTGTGGCGTGCAACAAGCACATCAAGTTTGGCGCCATGCTGGACTTTGCCCGCGAGCTGGGGGCGGACGGCATTGCAACCGGGCACTATGCCCGGGTGGAGTTTGACAAACGCGGGGGGCGGTATCTGCTAAAGCGGTGTGCGGCAGGCTTAAAAGACCAGTCGTATGCGCTTTACAGGCTTTCGCAGGAGCAGCTCTCCTGTGCGCTTTTCCCACTGGGGGCGTATCCCAAAGACCAAATCCGGGGCATTGCGCAAAAAATCGGCCTGGAAGTGGCGAATAAGCCGGACAGCCAGGAAATCTGCTTTGTGCCGGACGACGATTATGCCGGGTATATTGAGAAAACCACAGGCGTGCATCCGTTAGAGGGCGATTTTTTGGACACGTCCGGCAATGTCATTGGCCGTCACCGCGGCATTATCCATTACACGGTGGGCCAGCGCAAAGGCCTCGGCATGACGTTTGGCCGGCCCATGTATGTGGTGGGCATTGATGCGGCCAAAAATGCGGTTGTGCTGGGGGAAGCGGGCGAACAGCTTTGCCGCACAATCTATGCGCAAGATGTCAATTACATTGCGGTTGACCGCCTAAACGGGCCGGCAAGCCTTTATTGTAAAACCCGCTACACGGCCAATTTAGAGCCGTGCGTTGTGACGCCGATGGAAAACGGGTGTGTGAAGGTGGAGCGCGAATGCCCCAAAACCGCGGCGGCCCCGGGCCAGGCAGTGGTATTTTACGACGGCGATACGGTGGTGGGCGGCGCCACCATTGTACAAACCAAACCATAAATGGTTCTTGCAGGCATTGCCTGCTTTTTTTGTATCTTCTATTGCATAATCGTATCAATTTGTGTATAATTTACCTATATGATACCAAAGGACTGATTGCGCATGAAAACCGTTGCGGTAATTTCCAATCCGCGGAAAGATAGAAATTTTGCCTGTGCAAAACGCGTGGCAGACGCGCTTTCGGGTGCGTTCCACATCATTTGCGGTGCAAAAACCAACATCCCAGGCGTTATGGCCGTCAATGACAACGTACTGTTTTCTGAGGCCGACTATGTGATTGTGCTGGGCGGCGACGGCACCATTTTAAACATCTCCCGCTCGGCCTGCAAAAAAAATTTGCCGGTTTTGGGCATCAATATGGGGAATTTGGGCTTTTTGGCAGAAATTGAACGCGACAATATCGAGTCCTGCCTAAAGGCGTTTAAGGAGGGCCGCTTTACGTTAGAGAAACGGAGCATGATTACTGCAAAGGTCATGCGCAGCGGCAGAATGGTGGGGGAGCGCACGGCGCTCAACGACATTGTCATCTCCCGCGCCTCCTTTCGCCGGATGATCGATTTAAAGCTCTATATTGACGGGACGCTGGCCGACCGTTACAATGCAGACGGCGTGATTGCGGCAACGCCCACCGGTTCTACGGCGTATTCGCTTTCAGCGGGCGGCCCGGTGGTGGATCCGACGCTGGCGGTCACGGTGGTGACGCCCATCTGCCCGCACACGCTCTCGTCCCGCTCCATCATTGTGCCCAGCAGTAAAAACGTCGACATCCACCTGGGCGGCAAAACCTCGAAGGGGCTGGTGCTCACTGTGGACGGGCAGGAGGGGATGGACCTGGCAAACGGAGATGTGGTGCGGATTTGCGAGTCTGGTTATAAAAGTACGTTTATTAAAATCGGGGGGAAAAGCTTTTACGGCATTTTGAAAAAGAAAATGGCGAAACGGGGGAAGAATCATGACTAAGGCTGAGCGGCAGGCAAAAATTTTGGAAATTATATCGGCCAAAACCGTATCTACGCAAGAAGATTTGGTGCGGCTTTTGCGTGAAGCGGGCGTGGAGGTAACCCAGGCCACGACCTCGCGCGATTTACAGGAGCTGCGCATCACCAAGCTGATGCTTCCCGACGGCACCTATCAATATGCAGCAGCCAGGCTTCCTGAAATCAATATTAGCGAAAAAATGCACACGGTGTTTTCGCAGTGCCTGGTGTCGACCGATTGGGCGGGCAATCTAGTAGTGATAAAAACCTTTGTGGGCGCGGCACAGGCGGTTGCTGCAGCGCTGGATTCCTTCCCCTGGGAGGAAATTGTAGGGTCTATTGCCGGGGACGACACCATTTTGGTGGTGGTGCGCAATGAAAAGAGCGCAAAACAGCTGGCGGGAAAGCTTGCCAGGTTTATCAAATCGTAAAAGTGGGGTGAGGATGTGCTTCGGGAGCTGAACATTCAAAATATTGCGGTCATTTCGCAGGCGCAAATCCATTTTGACGCGGGGTTTAACGTGCTGACAGGCGAAACGGGCGCGGGCAAATCGGTCATCATCCATTCGCTCAACCTGCTGCGCGGGCAGCGCGCGTCCAAAGAGATGATCCGCGCGGGCGAAAGCCGGGCGCGGGTGGACGGCATTTTTGAAATTACGCCTGCCATACAGGGGGAGATTGCAAACAGGACCGGCATAGAAGTGCCTGACAACGAGCTTTTGCTCTCCCGCGAAATCAGTGCGGACGGCAAAAGTGCGGCGCGCATCAACGGCATGCCTGTTACGCTTTCCATGCTAAAGGATGCAGCCGAGCTTCTCATCCACATCCACGGGCAGCACGAGGGCGCGGCCCTGCTCAACAAAAAGACGCACATCCGCCTGCTGGACGCGTTTGGCGGGGAACGGTTAAAAGGGCTTTTGGCAAACTACCGCACGCTTTATCAAGCCATGGGGGCGCTCAAAGCAGAGCTTTCCCGCCTGACCCAGTCGGAGCAGGAAAAAGAGCGGCGGATGGACATGTTAAAATATCAGATTGAGGAAATTGAGGTGGCGGACGTAAAAATTGGCGAGGAGGACGCGCTCAACGACCAGCGCATCTTTTTGGCCAACGCGCAAAAAATCTCTGAAAATACAGCGCGCGCGTTTGACCTTTTGTATGAGGGCGGCGAAAACGGGCAGTCGGCGCATGATTTGTTGTGGGAGGCGATCAAGCTGTTAGAACAGCTGGGCGGCATTGACGCCAAGCTGGATGATATCCGCACCACGCTGACTGACGCGGCCTATGCGGTGTCAGACAGCGCGCACGCGTTAAAGCAATATTACGACAGCCTTTCGTTTGACCAATATGCGCTCTCGGATATTGAGGACAGGCTTTCGGTGCTCTATCAGCTCAAGCGCAAATACGGCGCGACGGAGCAGGAAATTTTAGAGTACTGCAAAACCATCAAGCAGGAGCTGTTAGAAATAGAGCATGCAGACGAGCGCAGGGCGGCGTGCGCGGCCAAGCTTCAAAAAGCGGAGCTTTCCTGCATGGAAGCGGCCGGCCGGCTGACGCTGTTCCGCAAGGAACTGGCAAAGACGCTTTCTGTGCGCGTGCAGGAAACCCTGTCCTCGCTGGATATGGAAAAGGTGGCGTTTGAAGCGGATATCAAAGACGGCCCGCTTGGCGCAGATGGCAAGGACGATGTGGAATTTATGGTGTGCACCAATGTGGGCGAGCCCATGCGGCCGCTTTCCAAAATTGCCTCGGGCGGCGAGCTTTCGCGCATTATCCTTGCCATAAAAAACGTGATTACCGAGGCGCGTTCGTCAGAAATTTTGGTGTTTGACGAAGTGGACACCGGCGTTTCCGGGCGCACTGCGCAGCGCATTGGCGAAAAGCTCTATGAAATGAGCCGCCACGCACAGGTGGTGTGTGTCACACACCTGCCGCAGATTGCAGCGCTTTCCGACACGCAGTTTTTCATTTCGAAAAAAGAGGCGGGCGGCAGGACCAAAACCGTCATTGAACGGTTGCCGCCTAAGGCGCGGGTGGGCGAAATTGCCCGGCTTTTGGGCGGTGAAACCATATCGGAGCAGGCATTTGAAAACGCCCGCGCGTTTTTAAAGAATGCACAAAGCATTCAGGCAAAATACGGCCAGATATCAAAAACCCAAAATGGTGGAAAGGAGTGAAACATCCATGGAAGGAAAACGTGTGGATAAGATTAACTACTATTTGGACATTGCACAGGCGGTTTCAGAGCGGGGGACATGCCTTCGCAGGAACTACGGCAGCATCATTGTCAACAACGATGAAATTATTTCAACCGGTTACACCGGGGCGCCCAGATACCGCAAAAACTGTATTGATTTGGGTTTTTGCATGCGCGAAAAGCTGGGCATCCCCCGCGGCGAGCGGTATGAGCTTTGCCGGAGTGTGCACTCAGAGGCCAACGCCATCATTTCGGCCTCGCGCAAGGATATGCTGGGCGCCACGCTCTACCTTGTGGGGGTGGACGCCAAAACCGGCGCGCTGGTGGAAAACGCGTCGTCCTGCTCAATGTGCAAGCGGCTGGTGATCAACGCCGGCATCAAAGACGTGGTGGTGCGCACCGGGGAAAACGGGGAATTTAAAGTGTATAATGTGGACGACTGGGTGCAGGATGACGAGTCACTTACAGGAAAACTCGGATATTGAGCTTACATAAGAGGACAAACCATTTGGAGGCGGCCTATGTACCAGATTTTAGCGGATGTTTTAAAATATATTTTTGTGGTTGCGGTGTATGCGTTTTTATACAGCGTGATTAAGCTTGTGTATCTGGACATTTCCGACACCCGCCGGTTTTCCCGCACGCTAGACGACGCCTATTGCTATTTAAAGCTCATCAACCTGCGGGAGGATTTCAACTTTAAAATTTTCGAAAGCTACGGCATCCGGGAGGACAGCACCATTGGGCGGAGCAAAAAGTGCGAAATCTATATTCCCGACCCATACCTTTCCAAAAGGCATGCGCGCATCTTTTTAAAAGACGGGGCGTACTATTTGATGGACCTTGGCAGCACCAACGGCACCTATTTAAACGGCCAGCCGGTGGGAGATATGCCGGTGCGCGTCAAAGACAGCGACAAAGTGCGGTTTGGCACCATCCACTTTTTGTTTGTGGATATTGTGGGCCTAAAGGACGGTGATGCGGTGTGATAAGCGTCAAATCAAAACCCATCATCCTATTGGTGACCATCCTCATGCTCGGATTTTTACTGCTTCTCATCATGCCGTCCAACCAGCCGTTTAACCGTGATATTTTGGTTGCGGGGCTTATTTTGTGTGCCATCAGCATTGTCATGTATGTGGTGCTCTATTTTTTTAACATGGGCGACGTTTACATGTTTCTCATGACTGCGTTTTTGATGGGGATTGGCATCATCATGCTGTTCCGCTTAAATTTTGACTACGGCAAAAAGCAGATATTGTGGTTTTTAATTGGCCTCGCATTCTTTTTTGCCGCCTATGTACTCATCCGGTTTGTCAACATCTTTAGCCGGCTGCTCTATGTTTATGTGGGCGCCACGGCGGCGTTTTTTGTGCTGACGCTGGTGTTTGGCAGCGTGACGGGCGGTTCCAAAAACTGGATTGACCTTGGGCCGGTGAGCATTCAGCCGTCCGAGTTCATTAAAATTTTGTTCGTATTTTCGCTGGCCTGCTTTATGGATTCCAAATTAAAGCCGGATGCCTTCTTTTCCAGGAAAATTTTGGGGTTTTCTGTGCGCGACATCGCCATGACCGGCTATGTTTATATGTGCGTGGGCTTTTTGGCGCTGCAGCGCGAGTGGGGCACTGCACTGCTGTTTTTGATGATTTTCTTCGCCGCGCTTTTTTTGCACGACGAAAACTGGAAGCTCATTTTCGTAAACGCCGCGTTTGCCATCACCGTTGCGTGCATCGGATATTTTGTCACCGACCACATCCAGGTCCGGGTCAACACCTGGCTCGACCCGTGGGCGGACATCAACGGCAAGGGGCATCAAATTACCCAGTCGCTGTTTGCCATCACATCGGGCGGGTATTTTGGCACCGGCCTTGGCAACGGCAGCCCGTATTTTATCCCCGAGGTGCATTCGGATTTTATCTTTTCGGCCATCTGTGAAGAGATGGGCGTGTTCACCGGCATTGCCATCATCATTGCCTATTTTTTGTTTTCCTACCGCGGGATCAAAATTGCGCTGGGCACAAACAACCCGTTTTTAAAGTCGGTGGCCATGCTGCTCACTGTCTCATTTGCGTTCCAAACCTTCATCATTGTGGGCGGCGTCATCAAGCTCATTCCGCTGACCGGCATCACGCTGCCCTTTGTCAGCTACGGCGGCAGCTCGCTGGTGTCCAGCTTTATTTCGCTGGGCATCATTGTGGCAATTTCCAATTTGGAGAAAAAAATGCTTTAAAATTTTAAAAAATAGTTGGAACAATCTGTAAACGTTGTTCGTCTAACAGATAAAACAGACAAATTTGGAGGGAAGGGCTATGAAAAAGACACTGTGTATGCTCCTTGCAATCATGCTGACAGTTTCGTTTGCCGTGCCGGCATTTGCCGCACAGGACATGAGCGAGGAAACACAGAAGCTCATTTTAACTGCAAAGGAAAAGCTTGGCATTGGCGATGAATATGTCATCAGCGACTATTCTTCCGATGACACGCAGGGTGTTTTCTACTTCTCCTGGTATGCGCGGGAGGATACAGACAACAGTTCCATTTCTGTTACCATCGGAAAAGACGGCGACATCAAAAGCTATTCGCACTATCAAGACGGCGCAGATGTGGTAACAATCCCTACATATGACAAAGAGGACGCGGTTAACGCCGCCAAAGCGTTTGTGGAAAAAATCGCGCCGGATAAGGCGGCAAAAATCCGGCTCCGCTCGGTGGGCGATGCGGCGCTGTACCGTACCAACAGCGGCTACCAGGTGACGTTTGACCGCTATGAAAACGGCGTGCTGGTGAGCGATAATACCATCAGCGTGAATGTGCATCCGGATACGCTTGCGGTGATTGCCTATGACTCCAACTGGATAGACGGCCTTACCTTCCAAAGCCCGGACGGCGCGCTGGACTTTGACCAGGCGGCAGCGGCGTTTCAGGCCAATCTGGGATATGAACTTTACTATAACCTCTTTTTAAATGACGCCAAAGCGCGCGGATACAGCGCATATTTGGCCTATGGCCCCAACTTTGGCAGCGGCAATTACATCGACGCGTTTACGGGTGAAAAAGTGAATTATTCCTCCTATCTTTTGCGTGCAGGCGGCAGCGGTGCAACGCAGGATGCGGCGGCGGAAGTTACCAAAGCGGACAACGGCCTTTCCCCGGAAGAGCAGGTGCTGGTGGACGAAATCGCCGGGCTCATCACAAAGGAAGACGCAATTGCCGCCATGCGTGCGGTGCCGGAGTTTGAGCTGGACGACAGCCTTGCGCTCACCCACTACAACACCTATAAAACCTATGACGGCGTTTATGTGGCATCGGCATATTTTTCTTCGGACAAAAAAAGTGCAGATGTGAGGATTGACCTTGCCACGGGTGAAATTTTATCGTTTTCCAAATACAGCTATGACAAGGTGGAAGAGGATGCAGAAAAAATCCCGGTTGCAGATGCCAAAGCGACGGCCGAGGAATTCCTGAACACCTACTATGCGGAAAAATTTGCCCAAACCAAGCCGCGTTACAATCAGGACGAAGAGAGCTACTACTTTGACTATCAGCGCACGGCAGACGGCGTGCGGGTGAACACCAACGGCCTGCGCGTAGCCATCGACCCGGTTTCCGGAAAGCTTTCCAGCTTCTCAAATGACTGGACAAACGTGGAGTTCCCGTCTCAGGCAGGCGCACAGCCCATTGATACGCTGTATGGCCGCATTTTAAACCCGGACGACTTTATGCTGGCCTATGTGTGTGCGCCGGTGGTGGACGAAACGCTTGACAGCTACGACTGGAAGAATGTGGAATATGAAACGCACCTGGTTTACACACTGGCAACCTATGCGGACAGCTACGATGCAGACACGCTTGAAAAAGTGGGCTATGACGGCAAGCCGGTGACTGTGCCGGTTACAAGCTATGACGATATTTCTGGCCACTATGTAGAGCCCTATGCCAAAGCGCTTTTAAATTTCGGCATTGCCTTGGGCGACGGCTCGCTCAACCCGGATGCGCCTGTTACACAGAAAGAATATCTGTGGCTGATTTCCCGGGTGACCGATTACAACTACGATATGGACAGCGACTATTTTTATCAAAGCCTGATCAACCGCGGTATCATCTCGGAGGGAGAGCAAAATCCGGATGCGCAGGTGACCCGGATGGATGCTGTGCGCTATGCGGTCAATGCCAAAGGCTACAAGGACATAGCAGTGCTGCCCGAAATTTTTAACTGTCAGTTTACCGACGTGCCGGCCGGCATGGAAGGCTATGCGGCACTGGCGGGCGGGATGGGCATTGTGTCCACCGATGTGGATACGTTAAATGCGGACGCGCTTCTTTCCCGCGCCGACGCGCTCATCATCGCGTACAATTTTATTGCAAAATAGGCATAAATTTACACCCATTGGACCATAATAAAGACAGCAACAATGCTGTCTTTATTTTTTTTGCCGCAGTACTTTGCGGTACCACAGAACAAAAAAGGAGAATGGGTGTATGCAGCAGTACATTGAAATTTTGGATGTGTGTGCAAGAGAAATTTTGGATTCGCGCGGCAATCCGACAGTGGAGGCAGAAGTGATTGCGGACGGCGGATATGTCGGCCGCGCATGCGTGCCCTCCGGCGCGTCCACCGGCATTTTTGAAGCGGTGGAGCTGCGCGACGGCGGCAGCCGCTATTTGGGCAAGGGCGTGTTAAAAGCGGTGGAGCATGTCAATCAAATCATCTCGGACGCCATTGTGGGCTTAAATGTGCTCAACCAGCGCCAAATTGACAGCCTGATGCTGGAGCTGGACGGAACGCCTAACAAATCCAAGCTGGGCGCAAACGCCATTTTGGCGGTGTCTTTGGCCTGTGCCAAGGCCGCTGCAAACGCATTGGGGTTAGGGCTTTATCAGTACATTGGCGGCGTCAACGCGCACACGCTGCCAGTGCCCATGATGAATATTTTAAACGGCGGCGCGCACGCGGACAACAACATTGACATCCAGGAGTTTATGATTATGCCCATCGGCGCCAAAACATTCCGCGACGGCCTTCGGATGTGCGCCGAGGTATTTCACCATTTAAAAAAATTGTTAAAAGCGGGCGGCTTTGCAACCGCAGTGGGAGACGAAGGCGGCTTTGCGCCCTCCTTTGAAAACGATGAGGATGCGCTCAAATACATTGTAGACGCCATCAAAGCAGCGGGGTATGCGCCCGGCACGGATTTTAAAATTGCAATCGACGCGGCCTCTTCGGAATGGATGAAGGAAGGGGGCGAATATGTGCTGCCCAAAGCCGGAAAGACCATGACCAAAGAGGAGCTGGTCAGCTTTTGGGTGACGCTTTGCGCCAAATATCCCATTGTTTCCATTGAGGACGGCGTGGCGGAGGACGACTGGGAAGCGTGGGCGCTTTTGACCAAACGGCTGGGCGACCGGGTGCAGCTGGTGGGCGACGACTTGTTTGTGACCAACACCGAGCGGCTTTCTAAGGGGATTGGCCAAAATGTGGCAAATTCCATTCTCATCAAGGTCAATCAAATCGGTACGCTCACCGAAACCATCGACGCGGTACAAATGGCGAACCGCGCAGGCTACACCGCTGTCATTTCCCACCGTTCGGGCGAAACGGAGGATACCACCATTGCCGATATTGCAGTGGCCTTAAACGCCGGGCAAATCAAAACCGGCGCGCCGTCGAGAACCGACCGGGTGGCAAAATATAACCGGCTTTTGCGCATTGAGGACGAATTGGGCACGCAAAGCAGTTACCCAGGCGAAGATTGCTACTTTAATTTGAAATAAATAAAAATACGCGCATAAATTTTAGCCGTGCTCACATACTAACAGCGGGGTGAGGCGGATGAGCCATCGAAAACCAAAATCGCCGCCGCTTGGCGAACAGGCAAGGGGGAATCAAGTAACCCCTTTGACCGACGAAGAAAACGTAGACCCGGTATCAAACGTGTCCATCCCTTCCTATAATGCTGTGGAAGAGATGAAAGAACGGGTAGACGCAAGGCATCTTTGAAAGATGTGAAAAGCGGCATGAAAATCCCCTGGAAAATCCCCAGGGGATTTTTTTATTTGAAATGGAGGCGTGTGTAGAGTGAAAGGGATATTACTGATTCATGGATTTTCTGGGAAGCGCGCGGATTTAAAGCAGCTTTACCGGCATTTTAAAAAACGCGGCTACAAGGTGGCGCTGCCCCGGCTTGCAGGGCATGAGAAAGGAGAGCAAGCGCTTGCAGACGTTTCCTATTCAGACTGGCTGAAAAGTGCGGAAAAAGCGTTTTTAAAACTGGACAAGCACTGCAGCGACATCACGGTGATTGGCTATTCCATGGGCGGGCTGATTGCGGTAAACCTCTATCAAAAATACCGGTTTTCCCGGCTTGTCACCATCAACACGCCCGTCTTTTGCTGGGATCACAAAAAAGTGGCGATGGGCATGCACGAAAATTTCCGCGCATTTATCCGCTGGTATGCAGAGGCGTTAAAACACAAGCCCGTAAAAGCGCTTTTGGAATTTGAAAAGCTCAAGCACAACACCCTTGCGCTCATCCGATGCGTCAAATGCGATACGCTGATTTTGCAAGCTGTGGATGATAAAATTGTGAATGTGAAAAGCGCGGACTATTTGTTAAAGCACATGCGCGGGAACCGAAAGATGGTAAAACTAAAAGCCGGCGGGCACGGTGTGGTGATCACTTCACACTGCCGGCAGGTGATTTTACAAATTGACCAATTTTTAGCGCATGGCGTGGCGCCCAAACGGCGGATGGGAATGAAAACAGTTTAACGGATTGCGGGCATGCTTGCATACTTTTTCAAATTATCCAAATACTATCTGTGGAACCTGTTACGCGGAGGGATATCTTGAAAAAGGCAAGGGAACTGTTTTACATTTTTACAATCGGCGCGGTGGGCTACAGCCTGCTTGAAATTTTGTGGCGCAAATATACCCATTGGACCATGGCAATCACTGGCGGCATCTGCTTTTTGCTTATTTACCGCATCAATATTAAACTCAAGCTCAAGCACATGGTCTCCAAGTGCGTTTTGGGCGCGCTGGCCATCACAATGGTGGAATTTTTGGTGGGGTGGGTTGTAAATGTGAAGCTAAAGTGGAATGTGTGGGACTATTCTTCCCGCAGCTTTAATTTGCTGGGGCAGGTGTGCGCCCTGTATTCGTTTTTGTGGTTTTTGCTGTGCATCCCACTCAATTTTTTGTGCAATGCAATTCATAAACATTTTTTTCTAAAAAAGGAAATATGATATAGTGTGGACGCGCAATCAATTTGCCCAAAATGCTTGACAATATGCGACAAAAAAGAGTATACTAAACAGTAAGGCAATAAAGGATCAGTGTATCAAATCAGGCAAAGGCGGAGGAAAAACGATGAGAATTGGGATTCCCAGAGCGCTGCTTTATTATTATTATTTCCCGTTCTGGAAAGCGATGTTTACATATTTGGGATGCGAGGTTGTCGTTTCAGACGAGACCAACGCAAAGATTATAGCGGATAACTCAAAAGTGACTGTTTCGGAGCTCTGTGTGCCGGTTAAAATTTTTAACGGGCATGTGATCAACCTGCTGGAAAAAGAAGTGGATTTGGTGTTTGTCCCGCGGTTTGTGAAAATGAAGGGCGAGTTTTACTGCCCCAAGTTTATGGGCATTACCGAAATTGCCAAGTATTCCATAAAGGCACTGGACAAAAAGCTTTTGGCGGTCGACATCACAAGCACAAATGATGTGATTGATAAATATGCCGACTATCTCCCGGTAAAAGAGGCGCTCGGCCTCTCCAAGCCGCAGTTAAAATCCGCGCTCAAAGCCGGGCGGGAGCAGTTTTTAAAATTCCGCGCGCTGTGCCGCGAGGGATACACGGTTTTGGAGGCGTATGACGCGCTGGAGGGGAAACCGGTGCAAAAGCATGGGGGACAAGGCGAGGTAAAGATTGCCCTGATGGGCTATGTGAACAACATTTATGACAACTTTGTCAGCATGAATATCATTGAAAAGCTGCGCAGTACGGACTGTGCCGTGGTGACCTTTGACATGCTTCCTGAAGCGTCGCTCTATGGCGACAGGCACAAAAAGCAGCCGTTTTGGGTGTTTGCACGAAAAATTTACAACGCAAGCGCACAGCTTTTAAAGGCGGGCGTGCCAGACGGCATGATCCACTTGACGGCATTTGGATGCGGGCCGGACTCGGTCATTGGAAAACTCATGGAGTTAGACTGTGAACAAGCCGGCGTCCCGTTTATGACGTTACGCGTAGATGAGCACACGGGCGAGAGCCATGTGCAAACGCGGCTTGAGGCGTTTATTGACATGCTCAAGCAGGCCAAGCGCAAGGAAAGGAAGGATTGAAGCTTTGAAAATTACGTTTCCTTATATGGGATGTGTGACGGCATATAAGCGGCTGTTAGAGCTTATGGGCCACGAGGTGGTTATGCCGGAAAAGCCCACGCAAAGAACTGTGGATTTAGGGGTGCTCAACAGCCCGGAGTTTATCTGTTATCCATTTAAAATTTTAATGGGGACTTACATAGAAGCCTGTGAAAAAGGCGTGGAAGTGATTGTTTCTTCGGGCGGCCGCGGGCCTTGCCGCGCCGGCATGTACGGCGAGGTGCACAAGCGGATTTTAAAGCAGCTGGGGTATGATGTGCATGTGATTATTTTCGACTCCATGTTTCAAAATTTTAAAGCGTTTTATAAAAATTTGAAGCTGATAAAAAACAAAACCCCCCTTATAAAGCTGCTCAAATATGTGGTGTTTGCCTATAAAATGATGCTCCAGATGGATAAAATCGACAAGGAAATCAACATCCGGCGCGCCTATGAGGTAAACCGTGACGACTTTAAAAAATGCCGGGAGAAGATTGTGGCGCTCTATGATGGCTGCAGCACACTGAACGATTTGCGCCGCGCCAAAAAAGCGGCCTGGGCGCTGATGGATGCGGTGCCGCAAAAAAAGGTGCCAGAAAAAGACAAGCTGCGCATTGGCATTGTGGGCGAAATTTATGTGGCAATGGAAAGCTCCACCAACATGGAGATGGAAAAACGCTTAAATGCGCTGGGCGCGGAAGTGGAAAATATCCAGTATGTTTCGGATTGGGTGACGCACAACCTGTTTCCCAAGTGGATGCACCTTTCGCGCAGCTGGACACTGCTGGACAAGGGCAAACGCTATAAGGGCTGCCAGTGCGGCGGGCACGATATGGAAAATACCGGCGCCATTATCGACTTTGCCGAGCGCGGGTTTGACGGCGTCGTGCATTTAATGCCGTTTGGATGCCTGCCCGAGCTTATTACACGCAGTATTGTTCCGCAAATTACAGAGGATTTGGGCATCCCCGTGCTCTCGGTTTCCTTAGATGAACAGCAGGGTGAGGCCAATACGCAGACGCGCGTGGAGGCGTTTGTGGATTTGTGCCGCAGCCGTAAGCGCAGCAAGGATACCGAGCTGCACATAGAACCAATTGCAGTTTTGGACAACTCAAAAACAGAAAAACAATATGAAGTGGGATATAAAAACGCCTAAGGGAAAGAAGGGCATAGAATGAACATTTATTTGGGCATTGATATTGGCTCTGTGAGCACCAATGTGATTGCCATTGATGAAAACACAGAGGTTATTTTTGACCGGTATATCCGCACCGGCGGCCAGCCCATCAACTCGGTCAAGGAGGGCATGGCCCAGCTAAAAGAGAGCATCCAAAACAGCGGTTATACTGTGGCGGGTGTGGGCGTGACTGGCAGCGGCCGGCAGATGATTGGCCTGATGGTGGGCGCAGACGTGGTGAAAAATGAAATCACCGCGCACGCCACTGCAACCATCTACTTTCATCCCAACGTGCAAACCATTTTTGAAATCGGCGGGCAGGATTCTAAAATTATCATCATTAAAAACGGCATTGTCACCGACTTTTCCATGAACACCATCTGTGCAGCGGGTACGGGGTCGTTTTTAGACCATCAGGCCGAGCGGCTGCAGGTGCCCATCCAGGAGTTCGGCGAAATGGCGCTTTCGGCAAAAAATAACGTCCGCATTGCCGGGCGGTGCACGGTGTTTGCAGAATCTGACATGATAGCCAAGCAGCAGTATGGCTACTCCAAGGCCGAGATTATCAAAGGGCTTTGCGATGCGCTGGTGCGCAACTACCTAAACAATCTGGGCCGCGGCAAGACGCTCAAGCCGCCGTTTGTGTTCCAGGGCGGTGTGGCGGCCAACAAAGGCATTGTGCGCGCATTTGAAGAGCAGGTAGGGGAGAAGATCATCATCCCCAAATACTTTAACGTTATGGGCGCCATTGGCGTGGCCATTATGGCGCGCAGCGAAGTGGAGAAGGCAGGCGCCAAAACCAAGTTCAAAGGGTTTGACTGCATTGATTTAGACTTTACGCCCAAAAGCTTTGAGTGCCACGGGTGCAGCAACGCCTGTGAGGTCATCAAGGTTGTCATCAACGGCGAAACGGTTGCCATGTGGGGCGACAAATGCGGCAAGTGGGGCGCAAGCATTACATAATATGCGAGAGGATTGAGAACCATTCAAAATACAACGCGCTTATCCCGGCTGGCGCTGTTTGCCGCCACCATCATTTGGGGCACCTCGTTTGTGGTGGTCAAAAATGCGGTGGATGAAATCCCGCCGAATTTTTTGCTGGCATTCCGGTTTGGCATTGGAACATTGTTTTTAACGGCGGTGTTTTTTAAAAGGCTTCGGGCGATCAATTGGGAATATGCTAAAAAAGGCGCGCTGATGGGCCTGCTGCTCTTTTTGGCCTATAGCTTTCAAACGGTGGGGATCACCGATACCACACCCGGCAAAAATGCATTTTTAACCACCAGCTATTGTATCCTTGTGCCGTTCCTCTATTGGATATTTCAAAAAAAACGGCCGAGCGGCGCCCAGTTTTTAGCAGCGCTCATTTGTTTTGCGGGTATTGGGCTGGTGTCGTTAAAGGGCGGTTTTTCCATTGGCTTTGGCGATGCATTCACCATCATCTCCGGCCTGTTTTATGCGGCACACATGGTGGCAGTGGCCATTTTCACGCAGGACCGCGACCCGGTGCTCTACACCATTTTGCAGTTTTTGTTTGCGGCGGTGTGCGCATGGGCGGTGGGATTTTTTACCGAGACCATGCCGGCAGCCGTGGGGTGGGGCAGCATATGCGGCGTGCTGTATCTTGCAGTGTTTGCCACAGGTGTGGCAATGCTTTTGCAAAATATCGGGCAAAAATATACGCCTGCATCCACGGCGTCCATCATATTGTCGCTGGAGGCGGTGTTTGGGGTTGTGTTTTCCATTTTGGTTTACGGCGAGCAGCTCACCCTGCGCACTTTGATGGGGTTTTTGCTCATCTTTGCTGCCATTTTGCTTGCGGAAACCGGGTTTTCATTTCTTCGCCCCAAAAAGCGGGGGCAGGCAACCTCTATCGAGTCACAATAAAACGGAAAAAACGGGATGCAGCTGCATCCCGTTTTTTGTTAATCAATTTTTTTTACGTGCGGGCAGGTGATTTCCGACCGCAGAGTGGGCTTTGCCCAATACACCGCATTTCTAATGACGGTTTGAATTTCCGGAATATAGTAGGTGGGGTAGGTTTCGTGGCCCGGCTGGAAATAAAAGATTTTGCCATAGCCGCGCGAAAAGCAGCATCCGGAACGGAACGCCTCGCCGCCCTCGTATGCGCCTATAAACAGCACTTTATCCGGCTCAGGGATGGAAAACGGCTCGCCGTACATCTCTTCGTGCGGCAGCTCAATATACCGGTCAATCCCCTGTGTGATGGGATGGGATGGGTCGCACACCCAAATGCGCTCCCAGTCGCCGTCTGCCCGCCAGCTCAGGCTGCAAGGCGTGCCCATCAAAAGCTTAAAGGGTTTGGAGTGATGCGCCGAGTGGAGCGCAATGAAACCCATGCCGCTCAAAACCGCATTTTGCACCCGCTGCGCCACTTCATCCGGCACTTTTTGGTGCGCCATATGCCCCCACCAAATGAGCACATCGGTGTCGTCCAAAACAGACTGCGGCAGCCCGCATTCCGGGTCGTCCAAGGTTGCAGTGCGCACAGAGATTTCGTCGCTCTTTAAAAAGGAGGCAAGCGCACCGTGGATGCCGTCTGGATAAACCTCTTTTACCTTCCCCTCTTTTTCATGCTGGTATTCGTTCCAAACTGTCACCTTGATCATGTCAAAAGCTCCTTTCCAATCACATATCCGGCCGAAAAAAGTTTGTTCTTTTGCAATTATTGTAGCATTTAGAGGATATTCGTGCTATAATAAACCTATCCAAAAATGCCATAAATTTGTTTTGGGGGAAGTCTTGCATGTCGATTGCGTATGACGAGGGGAAATTTAAATTAAACGGTGTGGAGAGCCCGTTTCACTGTGCCCTGATATGGGCGGATTCCAATGGGAAAACCACGGTTTTTTCAAAAGGGCATTACCACGATTATATCGAAATTTTATACAGCTTAAAAAGCAGCATGGAAGTGATTTTGGACGGCAGGCGTTACCATATGCGGGACGGCGATTTGATGGTGATTAATTCCGGCGAGGTGCATACCATCCACAGCCAAACCAATGGGAACCGCTATATTGTGGTGAAATTTTCGCCTGAGCTTTTGTATGCCGCCGGGCAGTCGGTGTTTGAGCTCAAATATGCGCTTCCCTTTATTTTGGACGGCGCCGACCACCAGCGGCTGTTTTCCCGCGCAGAAATTCAAGGCACTGAAATCCCCGGGCTGATGAAAACCATTCTACACGAGTGGAGCCGGCGGCGGTATGGATATGAAATTGCAATCCGCACCGATATTTTGCAGCTCTTTTTGTGGATTTTACGGTATTGGCACGAAACCGGCAAGGAACACATGGAAGACTGGTATTCCAACGAGCTGACGGGCGTGATTCAAAAGGCGATTGAATATATTGCCACACACTATGACTCGGTGAGCGCGCAGGAAATGGCGCGCCGCTGCAATATGAGCTACAGCTATTTTTCCCGCTCCTTTAAGGCGGTAATGAAAAAAAGCTTTACCGAATATGTCAATTACATCCGGCTTGAGCAGGCGGTCAAGCTTTTGGTCACCACCGATAAAAGCGTGACTGAGATCGCCGCGGCCACCGGGTTTTCGACCACCAGCTATTTTATTGAACAGTTTAAAAAGAAAAAGCAGATTTCACCCAGGCAGTTCCGCCTGTTGTTTGAAGAAAACCTAAAAGAAACGTCTGCCAAATAATAATGGCAGACGTTTTTTATTATGGATTGACGCTGTAGTTGGGCGCCTCTTTGGTGATGTAGATATCGTGCGGGTGGCTTTCTTTTAACCCCGCGCCGGTAATACGCACAAATTTACCGTTTTCCATCAGGTCGGGGATGGTTTTTGTGCCGCAATAGCCCATGCCTGCGCGAAGGCCGCCCAAAAGCTGATAAACCGTGTCAGAAAGCGAACCTTTGTATGGCACGCGGCCTTCCACGCCCTCAGGCACCAGCTTTTTGGAGCCGGTTTGGAAATAGCGGTCGCGGCTGCCCTTTTCCATAGCTGCCAAAGACCCCATGCCGCGGTATACCTTAAAGCTCCTGCCCTGGTAAATTTCAATGTCGCCAGGGCTTTCTTCGCAGCCGGCCAAAATGCCGCCCACCATAATCACATTTGCGCCCGCCGCAATGGCCTTTACAATGTCGCCGGAATATTTGATGCCGCCGTCGCCAATGACCGGGATGCCCTTCTTTTTGGCAACCTGGGAGACGTTGTAAATAGCGGAAACCTGCGGCATGCCGACGCCTGCAACCACGCGCGTAGTGCAGATAGAGCCCGGGCCAATGCCCACTTTTACCGCGTCCGCCCCTGCGCTTATAAGGTCTTCTGCCGCCTCAGGGGTTGCAATGTTGCCTGCAATCAGGTTCACATGCGGGAATGCATTTTTTACTTTTTTAATGCAGTTTAAAATGTTTTGCGAATGTCCATGTGCAGAGTCTAACACCAGCACATCCACGTGGTTTGCCACCAGCGCTTCCACCCGGTCCAGCACATCGTCAGTGATGCCAATGGCCGCGCCCGCCAGCAGCCGTCCGCCGGAATCTTTGGCAGAATAGGGGTATTTCACCGCTTTTTGAATGTCTTTGATGGTGATAAGCCCTCTTAATATGCCGTTTTGATCCACAATGGGCAGCTTTTCAATTTTGTGTTTCATCAGAATGCACTTGGCTTCCTCCAGCGTGGTGCCCACCGGTGCGGTGATGAGATTGTCTTTTGTCATGACCGTTTTAATGGGCTTTGTAAAATCGGTTTCAAACCGCAGGTCACGGTTGGTGAGGATGCCAACCAGCTTGCCGTCCACCGTAACTGGAACGCCTGAAATTTTATATTTCCCCATCAGCGCGTCCGCATCGGACAGCGTGTGGTCAGGGGAGAGGTGGAACGGGTCCACAATGACGCCGTGTTCTGAGCGTTTTACCTTGTCCACTTCCGTGGCCTGTGCCTCAATGGACATGTTTTTGTGGATGATGCCAATGCCGCCCTCCCGTGCCATGGCGATTGCCATCGACGACTCGGTGACAGTGTCCATTGCTGCGCTCATCATAGGGATATTGAGGGTAATTTCCCTGGTCAGGTTGGTTTTTAAATCAATCTCATTGGGCAGTACGTCCGACTTTTGCGGCACCAGCAGTACATCGTCGAAGGTTAAGCCCTCGTTTAGAAATTTGTCCGGGTAAATGACAACCACTTCCTTTATCAGATTTTATTATATATCGCTCCCCCTCTGTCATTCCAAAGGGGGAGCGGCGGTTACAGGGAGGTTACCACTTGGGCGCAGCGGTGGCACAGGGTGGGATGGTCGTGGTCGTCGCCCACAGATTCCAAATACATCCAGCAGCGCTCACATTTTTCGCCCGGGGCCTGCAATACATTTACAAAAAGCCCCTCGTTCTGCTCGCTTACAAATGCAGATTCCAATCGGCCCTCATGCACGGTTACCTTGGACACAATGAACACCGTGGCAAGGAAATCCCTGTTTTTTTCTAAGAAATCATACAGCGCGCCTGTGGCATACAGCTCCACATGCGCATTGAGCGAGTGGCCAATCACCTTGTTTGCGCGGGCGATTTCCAGCGCTTTGCTCACATCGTCCCGCACACGGATGAAACGGTCGAACTTTTCGAGCAGCGCGTCGTCGCTGTGCGCATTGGTTGTATCCGGCATGCTGTTAAACAGCACGCCTGTCAAATCGACGCCGGCATGATGCGGCATTGCATTCCAGATTTCCTCCGTGGTAAAACAGAGCACGGGCGCAAGCAGCCGCACCAGGGTATCTAAAATTTGATACATGGCGGTTTGTGCGCTTCTGCGAAGCTTGCTGTCCGCTTTTTCGGTATACAGCCGGTCTTTGATGATATCCAAATAGAAGTTGCTCATGTCCACCACACAGAAGTGGTGGATGGCGTGCATAAAGAGATGGAATTCATAGCTTCTATAGGCATCCAGCACTTTATTTTTAAGCGCGTCCAGTTTTAACAGCGCCCACTTGTCAATCTCTTCCAAATCCGCATAGCAAACGCTGTCGCAATCAGGGTTAAAATCGCTGATATTGCCCAGGATATAGCGCGCGGTGTTGCGGATTTTACGATAGCTTTCCGAAAGCTGTTTTAAAATTTCCTCGCTCATGCGGACGTCGGTTTTGTAATCGGCCGAAACCACCCAAAGCCGTAGGATATCCACACCGTATTTTTTGGCGACATCTAATGGGTCAATGCCGTTGCCCAGTGATTTGGACATCTTTTTGCCGTTGCCGTCCACCACCATGCCGTGTGTGACCACCGTTTTATACGGCGCGCCTTTGCCCAGCGCAACAGAGGTTAAAAGCGACGACTGGAACCAGCCGCGGTATTGGTCATTGCCCTCCAAATAGAGGTCGGCAGGCCATTCTAAGTTGTCCCGCGCGTCCAGCACTGCATAGTGGCTGGAACCCGAGTCAAACCACACGTCCATGATGTCTTCCTCTTTGGTAAAGTGCGTGCTGCCGCACTTGGGGCATTTTGTGCCCGCGGGCAGGATTTCCTCTGCTGTCATCTCATACCAAATGCTGGAGCCCTTTTCGGAAAACAGCTTGGAGACAACTTGGATGGTCTCTTCATTGATGAGCGATTCGCCGCACTCCTTGCAGTAGAAAATGGGGATGGGCACGCCCCACTTGCGCTGGCGCGAAATACACCAGTCGCTGCGGTCCTCCACCATTTTGGTGATGCGGTCTTCGCCCCAGGCCGGAATCCAATCTACCGTGCGGATGGCGTCCACTGCGGCCTTTTTAAACTGGTCCACCGATGCAAACCACTGCTCAGTTGCGCGGTAGACAATGGGGTCGCCGCACCGCCAGCAGTGCGGGTATTGATGCTGTATGGGCTCAATGGCGGCAAGCAGGTTGTCTTCTTTTAGCCGCTCTAAAATGGCCTTGCTGGCCTTTTGATAATCCATACCGTCAAACGGCCCCGCCTCTTTGTTCATCACGCCCTTGGAGTCCACCGGCACAATGACGGGGAGGCCGTATTTCTGGCACGCGATAAAGTCGTCCGCGCCATGGCCCGGTGCGGTGTGCACACAGCCTGTGCCCGCGTCCAGCGTGACATGGTCGCCCAAAATGACGAGGGATTCGCGCGCTAAGAACGGATGGCGGCAGGTGACATACTCCAAATCCGCCCCGGAAAATTCCTTTACAATTTGATAGTCCGAAATTCCCGCAACCTGCGCATAGGCGTCGGCGAGGTCTTTTGCCACCACGTAAGATTCATCGCCCGCCTGCATCAGCACATAGGTAAAATCGGGATTTAGGCAGATGGCCACGTTGCCGGGCAGCGACCAGGTGGTGGTGGTCCAAATGACAAAATAAATTTTGGATGCATCCAATCCGTCAAAGTGCCCCTTGCCGTCTTTTAATGGGAATTTGACGTAAATAGAGTCGGTTTTGTCGTCGGCATATTCAATTTCTGCCTCTGCCAGCGCAGTTTCACAGTCCGGGCACCAGTAAACCGGCTTCATGCCCTTGTAGATGACCCCGCTCTGTGCCATTTTGCCAAACACCTCTACCTGCCGGCCTTCAAATTCGGGCTGCAGGGTGTAATAGGGGTGGTCAAAATCGCCCAGCACGCCCAGGCGTTTGAACTGCTCCATCTGCGTTTTGATATACTGCATGGCAAAATCGCGGCAGATCTTGCGGAATTCGGCCGTGCTCACTTCGTCTTTGTTGATTTTTAGCTTTTTGATTGCCTGCACTTCAATGGGAAGGCCGTGCGTGTCCCATCCGGGAATGTACTGCGCCTGATAGCCGTCCATGTTTTTAAAGCGCACAACGATATCTTTTAAAATTTTGTTCATGCTGTGCCCAAGATGGATATCGCCGTTTGCAAATGGCGGCCCGTCATGCAGTGTAAACTGCGGTTTGCCCGCATTCTTTTTCATCAGCGCATGATAAAGGCCCTCTTCCTCCCATTTTTTTACCATATCGGGTTCCTTTTTGGGAAGGTTTGCCCGCATGGAAAATTCGGTATTGGGCAGGTTTAGCGTTTTGCCGTAATCCGTTTCCACTTTCAAAAACAACTCCTTACGTTTGTGATGTTAATTGTCGCTTGCCTGGTCTGATTCCAGCGCTTTGATTTGTGCACTGAGCGCGGCAATGGTTTTGGTCTTATAAAGTTCCATTTCTTTTTTGAGCGCCTCAAACTCGCTGTTTAATGCGGCTACCTTGTTTTGTGCCGCATCGGCGCGTTCTTTGGCGCGAAGGTTTGCATCCTCCAAAATCAGTTTTGCCTTGTCTTCGGCGTTCTTTTTCAGCTCTTCGCCGGTTTGCTGCGCCACAATGAGCGTATTTTGCATGGTCTCTTCCATGGCCTTGTAGTGTTCTAATCCTTCCGAAAGCACGTTGTTGCGGTCTTTTAGCGCAATATTTTCCCGATACAGCGCTTCATAGTCTTTGAGGATCAGCGCCATAAATTCGTCCACTTCAGATTTATGATACCCCGAAATTGACTTTGAAAATGCAACGCTTTGAATGTCCAGCGGAGAAAGCATGTTTGCAAACCACCTTTTCTTGCGGCGTTTTGCCGCGTTAAATATAATATTTGATTGTAATATGCACCCGGTCTTTTTTTGTGCGCCGGCCGTCAGTTGCAATGACTGCCTTGCCCACGCCGCGGACCGAAAGGATGTCGCCGTCGCTCACCTGCTGCGAAACCGACTGGGCGACGCTGTAATTTTTTTGCACCATACCGGATTGGATGAGCTGTGCCGCCGCGGCGCGCGGTTTATTTGCCATAGCGCTCACCACGCAGTCTAACCGCATGGAAGAAACTGTCTGGCTGACCTGCCGGAACCGGGTGTGCTCCGGCACAGTGACCGCCTGGTCATAGAGCGTGGCATTGACCGGCGTATTCGAAACTTTTTTTAAATTTTGCACAAAAAAGTCAGATATATTCTTTTCGCAAAAGAGATAGGCACAGCCGTCTAACAGCACAATGTCGCCGGTCGTTTCCCGCTTGACGCCCAAAGACAGGATAGAACCCAGATAGTCGCGGTGGGAAAACAAAGAACCGTCCTTTGCTGCAATGCGGATGGTGCAAATGGGAAAGGCGGGCGGTGTTTGGTCATAATTATAAAAAGGAGAGAAAGAAAGAATCCTTCTCTCGGCTCCGTCATACCCGCCCGATGTATTTACCGAAAGATCGGTAAATTTTACGCATTTGGAAAGCACCAGCGCCTGCTCGCTGGGGTTTAAAAACGGCGTAAAAGTTGGAATTTCCCGCGTTTTTGCCCGCATACACAAGTCATATGCGCGTGCGAGCAGCAGCTTTTGCTCATTCGAAAAGCTGCCGGTTACAAACGCCTGCTTGTCCATTAGTTCAAATCAAATAGGCCATGCATTTTGAGCTCGTCGGAAAAATCGCCCATAATGCCCACGTTGTAAGGCGCGAGCAGCAAAATACCGCTGGACACCTTTTGCATGCTGCCATCCAATGCGTACACTGCGCCGGAAAGGAAGTTGACAATTTTTACCGCAATGTCGCGGTCCAATTTTTCCAAATTGACCACCACGGGCTTTTTCGATTTTAAATGATCCGCAATTTCCTGCGCTTCTGCATAGGTGGTAGGCTGTATGATGACAACTTTTAACTGGGTTGTGGTATGTATATTGACGACTTTGCCTTTTTTCGCGTTGATAACCGGCCCTTCTTCCCGCGCACTGGTGTTTTCCGGGATCATTTGATCCATGCTGTCTTCAAATTCGTCATCGTTCAAGCCGAAAAATCCAGTCACTTTGTTCATAAAGTTACCCATTACACTCTCTCCCTTATATAGAAAATTAAAATTCGGAATTGTCAAATAAAACAGCAGATTGGCTTGTCCATGATTCGGCTAAGCTTTAAAAATCGCACTTCCGACGCGGATAAGGTTCGCGCCCTCCTCCACGGCAATTTCAAAATCGTTGCTCATGCCCATAGACAAAAAGTCCATACTCATATTATTATATTTTTTTTGCGATATGTCAATAAAAAAATGAAACAATTTTTTAAAAATTTGTCGAATTTCTTCTTTTGGCGCCAAAAGCGGGGCCATGGTCATCAGGCCGCGCACAGAAACGGCTTCCAGGCTTGAAATTTCGTCTAAAAATGGATATAACGCTTCAGGCGGTATGCCGTGTTTGGAGGCTTCGCCTGAAATATTGACTTCAATTAAAACGTTGGTCGTTTTTCCGGCCGCTTTGCTGAGCCGGTCAATTTCCCGCGCCAGCTTCATACTCTCCACCGAGTGGATGAGCGACACTTTGTCAATGATGTATTTGACTTTATTGGTTTGCAAATGCCCAATGAGGTGCCAGTCGGCCCCTTTGACCGCCCCGTACTTTTCGCACAGCTCCTGCACCCGGTTTTCACCAAGCTGCGTAATGCCGCAGTCAAGCGCTGTTTGGATATCGGGCAGGCCGACGGTTTTGGACACGCCGAGGATGGTCACGTCGGCAGGGTTTCTGCCAACGCGCGCACATGCCGCTGCCACCCGCGCCCTGACCGATGCGATATTATTTGCAATATCCGCCAAAAAAAGCCCTCCTTATTTCACCATTTTGCCTTCCGTCAGATTGCGGCCCGCAACCACCACTTCGTCGTAGAGCAGCAAAGAGCCGGAAACTGCATTGTTTTCCTTTACAATGGCATATTCGCCGTCCTGATAGAGAACCTCTACGGGTTTAAACCGAATAAACGAGTCGGTCACCGTGTAAACGCCTTTTTCGCCATCTTTTTCCCGAATGGCCTCCACGGGCACTTTTAAACCGGAGTAAGTATTTTTAATCAGCGTCACCTCGGTTTTGCGCATGTGTACAATGTCGGTGTCATAATAGCTGGAAGACGCGGTGAGGATGCATTTCCCGTCTTTTACCGGGGAAATTGCGCTCACCCGCGCAGGGATATTTTTGGAAATGCCGTCTAAGCGAAGCTCTACGCTTTCATTTTCTTCAAACTGTTTGGCGCGCGCTTCAGTAAGTTCCATGGCAACACACCATTCATAGGTATCAATAATTTTGCACTGCGGCACATAGTCGGCTGCGGTGGTGTCCTTGAGCGGCGTATCTAAAATGGACCGAAATTCATCCACAGTCATTTCTTTTGCCGCATCGGTGCTGAGCACCGATTCCAAACCGTCGGTAAGGGTGGAGAAAATCCCTGCGCGCGGTGAAAATATATCCTCCCTGGCCTGGTTTAGCACGGATTCATACTCGCTTTTTTCCGCTTCCAGCGCGGCAAGGCTGGTTTCAATAGACGCTTTGTCGCCTGTGAGCGTATTCTTTTTTTCCAAGATGGCGTCAATTTCCAGTTTGTCACTTAAAACCGTCCGCGCATCCGCCTTGTCCAGAGAAGCCACCATTTCCTTTACCTTTTCGGAAATGCGGGTTTCCAGCTTATATACGTCGTCGGAAAACGCGTCGCCGGCGGATTTGGAACTGGTAATTTCACTGATGCGTTCGTTGACCCGCGTCAGCTTATTTTGCACATCCGGGTCAATGCCGCCTTTGTAAATGCAGGCGATGAGCTTTCCCTTTTTTACCATTTCCCCTTCGGGCACCATGGCCTGCAGCGTACCCGAAGCGCTCTGGTCCGCCAAAAATTCGTCGCGCGCAATCACGCCCTGGTGGCTGGAAGCATTTTCCATCTTCCCGCTAAACACCATTTCGGTTTTCAACTCTGGGTTGATCAGTTTATAAAAATTCCACACCGCAAACAAAAGTAAGATTGCGACTGCAATTTTTACCATGTTTTTTTTCAATATTTACCACCGCCGCAATTTTTTACACCGAACGAAAGCCTTAGTCAGGCTTGTCCGGCATTATTTCTCGTATTTGGAAAAGTCGATGGGCCGCTTGGGGATGATGGTGGAAATGGCATGTTTAAACACCAGCTGCTCCTTGCCGTCGGAATCGAGCAAAATGGTAAAGCTGTCAAAGCTTTTCACCTGGCCTTTAAACTGGAAGCCGTTGGTGAGATACACCGTAACGTCCACCCGCTCCTTGCGAACCGCATTTAAGAATGTGTCCTGGAAATTTACCTGTTTGTTCATAAAAAAACCCCTCCATATTGTTTTAGGATTGTGTAACATTCCTCTGCTGCCTGTTTCTCCGTCTTGTGGCCTAAATCCACCCAGTGGGTATTTGGATTTTTTTGAAACCACGTCATTTGCCGCTTGGCATAGCGGCGGGTGTCGCGCTTTAGGATGGCAACCGCCTCGTCAAAGGTTGACAGCCCGCGGAAATACCACACCAGCTCTTTATATCCAAGCGCCTGCGCCGCCGTGCGGCTGACACCCTCTTTTCTATTATATACCATTTGGATCTCTTTCACAAGCCCATTTTTAAGCATCTCATCCACCCGCATATCAATCCTGTCATAGAGGCTTTGCCGGTCTCTAAAAAACCCAATGACACAGGCGCGGTAGGGGGATGGCGCAAGTTTCGAGTTTTTGATGTGCCAGGTCATGGTTTTACCTGTGGTGTGAAAAATTTCAAGCGCCCGCACCACGCGTTTTACATTGTTGGGATGGATGCGCGCCGCGGACTCCGGGTCAATTTCCTGCAGGGCTGTGTGAAGCGGCAGGACGCCCTCTTTGTTTGCGCGCTCCATAAGCTGCCCGCGGTATGCACGGTCGCCCGTCTCCCCGGCAAACGACACGCCCAAAAGAAGCGAGTCCACATAAAGGCCGGTGCCGCCCACCAGAAGGGGGAGATGCCCGCGCGCAGAGATTTCTTCAATTTTTTTCCCTGCGTCCCGCACAAACTGCGCCGCGCTGTATTCCTCCCACGGCTCTAAAATATCCAGCAGATGATGGGGGACGCCCGCCATTTGTGCCGCGCTTGGCTTGGCAGTGGCAATATCTAAATGCTTGTAAATCTGCATGGAATCGGCCGAGATAATTTCCGCACCCAGCATTTTTGCAAGCGTCACAGAAATTTTGGTTTTCCCCACGCCGGTTGGCCCCACAATGGCTGCAACCGGAAGTTGTTTTTGCTCCATATCACCCAACAATCCTTTTAAACTGTTTTTCCAAATCCGTCTTTGTCATTTTAATTTCAATGGGCCTGCCGTGGGGGCAGGTATTGATGCTGCCCAGTGTGGAAAGGTCGGATACCAGCCGCTCCATTTCCGGCACGCTCAGCTTGCGGTTGCCCTTCAGGGCGCGTTTGCAGGCCATGGTGTAAAGTGCCGAACGCTGGGTGTCGGTGATGGAATCGCCGCCCCGGCCAAGCACCGCAATGAGCTCAGTCACCACGTCTTTGAGATTGCTTTCGATAAGCGCCGCCGGCACGCTGCGGAGGATGATATCGCTGTTTCCAAACGCCTCAACCAAAAAGCCCAGGCTGGAAAAGAAATCGAAATTCTGGCAGATGGTGTCAAACTCCAGCGGCGTCACATGCAGTGTGAAGGGCACCAGCAGTGCCTGCGACTGCATGTCATTTGCATAAAATGCCGCCAGAAACTGTTCAAAATACAGCCGTTCATGCGCGGCGTGCTGGTCAATGATGAGCATTTCTTCGCCTTTTTGCACAATGATATAGGTGTCAAATATCTGCCCGGCAATGGTAAAGTCCAGCCCCGGCTGCCAGGGCGCGCCTTCCGGCCGGTTTTGGGTTGCATGCGGTTGCTCCTTTGCCTTTTGCGGTTCCGGATGGGCGGGCGCAAGCGGGGAAGAAACCTCTGCCGGCACATGCTTTGCATCGTCCAGAAACGACTGCGGCGCAGGATGGCTGTGGAGCGCCTCTTTGGTGATGGGCACGCCCGGTAAAATATCCGCGCTGCCTTTCTCATAATGCGTTCGGTCTTTTACAAAAGAATCCTTCAAAAAATTGATTTCCTGCTGGGTGACCTGCTTGGGGTCGGGCGCGTCAAAGGCGGACGGGTTCACCTTGATTTCGGGCACCTGCTTTTTTTGAGACAGCGCATTTTTGACCGCCCAGTACACCGCGTCAAACACCGCGCGCTCGTCTGAAAAGCGCACCTCCTGCTTGGTGGGGTGCACGTTGACGTCCACAAAGGCTGCATTGATACGGATGTTTAACACTGCAAACGGGAATTTCCCCACCATGAGCATATGTTTATACGCTTCCGCCAGTGCGGCAGAGAGGGATTTGCTCACAATGCACCTGCCGTTTAAAAAAAACACCTGGCAGGCGCGGTTGCCGCGCGCAAGCGACATATCGCCCGCAAACCCGGTCACACAAATCCGCTCGCCGGCGTCATCCACCGGCAAAATGTGGTCGTAGCACGCTTTGCCATATACCGTGTAAATGGCGTTTTGCAGCTTGCCGTCCCCGGGGGAGGAGAGCGGTTTTGCACCGCCTAAAAATTTGATGGCAACGTTGGGGTTCCCAAGCATGGCCTTTTGCACCACGTCCGCCACATGGCTTGTTTCTGTGGCGTCTTTTTTCAAAAATTTCATGCGCGCGGGCGTGTTGAAAAATAAATTCCGCACAATCACCGTCGTGCCGTCTGCACAGCCGGTGTCCGATTCTTCCAGCACCTTGCCGCCCTCAATCACAAGCAGCCGGCCAAGCGCGTTTTTTGCGGTTTTGGTGTAAATTTCCACCCGTGAAACCGCTGCAATGCTTGCGAGCGCCTCGCCGCGAAACCCCAGCGTATAAATGCTGTCTAAATCAGCGCTGGTTTTAATTTTGCTGGTGGCGTGCGGCAAAAACGCAGTGCGCACGTCTTCGGGCGCAATGCCGCTGCCGTCGTCGGTGACGCGGATATAGCGCATGCCGCCGTTTTTAATTTCCACCGTGACCGTTTTTGCGCCCGCGTCAATGGAATTTTCCAAAAGCTCTTTTACCACCGATGCGGGCCGCTCTACCACTTCGCCCGCGGCAATGAGGTTGGCAACCGATTGGTCTAAGACATTAATTTTCCCCATAGAGCTCGTCCACCTTTTGCTGGAGTTTATAAATTTCGTTTAACGCCTCAATGGGCGTGAGCGTGGATATATCGTAGCTTTTGATAAGCGCACAAAGCTCGGTGTCCGCGCTTTTTTGCACAGGCTCCGCTTTATGTTGGCGCGCCTGCTCGCGCACATCGCCCGCTTCTATTTCATGCAAAATTTCTTTTGCGCGCAAAATCACTTCTTCGGGCACACCCGCAAGCTTTGCCACCTCAATGCCGTAGCTGTCATCCGTACCGCCGGGGACAATTTTACGCAAAAACACAATGTCGTCCCCGCGCTTTTTAACCGCAACCGAGTAGTTTTTTACGCCTTCAATGCGGTCTTCTAATGCGGTGAGCTCGTGATAGTGGGTGGCAAACAGCGCCTTTGCGCCCACATATTTTTTGTCGCTTAGATATTCCACCACCGCCCAGGCAATGGAAAGGCCGTCAAATGTGCTGGTGCCGCGGCCGATTTCATCCAAAATGAGCAGGCTCTTTTTGGTGGCGTTCTTTAAAATGTTGGCCACCTCTGTCATCTCCACCATAAAGGTGCTCTGCCCCGCCGCCAAATCGTCCGACGCGCCGACGCGGGTGAAGATTTTGTCCACAACGCCCACATGGCACGATTTTGCCGGCACAAAGCTGCCGATTTGCGCCATGAGCACTAAAATTGCGGTTTGGCGCATATAGGTGGATTTCCCAGCCATATTGGGGCCGGTGATAATGGCAAACCGGTTGTCGTCGGTGTCCAGATAGGTGCTGTTTGGCACAAACAGGCTGTCGGTCAGCGTGCGCTCCACAATGGGATGCCGGCCGTCCTTGATGTCTATCACATTCCCGCCGTCCACCAGGGGTTTTACGTAGTTGTTCTGCACGGCAACGGCTGCCAGAGAGCACAGCGCATCCACAATGGCAATGAGCTTGGCCTGCAGCTGCACCCGCGCAATGTTTTGGCCCACCGCTTCGCGCACCGCCATAAAGTCGTCATATTCTAAGCCGTTTATGCGCTCATTGGCGCCCAAGATGGTGTTTTCCACCTCTTTGAGCTCCTGGGTGATATAGCGCTCGCAGTTGGTGAGCGTCTGTTTGCGGATGTAGTGCCCGGGCGCTTTGTCAATGTTGGATTTGGTGATTTCTATGTAATAGCCAAACACCTTGTTGTAAGAGACCTTTAGGTTCTTTATCCCGGTGCTTTCGCGCTCCTTGCTCTCAATCTCAGCAATGATGGCCGAGCCGTTTTGCACGGTTGTCCGTAGCCTGTCCAGCTCCTTGTCAAACCCGGCTTTTATCATGCCGCCCTCCCGGATGGTGACGGGCGGCTCGTCCACAAAGGCGGAGTCGATGAGCTGTTTTAAATCTTCTAACGGCTCCATATTTTGGTGTATAAATTTAAAATATTCACTTTTTAGCATGCCCACCGAGCCAATGATGGGCGGGAGGTTTACAAGGCTGTGCTTTAAGGCCACAAAATCCCGCGCGTTGGCCGAGCCGTACACAATTTTTGAGATGATGCGCTCAATGTCTTGAATGCCCCTTAAAAACCCGATGATATCCTCGCGGATGTAGATGTTGTCCACCAGCTCCTCCACCGCGTCCAGCCGCTGGCTGATTTCCGAAACGTTTAACAGCGGCTGTTCCAGCCATTTGCGCAAAAGCCTTGCGCCCATAGAGGTTTTGGTTTTGTCAAGCACCCCCAAAAGCGAGCCGCGCTTGCTTTTTGCGCGCATGGTTTCGGTAAGCTCCAAATTGCGCCGGGAGGACATATCGATATCCATGTATTGGTTTTGGGTGTAATAGTTAATTTGGGAAATGTGCGAAAGCTGCACTTTCTGCGTGTCGTTGAGATACCCGAGCGCACCGCCCACGGCGCGTTTTGCAAAACGCTTGTCCGCAATGGACCTGGCGCCCTCCCCGTCTATGCCAAATTTTTCATCAATTAAAAGCTGTGCGTTTTCCTCAGAATAGTTTTTTTCCGGCAGGCAGCTCAAATAAAAGTGGAACCGTTTTTTTAAATGTTCAAATACCCGGTCAAACTGCATTGCCCGGTCGTTTACGATGATTTCAGACGGCTTAAAGCAGGCAAGGGTATTTGCCAGGCTGTTTTCCGCCAAATCGTTTTCGCCCTCTGTGGCAAACAGCTCGCCGGTGGAAACGTCGGTAAAGCAAACGCCAAAATGGCCCTCCTCCAAATAGACGCTGGCCAAAAAGTTGTTCGCCGCCTCGTTTAACACCAAGTCGAGATTGGCGGTGCCCGGCGTGATGACGCGCACCACGTCGCGCCGCACCAAATCCTTGGCAGTCGCCGGGTCTTCCATTTGCTCGCAAATGGCAACCTTGTAGCCCTTTTGGATGAGCCGCGCAATGTAGCTGTCCACCGAGTGGAAGGGCACGCCGCACATGGGCGCGCGCTCCTCCTGCCCGCAGTTGCGCCCGGTGAGCGTCAGTTCCAGCTCTTCAGACGCCACCTTCGCATCGTCAAAAAACAGCTCGTAAAAATCGCCCAGCCGAAAAAACAGCAGGCAGTCTTTGTATTGCTCTTTGATTTCCAAATATTGCCGCATCATAGGAGTAATCGGTTTTTGCATGGGGTGTACCTCCGAACTTCAAAGCCCTTAGTGGCAGCCCGAGCAGCTCGAGCAGCTTCCCGAACAGCCCCCTTCGGTTTGCCCGGTCACATAGTAAGAAAGCACGCCGTTGATTTGGTTCATCATGTTGGAAAACGCCTGCTGTGCGTTGACATAGGCCGCAATGTGCTCGTTGCCCATAATTTTTTGAAACGCCGCCGTGGCCTCAGCCTGGATTTTTTCAAATTCCTCTTTGGTGACGTCCTCTTTTGCGGCGCGTTCGTTTAATGCTTTTCTGGTGTTCTGATATTCCACCATCAGCTCCACCGCCGCCCGGTCGTCCAGCTGCGCATTTTCAGCGGCTTTGAGCGTCTTAAACTCCGCGCTGTCCGCAATCATCATGCCAAGTTCCTTTGCTTTTTCCATAATATCTGCCATATTGATTCTCCTTTGGTTTTTTAATGAATGATTTCGCCCAAAAGCGACCAGGTGCGCGCCTCGGTGATGCGCACGGGCACCAGCTTCCCGACAAGCTCTGCCCCGCCTGCAAAATTGACGATTTTTCCGCCCTCCGTCCGCCCGGTGAGCGTGCGGCGGTCGGTTTTGCTTGCGCCCTCCACCAAAACGGTTTCCGTTTTGCCGGTATATTGCGCGTTAATTTCAGCCGAAATGGCGTTTTGTACCTCCAAAAGCCGGTTGAAATTGGCCTTTTTTTCCTCTGGCGTCAGCACATCGGGGTAGGTGGCCGCCGGCGTGCCCGCCCGCTTGGAATAGATAAATGAAAACACGCTGTCAAACCGCACGTTTTCTAAAATATCCAGCGTTTCCAAAAAATCCTCGTTGGTTTCGCCCGGGAACCCCACAATAATATCCGTGGTGAGCGTCACATTGGGCACAAGGCTCCGCACTTTTTTGATTTTTTCAAGATACGCTTCGCGCGTATATCTGCGGTTCATTTTTTCCAAAATCCGGTTGCTGCCGCACTGGATGGGCAGGTGCAGCTGGTTGCAGACCTTGGGGTTATTGGCAATCACTGAGATGAGCGCATCGCTCAAATCTTTGGGATGGCTGGTCATAAAACGGATGCGTAAAATGCCCTCTATTTCGGACACCCGGTTTAAAAGGGCGGGGAAGTCCAGCCCGTTTTTGAGGTCATTGCCGTAGGAATTGACGTTTTGCCCCAAAAGCATCACTTCTTTGACCCCTTTTTGAGAAAGCGCCTGCACCTCTGAAAGGATGTCGCCGATATCGCGGCTGCGTTCGCGGCCGCGCACATAGGGCACAATGCAGTACGTGCAAAAATTGTTGCAGCCATACATCACCGACACGCCTGCCAAAACCCCGCCGTCATGGTGCAGCGGCAGGCCTTCTGAAATTGCGCCGTCTGTGTCTTCCACATCCACCACGCGCTTGTTTTTGAGCGCGGTTTCTAAAAGTTCAGGAAAGCGGTAAAGGGCATGGGTGCCAAAAACCAGGTCCACATGCCGGTATTTTTTCTGGATGGTTTCCGCCACCGCCTTTTGCTGCATCATGCAGCCGCACACGCCGATTAAAAGCTCCGGCTTTGCGCGCTTAAGCGCTTTTAGCGCACCTAAGTTCCCATACACCCGGAGTTCGGCGTTTTCGCGCACTGCACAGGTGTTGTATAAGATGAGGTCGGCTTCCTCTTTTTTCTCGGTTTTGGCATACCCCATCGCCTCAAGCATGCCAAAAAGGCGCTCAGAATCGTTGACGTTTTGCGCACAGCCATAGGTTTCAATCAACGCGCGCGGGCGCTTGTTTGCCACCGCGTCCCGCACCCGGTTGATAATCTGTTTTTGACGTTCTATCTCTTGCGGCGCAATGTGCGCCGCGCTGCGGTTTGCCATAGCTTCCTCCGCTTATTTTCTCAATTTCGTATTTTTTTATTATACCATCTCCGCAAGCGCGCAAGTGCGAAGCGGGAATGATACAATGTTCTCCGAAGCTCTTAAAAGCTATGCTTTTTTAGAGCTTCGTGAGGTTATTATACCACAGCGGCACCGGGATGTAAACCGCAAAATTCAACAAATATTTGCCTTTTTAAGACGGCAAAAAGCGCCGGCCGGTGTAATCCGGCGGCGCCTTTTGCCTGCAATATCATAAACCCGATTTGCGTATGTTCTAAGAAAGATCTCCCGTTAGGATCTCTAAAATTTTATGATAAATTTCCTCATGGTTTTTCTTAAAATGCGAAGCTACCCGCTGGGCCATTTCAAGCGACCCGGTGTTTAAATCCACCCGCAAAAGCGTGTCGCCCGACTCAGAAATTTTTAAAGACGCCATATATTCGCGGTGGTTTACCGGCACGCACTCTGCTATCACCTCAGCATCGCGTTTGGCCTGGCGGTTTATCTCCTCCGCCTTTTTTAAAAGCTTTTCCCGCACGCTAAAGGGAATGGAATGGTAAAAATAGCCAATGGCCGCCTTCCCCTTGGGTGTGATGGAAAACACCGCCTGGCCGTCAATGGTAAGCTCCTCCACCTCGCCGTCCTCCATGAGCAGGTAGGTGATGTGGCCCACCTCAAAATAGCTGGTTTTCACCGCGGCGCTCATCACGGCGTTTAGCACATATGCCGTGGCGCTCACCTTTAAGCTGTCGATGACATAGAGCACCGACAATTTAAGCTCGTATTCGGTGGGACGGTAGCAAAACTCCAAGGCTTTTAACGCTCCTCGCTTTTTAAGAAATTTGGGAAACAACTGTGCATAAAGCAAAAAATAGCTGGTTTGTCAGCTATTTCTCACACCATATAAGGCTTTAACTCGGCGAGCAGGTCTTCACAGTCGTCGGTGTGCACTTCCGCCTTAATGGGCTTTGTCAGATCCAAGCTGAAAATCCCCATAATGGACTTTGCATCCACCACATAGCGGCCGGACGACAAATCCATTTCGTAGTCATACTTGTTTACGATATTGACAAAATTTTTCACATCGTTGATTTGTGCAAGCTCAATGTTGAACGTTTTCATTTTAAACGCCCCCTTTCTTACCAACATCATACACCCATTTTGCCTTTTTTGTCAATGTTTTTTCTAAAATCTTGAAAAATTTTGTAATTGGTGTATAATGTTAGATGCGGCAGGTGCAGCATTTGCCGCGGCAGATGGGAAAAGAATGGAGATTTACAGATGAAAACAGTGGCGTTTTGCACGCTGGGGTGCAAAGTAAACCAGTATGAAACCGAAGCCATGCAGGAGCTTTTTCATAAACGCGGCTACCGCGTGGTGCCGTTTGACGAAATAAGCGATATTTACATTATCAACACCTGCACCGTGACCAATATGGGCGACCGCAAATCGCGCCAGATGATCCGGCGTGCACAGCACAAAAACCCCAACGCGCTGATTGCCGCGGTGGGGTGCTATGCGCAGGTTGCGCCAGACGATGTGGCGGCCATCCCGGGTGTGGATTTCGTGCTTGGCACAGGCGAACGGGGGCGCATTGTGGAGCTTTTGGAGCAGGCCATGGAAAAAGGCCCCAAAGTGGAGGTTTCAAACGCCCTAAAACGCCGGGACTATGAGCCGCTTGCCATCAGCGGGTTTGAGGAAAAGACGCGCGCGTTTATGAAAATTGAAGACGGGTGCAGTGAATTTTGCAGCTATTGCATCATCCCCTATGCGCGCGGGCCGGTGCGCAGCCGCAGCATAGACGAGATTGTATCCGAGGCGAAGGCCCTTGCCTCACGCGGGTTTACAGAGCTGGTGCTCACTGGCATCCATTTATCTTCCTATGGCAAAGATTTAAAAGACGCAACCCTGCTCACTGCCATTGATGCGGTTTCGGATGTTGCGGGCGTGCGCCGGGTGCGGCTGGGCTCGCTGGAGCCGCGCATTTTAACGGAAGATTTTATAAGGAAGCTTTCCAAAAACCCCAAGCTCTGCCCGCATTTCCACGTCTCTTTGCAAAGCGGGTGCGACGAAACCCTGCAGCGCATGCGCCGCAAATACACCACAGCGGAGTATGCGCATTCGGTGAAGCTTTTGCGCAGCTATTTTCAAGCCCCCGCCATTGCCACCGATATTATGGTGGGCTTCCCGGGCGAGACGGACGCGGAGTTTGCGGCGTCTTTGCAGTTTATGGAAAAAATCGGGTTTGCCGACGCGCATGTGTTTGCCTATTCTAACAGGAAGGGTACCCGGGCCGATACCATGCCGGGCCAGGTAAACCCGGCGGTGAAGGAGGCGCGCAGCCATAAGATGGGCGCGCTGGTGGACAGATGCCGCACCCGCTATATCGAGTCGTTTGCGGGCAAAACGCTCGAAACCCTGTTTGAACACCCGGCAGGGGACGGGATGTTTGAGGGCACGGCGGCAAACTATGTGAAGGTGCGTATAAAAGCTTCGTCCGACCTTTCGGGGCAATACCGCAATGTGCGCATTTTGGGCTGTGAAAACGGCGCGGCGGTGGGGGAGCTGGAATAGGGGAAGGCAAAAAGCCTTGCAATCCATAAATGCGGATTGCAAGGCTTTTTTTGCGTGCATTTGCACACGCCGCTAGTGGCAGTCCAGGCCGCGGCCAAGGGTGGCAGGGGCTCAACGATAACTGCTTTCAATTTTGCTGATTTCCCCCACCGCATACAGCGGGAGATTGACGAGCCAATCCTCTTTTTTGTAGTCCGCCATCGAGGTGCGGACAGAAATTTCGGGCTGGTATTTTTCACGGTAGGTTTTTAAGCTCTTTGCTTTCAAATTGACCTCCGCTTTGACCTCCATGGGAATAACCGTTTCGCCGGTATCAATTATAAAATCCACCTCACAGGAGCCGCGGTCATTGGTGTAGTAATAAATGCCTAAGCCATCGATTGTTTTAAGCTGCTGGCATACATACTGCTCAGTCAGTGCGCCTTTGAACTCGGCAAACAAATCGTTGCCGTAGAGCAGTGTGCGCTGGCGCAGGCCGGCCATACAGCTAAGAAGCCCCACGTCAACGATAAACAGCTTAAAAGCTTTTAAATCCTCATAGGCTTTGAGCGGGATTCCCGCCGCATTTACACGGCTGACCTTGTGGACAAGCCCGCAGTCGCAAAGCCACATAATTGCCGCCTCATATTCCTTTGCCCGGCCGCCCTCGCGCACAAGGCCGTAAATGAACTTCTTGTTCTCCTTTGCAAGCTGGGAGGGGATGCTGTTCCATATCATACGGATTTTCGGAACAATTTCAATTGGCGCGTGCTTGGAAAAATCCTGTTCGTAAGCCGCCAATATCCGTTTTTGGATTTCTTGAACTTCGTTAAAATCCTTTTCTTCGGCAAAACTCTGCACCGCTTCCGGCATACCGCCCACAAAGTAATACTGCTTAAGCGCGTCAATATAAGTCTGCTTAAAAGCGGCAATCATCGGATAATCCTGCTTGTCAAGCAGCCCGGCATACCGCGCGCCCGCAGTCGCCATTAAAAACTCCTTGAACGACAGGGGATAAAGGTTTAAAAAATCCACCTTACCCACGGGAAATGATGTGCCTTTGTGCAGCGCAATGCCCAAAAGGGAGCCGGCGCAGACAATATGATACTGCGGCGCATTTTCGTAGAAATATTTGAGGGAGGAAAGCGCTCTGGGCACCTCCTGCACCTCATCGAATATCAGCAGCGTGTTGTCCGCATCAATTTTTCTGCCGGCATACAGCTCAATCCCCATAATCAGGCGGTTTATGTCCAAATCGGAAGCAAATAGCTGTGCCATTTGGGAATTGGAATCAAAATTGATATATACAGTGTCGGCATAAGCTTTGCTGCCGAATTCTTTCATCAGCCAAGTCTTCCCAACCTGCCTTGCGCCTTCAATGATCAGCGGCTTGCGGCGCTTGCGCGCTTTCCAACTGTAAAGTTTTTCTATTGCAACCCGGTACACAGGCCCACCTCCACACAATAATACAGACATAGTATAACACAGGATCACAAAATATGCAACGATAATTTGAGCATTAAATACATTTTTTACGCCGAAATAAAGGTGAAAGTTTGCATATTGCCATCTGTACGGCTCCACAAGCGGCCGGCACCCGCCAGGTGCGCTTAGGCTTACCGCGATGTGCGCATTTTGGGCTGTGAAAACGGCGCGGCGGTGGGGGAGCTGGAATAGGGGAAGGAAAAAAGCCTTGCAATCCGCATTTGCAGATTGCAAGGCTTTTTTTGCGTGCATTTGCACACGCCGCTAGTGGCAGTCCAAGCAGGGCGTATAGCCGCGCGCCTTCGCGTCTGAAAGCGTGGTTCTAATTTTGCTCTGCCGAAGGTGGTGGCACTAGCTGTTGTGGTATTTGCTGCCGGTTTTGGTGATGTAGACTGTGGCCTCCTGCCGGGGTGTGGATGCGGGCGCGGGCGCGGACACCGCCGGGGCCTGTGCGTCCGGCTGTGCGGGCTGTGCCTGCTCATCTGCCGTATCTGCCGCATCCGCCCCGTCTGCCGGCGGCGCTTCCTGCACCTTATCGGGCTGTGCCGCCTGTTCTGCCGCCTGCTCTGCTTGCGGCGCGTCCGCGGCGGGCTGTGTGATTGCGGGGGTGCTTTGCGGCGCAAGGGTGTGGTAGGCGAACGCAAACCCGCCCGAAAGCAAAATGCCCAAAAGGATGCCCGCAACCCATGGAATCCATTTTTTCATAGAGTCACCTCCGTTTTATTAGAAATTACCTAGTATTTACTATATGTTATCATATTCATAT
>JAJXRJ010000059.1 GCA_021629085.1 Oscillospiraceae bacterium | reverse complement strand
GCTCGAACCTATGACCCTCTGCTTGTAAGGCAGATGCTCTCCCAGCTGAGCTAATCGCCCTTAACGCTCGCGAAATTTATCATACCATAATTTAAAGGGCTTGTCAATAGAAAAAACAGAAAAATTTTATCCAAATGCAGATCTTCTGTTGGCCGGGCTGCAACGCGGTTTTCAAGCATGGCTTTATTCTTCCCGGGGCAAAATCCGCTCGCCGTCATGAAAAAAGACCCCTTTGGCAGTGCCGGTGGTTTGCCCGTTTTTTAAAAGGGACACATACGCCTTTTGCAGCGTGGTTTCCTGTGGCAGACAATGCCAGTCCCCATGGTAATCCACATTAAAAATGCGCCAGAGATTGCGGCCTTCGGCATCTTCTCGTATGGACAAAATCTCAAAGTCATCCATGAACTTTACAATGTTGGACTGTGCGGGCAAAAGGGGCCTGTGTGCCGGATAGAGCAGCCAGGAATTACACACAAACGCGACTGGGCAGCCCGGGAAATCGGCCTGAAAAAAGGCGGCTGCCTGCCGGTAAGCATCCAAACAGTCTTCGTGACGCAGCGGCCCGCTGGAGGGGATGTGGATATTCACAACAATGTCGTCTTTAGAAAGCTGGCGGCCATTTTTTTCATACTCTTCTTGCAGCGTGGTTGTTTCAAATTGCAGCCGGCCCAGCGCAAAGCGGGTGAGCGCAAAGAAACGCGGATACCAGTCTGCGGCCATGGTACCCCAAACCCCATGCAGCTTATGGCATTCTAACAGCTTGTATTTTAAATCGGACATGGAATTGTAGAAAATGGAATTTGGCAAATGCCGCGCCGCATAGCGCTGCCTGGCGTGGGGGGTGAGCGCAATGAAAAAGAGCATCCATATGGTGTATTTGTGAATGCCCGTCTCCTGGGCCACCGCTTCCAGTTCCCTGATAGCGCCTGCATAGTCTGTAAGCGTATCGTCAAAATAGCAATGCACCGGCGCCATAAATTTTGAAAAGGCCGCCGGGTTGGCCGCCAGATTGTCAAACGCGGTTAAAAGCGCGTCTGCCGCCTCCGCCGGAAATGAAAATGTATGTAAAAATGATTGTATCTGATGTTTCATAGCCACCCAGCTTTCCGATCGCTTTTTGTTAGATCATACCATAAGTATGTCAAAAATGCAAGAAAAAAATGCAAGAAAAATAAACCATAACGCGAACCTCTGCCGGAATGCAGACAGATAAAAAAGCAGGGAGCTTCCGCTCCCTGCCATACGTTTGTTTTGCCGTTATTGCATTTTTATTCCTGTGCTGCGGCCGGCGCCTCGCCCAGGTAAAAATGTGCCTGGTCTTTTTCCGAAGCGGCCTCGTTTAACCCGGATACTGCAACAACCGCATTGGTCAGCTCGGACACCTTGTCAATCCAAACGGTGGGTTTGCCGGCTTCTTCGGTGTCATTTTTTAAGTTTTCCGCCGCGCCAACCAGCTTGGGCATGGTTTCTACCAAAGACCCTTTGGAAACTTCAATGCCGCCGAACTCGTTGCCGCTTACATCCACAACGCCTTCTAAGGTGACTTCAGCGCCGTTTACCAAAATGCCGCCGTCCGCCCCGGTTGCCGAAACATCCTTCAGGGTCACTTTGGATGCGCCATATGCCTGCAGGGCATAAATCCCCTGCCAGTTTTCCTCGTCATTTGTCACTTCCACTTTCACATTTTCAATTGTGACCTCGCCGGCGTTTACCAGCTGGATGCCGTTTTTGTTATCAAAGGAAAGCGTTTTCATGCCGTCCTTGCTGTTTATCGTAACCGGACGGGTTACCTGCAGGGTTGTGTCCACTGCAATGTCTTTGGTGATAGAAATCACTTTGATATCCTCGTTTGCCAGGGCATCCTCCAGCTCCTGCTGGGTGGAAACATCGATATTGTCTACAACAGGCGCATTCAGGTAAAAATGTGCCTGGTCTTTTTCCGAAGCGGTTTCGTTTAACCCGGATACTGCAACAACCGCATTGGTCAGCTCGGACACCTTGTCAATCCAAACGGTGGGTTTGCCGGCTTCTTCGGTGTCATTTTTTAAGTTTTCCGCCGCGCCAACCAGCTTGGGCATGGTTTCTACCAAAGACCCTTTGGAAACTTCAATGCCGCCGAACTCGTTGCCGCTTACATCCACAACGCCTTCTAAGGTGACTTCAGCGCCGTTTACCAAAATGCCGCCGTCCGCCCCGGTTGCCGAAACATCCTTCAAGGTCACCTTGGATTGATAGGCCTGTATGCCATAGGAGCCGTTCCACTTGTTTGTTTCATCGTTCATCACAACAGAAAGGTCTTTTAACACAACATCCTGTCCATTTACAATCTGGATCCCGTCTTTTACGCCCTGGGCAAATGTGATTGTATGGCCGCCGCCGTCTAAGGTCAGCGCATCCATTTGCAACACGGCTGTTTGCTCTAAATCCAAATCGCTCAAAAGCGTAATGCTTGCCTTTTTATCTAAGGTCTGCGCCTGCGCAATGGCATTTTCTAAAGACGCAAATGCATTTTCCCCAATGGTATACCGTTTTCCGCCAACCGTCACTTTGCCTGTTTCATCCGCATAAGCACTGTTTACAATAATATCTGTACTTGCCGCATTCTGGATGCCGGAACCGCCGCCGGAGCTTCCGCCCGAGCCGCCGTTTGAGCCGCCGTTCGAGCCACCGTTGGAATCACCGTCGGAATCGTTGTCAGAATCCTCTCCGGGCGTGCCAGGCTTTATTTCAACGTTGCCGCCCATGACAATCTGCTGCCCTGAAACCGTCGTACCCTGCAGGGTAACAATGCCGTCCTTGACACCGGGTGTCACAATTAAATCGCCGTTGATGGTCATGCCATTGAGGATTACATCGGGAGAATTTACAATGACAATCCCGTCTATTGCTTCCTCTGCATGATACGTGCCCGGCTTGTTGTAAAAGCCTTTGATGGAGTTGTTAACAACGGTCACAGAGCAAGCCCTTGTCATATTGTCCTGCGGACGGAAGGAGCCGTCTTCATACCCGTTGATAAATCCTCTTTCCGCCATGGCTTGAATTATGTCAACCGCCCATTCGCTGATGCTGTCTGCGTCTGTGAAGGAAACAGCTTTGCTTTTGCTTCCCTCAATGCCCAGCGCTCTTGCAATCATAACCAGGGCTTCCTCACGGGTAACAGTATCTTCCGGCCGGATTTGATTGTTAAACCCAACCATGACGTCTTGCTTTACCAGCTTTAAAATAGCGTCTGTATACCAGCTTTCCGGCAAGTCTTCAAATGTATTTTCCGCTGCTTCCTGATAGTTCATAATACGGTTGATCATAACCGCCATTTCGCCTCTTGTAATTGTGTCATCAGGCCGAAACAGGCTGTCAAACCCCTGAATCACCTCGTGGTCGGCCCATATCTCAATCGCTTCTTTTGCCCAATGGACATCTACATCGTCAAAATTTGCTGCCAAAATAGTTCCCGGTGCCGATGCCAGCATGGATAAACAAATTGCAGGTACAATTATGCGCTTTGTGAATTTCTTATTCATCATCATCTCTCCTATTTCATATTATTTTCGGTTTGATTTAGGGGGGACATCAACGGTTTCCAGTTTACAGAGAAATACACGTCCCGTCAATAGAAATTCCTGCTATGATTTACAATTTGTTTCATTTTTCGCCGCTATTTTCCGTTCATTGGATATATTGCAATATATTTTCAGGGATATACACACCTTTTTGACCCATTTTTCCGCTGCCTTCTGTTTTTTGGGGTATAAAAAACCGGAATGGAGAAAAGTCCATTCCGGCGTGATACGAGTGTTCTTACAGGGCTTAGCCGCAAATACAGAGAAATCCGTTTTTTGTACGCGAAGCGCACAGTATTTAAGCGCTCTTTTCCTCTACCTGCGGCTCCTGGATGCGGCAGATGATAAGCATTGCCGTGATAAATAATAAGAGTGAGAAAACGAAGGGCAGGCGGCGGTCCAGACTGGAGAGCCACCCAGCTAAATATCCGAAGGGAGAAGAGAGGGCAATCGTTGTGGCCATGATAAGGGCATTCAGGCGCGCCCGTTCCTGGGGGGCGATATTAAGCTGGAGAAGCGCGTCTTTACGCGGATTCACCAGCGCAGCAGCCAAGGCGGCGACAAATACATAAAGCAGCACAAAACCCAGACTATTTGCAGGAGAGAAGATCAGCACCAAGGCAGCAGCACTGTACAGCGCCAAACCGATCCATAGCGGAACGCGGAATTTCGTGGCGTTCATACGGTGCTGAATTCCCACCATGAAGATCAGCATGACAACAGCGTTCAAAATGGGAAACAGTGCCAGAAAATTTTCCGAAAGCCTCAGCCGCTGTGTCAAATACAGTCCGAAAAAGTTCGTATTCACCATGTTGGTGACATACAGGATCACCGAGACGGCTACCGCTTTGAGGACGCTCCTGTTCTTCAGCAGAGTGGGGATTAACTGGCGATATTCCCCCAGCATATGGAGAATGGATACTCCCTTTGTCTCTGCCCGGCGAATTTTGCCCTGCTTCGTTTCATGGCAAAACCTGAAAGTAATGAGCGTTTTCACAAGCATGGTCAGCGCAAAGAGGATGTACAACACCCGTACCACCGGAACAATCGAATACGAACTGACAAATAGGCCTGAGAGCGGCGCAAAAAAGATAGCCACCAGCCCGCCGATGTTCACCCAGGTGTAGATCCCAACCAGATCCTTTGGATGGGCATCCTCGATAAGCAGACAATACCATGCTGTTTGGTTGATCTGTTCAAAGCAGTTGAGCAGCGCGGCGGCCAAAAACAGCCAGAAATTGTTTGAAACAGCCCATACCAGACAGGCCAGCGCCCAGCCGAAGAAGTCCCCCATCATAGTAGTAAATTTTCGTCCCAGTTTGTCAGATAAAATGCCCCCAAAAAAGGAGAACAACACCTGAACCACCATTGTGATGGAGAGAATCAGACCAATCTGTACGTCTGTGACACCCTGTATGTACATATAAAGAGTGGCGAACGGTGAAATAAGATTGTAGGGAATCCCCCATAGCGGTTCAATCAACACGAGTGTTCGCGGGTTTCCCCTGTTGTCAGCCAACACTTGGAGGAGGGGATGCGTTTTCAGGTTTCTTATTTTTGCTTTCAGATTCATATACAATATCTCGACTTTCTCTAACTTGCCGCTTATTTTATCATATTTCCAGGTAAACAGGAAGCAATCCATAAAAAGGCATTGATCGAGGTGATCAATGCCTTTTTAGCCTATATGTACTACATTTTATATTCCGGCACGGACATCATCGAATTCCTTCTGAATTTTCTCTGAGGGCGGTGCCGTCAGCAAGGAGACCACCACAATACACAAAACAGAGAACAAAAATGCAGGCAAAAGCTCATAAATATCCCATACTCCATCGAGCGGCCGGATAAGCAGTTTCCAGATAAATACCATTCCACCTCCGCCGATCATACCTGCAATAGCACCGGCGCGGTTAATACGTTTCCAGAACAGGCTCAGGAGCATCAACGGCCCGAAGGTTGCACCGAAACCTGCCCACGCAAAACTGACAATAGTAAAGATCACACTGTTTTCATCCAAGGCGATGATGATGGCAATTACTGTAATAGCAAAAAGCGTAATACGAGAAATCCATAAAACCTGTTTATCTGTCGCTTTCCGATGCAGAAGGCCCTGATAAATATTTTTAGAAAATGCAGAAGCCGCAATGAGCAGATACGAGTCGGATGAACTAATTGTCGCTGCAAGAATACCGGCCATGACAAGTCCAGCCAGCAGTGGGGGCAGCAATTTTGTAGAAAGTAGGATAAAAATATTTTCCGCCGAGGACGCAGTCGTTAGTGCGTCAGGATATAATGCGCGGCCCATAACGCCAATAAACACAGCTACCGTCAAGGAGATAACAACCCAGACAGTTGCTATACGACGGGAACTCTTCAGTTCATGCTCGGTGCGTATGGCCATAAACCGGAGAAGGACCTGTGGCATACCCAAATATCCAAGCCCCCATGCCAGAGCCGAAACAATGTTCAGAAAGCCGTAGCTTCCGGCGGCTCCAAATTGCGGGACACCGTCTACCACCTGTTGCACCCCATCCACGGTAACTGGTGTGGCGATTCCAAAAAACTCAAGGAATCCCGGGATTGATTCGGCATTTTCAATTACAGCTCCCAGTCCGCCTGCTGCCACTGTGCCAGTTGCAACAATTATAATAAGCGCGACAATCATAACGATCGCCTGCATGAAGTCCGAAATGCTCTCCGCAAGAAAGCCACCGATGATCGTGTAGAAAAGCACAAAGATGGCCCCTATAATCATCATTGGAACATAGTTTAAACCGAACAAGGTTGAGAACAATTTGCCGCAGGTTACAAGACAACTGGCTGCATATACTGTAAAAAATATAAGTATAAAAAGAGCAGAAATTGTCATCACAATTTTATTCTTTTCGTGGAAACGGTTTGAAAAAAATTCAGGCAATGTAATGGCGTTACCCGCCTTTTCGCTGTATCGGCGCAGCCTTTTTGAGGTGATAAGCCAGTTAATGTATGTTCCCACTGCAAGGCCAATCGCAGTCCATGTCGCGTCCGCAATTCCACACCAATATGCGACACCTGGAAGGCCCATAAGCAGCCACCCCGACATATCCGAAGCTTCCGCACTCATGGCGGTAACCCAAGGGCCCAAGGTGCGCCCCCCAAGGAAATAGGCTTCAGAACTTTTGTTTGCCTTCTTTGCAAACATCACACCAATTCCGATTACCACAACCATATAAATGACCATTGTAATCATAATTTGAACTGAGTCTCCCATACTCTCCTCCAATCTCCGACTATAAAATCAGTCTTGTTCATTTTATGTTAATTATATTGTATTGCCATAAATAAATCAAGATAATATTCATGAAAAATATATACTATGGCAAAATAAATCATCTTTTTAGAAGCCGCACGCCTTACAAAACCAGTTTCTATTAACAAAACGTGGGGGTTCTGAAATAAAAAATACGCATCTTATGGAAAGAAGGAGTGGCGGCGCGGGTGGATGAGGGGTTTGGGGCCCCCGCAAAAGCGCCAGCTTTTGTGGGGAAAAGGAGCGGCAGCCGATCAAGTGAAGCCGTATTTTTTGCAAAAAAATACGGCGAACCAAAAGGCTCGCCGCGACGTGGTGCGAGTGTTCTTACAGGGCTTAGCCGCAAATACAGTAAAATCAAGGGTTTAAGGGCATCCAATAAACAGTATTTCTTACGGGAACCTCTAAAAATTGATTCCCAATCATAATATTTTGCTATTTCGATTAATTT
>JAJXRJ010000058.1 GCA_021629085.1 Oscillospiraceae bacterium | reverse complement strand
TGTATTTTTATTATATACCCGTTTGGAGGTTTACACAATCTTTGAAATAGTCTCCGCTCTTTTTGTAAGGTTTGGGACACAGGTACATATCTCAATTCTGCATTATTCGAGGCGGCTGACACAATGGCAAATCCATGGTTCTTCGCTCAGCCGCAATTGAATATACGCCTGTTACCGGATTTTTTGAAGCGCAGATAAACGGCTTTATACCGCCTCTTGCGCTAACAACCGGCAATTCACATCCTCTTGCCATAACTGCAGGCGCTTTTCCTTCAAGATATTTTCCTTTACACTGATAAGAAGGCCGCGCCTGCATTCAATGGATTTCTATTTTGTAAATATCATCAAACGGTATTTCCGTCCCGTCTTCCAACAGAATGCGCCGTTCGTATTTTTTCAGTTTTTTGACCCGGCTTTTCAAGGTCAGATAGACGCCGCCTTCCTTTCGTTCGTCCGGTTTGAAGTATGTGATTTTCACTTGCGGATGCATGTCAGTACGTTCCATCAGGATATGGATGGCATCATTTAGCTCTGAGATTTCAGACTCACTTCGTTCTGCCCGGGTATCGGTAAGACGCGCGCTTTCTTTGATTGCGGCATCATAGCCGGTAAGCGCGGCAAAGGGGGAAAACTGTGCGGCACGGTCCAGCCGGGACATCCGGGGGCGTGTCGTTGAAACATGGTGCGGAAGACCTATTATATCATCATACTTATTTGCACGTTCTTTGTTCACCGTATCATGCTCCTTTATTTACGCCTTGTGCCCGCCGATCTGATTATTCCTGTCTTTTCCCGTCGCGCCTTCCACCAGATTGGTCCCTTTGAGAATGGCGTTTTTGCCGAACTTTTTCTTTATATCAATCATAGCTTCCTGCATTTTTTTCTCTCGGGCAAGCTCTGCCTGTTCCGCTTCCCGCTGTGCCTGTTCTGCTGCATAATCGGTAAAAAAATCCATCTGCTGATACTGAGTCTCCTCCGGTATGGATTTTTCATCGATCACACGGTTTGCCGTAACATTTAACCGCCGTATCAAAAGGGTTTGGTCTACAATACGGTCAAAAAGCGCCAGCATGGCTTTTAGAATCTGCTTTGTTGAGGAACAATACCCTTTAAGATTCGCCGTGCCGTGCGCATGCTTTGGAATTGCCCTTCCGTAGCGGTCTTTTGTAATTTCACCTTGATACGTTTTTCTGCGTTCCCCGTCTGTCAGATTTTCAATATCATATTCAACGGTAAGCGTGAGCTGATTGGTCACAAGGCCTTTGTCCACCAAATCCAGCACGAGCGCATCTGTCATTTCCCGCACGACCAGTTTTGCCTTATCAAAAGGGTAGGGGGACTGCAGCACCTGTCCCGACCCGACACTGTTTTCCGCCGGCTTATATGCCTTAATATCAGCAATGGTGCATGGCTCCCAGCCCCATGCGTGGTCAATCAGCAATTCAGCGTTTATGCCGAACAGCTTGTACAGCAAATCCTCATTGTAATATTCGTTGGGTTTGCCAATCGAGCACCGGGCCACGTCGCCCATTGTAAATATTCCACACCCCTCCAGCTTTTTGGCATAACCTCTCCCGACCCGCCAAAAATCGGTTAATGGACGGTGGTTCCACAATTTTTGGCGATAGCTCATTTCATCAAGCTCAGCAATCCGGACGCCGTTTTTATCTGCCGGGATATGCTTTGCTTCAATGTCCATTGCCACCTTGCAGAGATAGAGATTTGTGCCAATCCCGGCAACTGCAGGGATGCCGGCTGTATTGAGCACATCTAAAATAATTTTCATAGCAAGCTCTCTTGCCGAAAGCCGGTAAGTTTTCAGATAACCGGTAACATCCATAAAGACCTCATCGATCGAGTACACATGCATGTCCTCCGGCGCAATGTATTTGAGATATATCCTGTAAATCTCTGTGCTGATTTCCATATACCGCGCCATTTGGGGAGGGGCAACAATGTAATCAACGGCAAGCCCCGGGTGCTTTTTTAACTCGTTACTGTCAGAAGAGGATCCAAAAAAACGCCTTCCCGGCGCTGTGCGCTGCCGGGCGGTGTTGACCTGCTTGATTTTTTGCACAACTTCAAACAGTCTTGGCCTGCCGGGGATCCCATACGATTTAAGCGAAGGCGAAACGGCAAGGCAGATGGTCTTTTCCGTCCGGCTTTTGTCCGCAACCACCAGATTGGTGGTCATGGGGTCAAGCCCCCGTTCTATGCATTCGGCCGAAGCATAGAAAGACTTGAGATCGATGGCAAGATAAGTTCTGTTTTCCATACTTCGGGAGCCTCCTTTATGGATTTTTTAATCCCATGCGTTGAGATTATGCGAAGTTAAACACCGATTTATCAATCCTTATCTGAGAGTTCCATTGCCTGTATATCTGATATTTTTATAATTTTCACATCGGGGCCCAAAGTGCTTATCAGTATGGATTCATCTTCAAAAAATTCATCATACCAGCCGCCTTCGACAACCGAGCCGTCTGACAATGTGACAACTACAATATGCTCATATAGCTCTTTATATTTATTATGAAAGCTTTGGCTTATACTATACGCCATAACTGTCCTCCATAAATTACCAATTTATCACGCCTTTATTCGTAATCAATCCGTTCTATTTTGAAAATCACAGGTCTTGTACCGTCTGAACAGCAGGCAATCATTGTGTTTTCTTCCTTCATCCAGCCTTTCATAATGGAACCGCCCTGCAAACCGGTGTAAATATATCGGGCAATGGCATCCCATGCTTCAGAACAGAACGGCATTTTCGGCCCGCCCGCAACGGTATCGGGATCTGCATCCGTTTTGACAAGTGTGTTCAGCCCCATATGCCAAAAGTCATCTTTCTCCTCATCACGATAAAAAACAAACTCATCTCCCACATTGTAGCAGGGACAGGCCCCGGCATTCGGATCAGAACAATATTGATATTGCAGTTCCGGGTATCGTTTTTTGTCAATTACCGTTATTTTAACCTTATGTTTCATAGTTTCACCTCAATTTTATAATTTGATAACATTGATGCATCCTTATCTGATTAATTGCTTCAATAATTTGATTTAAGGAATTATAATCAACAAAATCCACTTTTGCGTGGAAGGTGTCTATCAATGTTTTCACCTCGGGTGTTTTTTCCTCTTCCGGAAGGTTTTTTGCTATGTTATATAAAAGTGCCATCATCATTCTGTGTTTAAAATTCAACTTTTTATAATCAATACCGCCTCTTAAATGAAAAATCGCTGCATTGTTTAAGATTTTTTCCGGCACCTGTTTTTTTAAGGACTTCTTTATGTTATTTGTATTTTCCTCGTTACAGACATCGGCTAACCCAACAGTAACAATAACAATTTTTGTATTTTTTTGAAATGCCTTGATGGTTTTCTTTAATCCTTTTACACTGCCTGCATATAACCCGCCAAAATAGATTATGATTTCGTATTCTGTTAATTCCTTCCTGTCTTTATAATTTATGACAGGGATTCCTGTCATTTGAGCAAATGTTTCTGCATAACGTTTTGCCGTTCCATACTGACTGCCATAGATTATTAAACTTTTCATATAGTTACTCCATGCATCCTAATTTCGTATTTTCATATACAGGGATGCTTTAATTTTCATTCCCCTTTCATATAATTGCAAAAGGCTTCTGAAATGATTTTACCGCGATAGAAGTACAATGTCAACATTAACTGGATCAAAACACAGTATATTCCATTTAAAAATTGTGTAAAACCATTTCTCCTTTCCTGAACCATTTTTTTCTGTAGTTAGTTGACAGAAGGCCTGATATTTAGTATAATAAGCAAAAAATTCCCTTCCAAATTAATGAAAGGAGACGATGAAAAATGAAGAAAAAAATATCAGTGTTTGCAGCCTGCCTGCTGTGCCTGGGCGGCATTGTTGCTGGTGTGTCAGCCGCCGGAGTGATCCAATTGGTTCAATGTGAAATCCGGCCGGATTTTTCTGTTGTGGTCGATGGCCAGGAACGCACCTTCAAAAATGCCCAGGGAGAGGTTGTATACCCAATTTTATATGAAGGAACTACGTATCTGCCTATTCGTGCAATCGGCAATTTAATGGGGAAAACGGTTTATTGGTATGAGAATGAAAAACGGATTGAACTAAAAGATAGTACGTCCACCGTAACCGATGCAGATGTTATTGTGAACGATCAAACAGGCCAGCAGCCGGAAAACGGCGAAATCTCGCTGGAACGCGCGAAAGAAATTGCGCTGGAGAAGGCAGGCGTTGACGCAGAAGGCGTAACCTTTGAAAAAGCCCGGTTGGAGACAGATGACGGCATTAGGCAATATGATATCGAGTTTTGGAAAGACGGGGTGGAATACTCCGCTGAAGTTCGCGCCGCTGACGGGCAAATCATCTCTTGGGATATGGACCGGGAATACACGCAGCCCCCGGCTTCCTCCCAAACACAGGGAGATATCGGCGAGCAGAAGGCCAGAGAAATTGCACTGGAACGAGCGGGGCTTACCGAATCGGAAGTGGACTTTACCCGGAGCTCTTACGAACTGGATGATGGCATTTGGGTTTATGACATTGAATTCCGCCAGGGAAGGGTGGAATATTCGGCAGAGGTTCGGGCATCTGACGGACAAATCATCTCCTGGGATGTAGACCGGGATTAATACGCTATATTGTTAAAAATGCACTCTTTCTAGAGTGCATTTTTTGTTTCCTTTTTTATTATAAACGGCAATTTGCATTTTTGATGCCGTTTTCTTTGCGGCTGATAGATAGGCGCCGTTTAATTTTCGCTGGAAGCGTCAAAAAGACGGGCTGCCACTTGTGCCGCTTCTGCCCGTGTCAGGCTGTCGCCGGGATGCAAAGCCGAGCCGTCACCTTGCAAAATATCAGCATCCACCGCCCAGGAAAAGGCAGCTTGCGCAAAATCTGAAATTTCTGCATAGTCTGTAAATCCGGACAAATCCTCTGATGCGGATACATCGATCCCTTGCAGTTTTGCAAACCGCCAGGTCATATCCGCCATCTGTTCTCTGGTCAGGGGCGCATCGGCTATAAAACTCCAGTCACCCTGGTTGATGATACCTTGCTCTGTGCCCCAGTTGACCGCGCCGGTGTACCAATGCTCGCCGCTTGTTACATCGGCTTTTGCTAAACGGGCCAAAATCGTGATCCATTGTGCACCGGTTATCTGTTCGTCCGGTGCAAATTGGTTGTCACTTACGCCGACAATCCAGCCTTCCTGCGATGCGCGTGTCACTGCTGAATAAAACCACGTGTCTGCTGGCACATCTATAAACTCCCCGGTTTTCTGCATATCCCCGGCTGAGACATTGGTAAACCCATTGGTTGAACTTGTCAGATTAAAATCGTAGGTTGCTTCTTCTGCACTGCTCTGCATTCCGCCTGGGCCCCCGCCAAAGCCGCCCGGTGGTGTGCCCTCCGGACGTTCCGGGGATTCCGTTCCATCAGGAGGCTCCGGGAGTTCCGTCCCATCAGGACGTTCTGGAAATTCCATCCCATCAGGAGGTTCCGGCGATCCCGTCCCATCAGGAGGTTCCGGAAATTCCATTCCCTCCGGTAATTCAGGCCGGCCTTGGCCGTGGTTGCCGGGACGTCCACCGGGCCCTCCCAATTCTCCCGGATTCCCCGTTGCTGACGTACCGCCGTGGTGCAGTTGTGTACCGCCGCTATAGCCGGTCAGATCTGTATACAGCCCGTCAAGCTCGGTTCCGGTAACAGTACCGCCTGAGTAGATATGATAGGTGCCTTCCTGCAGGTCTGGACTGCTAAAGGAAATATAGGAGTATTGGTTTGGGAAGTCATAGGCAAATACAGGTGTTCCGGCTTGGTCCAAAACACAGAGGACATCGTCCGTAGCCGCTGAGAACTGGAGATACATAAATAGTTGGCCGCCATCCTCTTCAAATGTATCATACATATTCCCGGCCCCGACGACAACGCCGCCGTTAATAGTGGTGCCGAAATCTGAGTCCAGGCCGCTATCCATGCTGTTGGGATTGGCAAGGGCAATTACCGTACCGCCGTTGATGGTGATATACCCGTTGGAATCTATGCCGTCGCCTTCTGCGCCGCGTTCGGCTGTGCAGTAAACGTAGCCGTCATTGATTGTGACGTGGGCTACCCCGTCTTCACTGCCGTTAATGGGATCGTCACAGCTGTCTATATGGATTGTACCGCCGTTGATTGTCAGGTGTTTATATTTGACTTCAATCCCTTCATTATCTGCAACTACGGAAAGGGAACCTGTCCCGTCAATGGTTAAGGACACGTTGGAACTAATTGCCGCGTCGTGCTTGATGGCGTCGTCTTCTGTTTCCAAAGTGTGGGAACCTTGGATGGTGTTTTGTGACCCTTCCTCAAGGTATAGAGTGACGCCGCTGGTTCCAACCTCTGCCGGTTCTTTCGCACTGCGAACCAATATGGCCGGTGCTGTACGGCAGGTGAGGTCAACCCCGTCGAGAAGCAGTGTTACTTCAGCGGTGTCGCCAGCGTCCACAACAAGCTGGGCGTCGGTCATTGAACCGCTGACCCGGTAGACGCCAGCCTGCGTTATGGTAATCACTTGGTTTGTGACCGTCTTTAATTCTTGTGCAACATCCGCATGCGTTTCGGTTCTCTCAGAAAGAAAGACTGCAGATGCAGAATCCTCTGAGATATCCGATCCATCCACTTTAACTGCGGCGTCAGAGAGCGTGATGACTGTCTCTGATTCTGCCGCTGAGATGGGATACCCTGTGGATAGAATTAAAAATAAGGATATTACAGCGCTCAAGGCTTGTTTAAATCGTTTCATTGCAATACCTCCCTTAATTTACGATAAGGGAAATATATCATATAAATGTGAAGAATGATTGAGGATTTTTAAAATTTTTTGTGAATATCTGTTGCAATATCGTGATAATAACCTAGGCAGTTTGCCGCATAATTTTTTCTTTTTCGGGATTATTGAACTGTAATTCTTCCCGCTGTGCTTAAGGATTGGTTTCCCACCGTGCCCCCCAAATTTTCGGCAATCTATGTGATGCGTACATGGTAATCCGCTATACCCTCGTTTATAATCAGCGCATTTTGCAACAGGAAACGGGCAAGCGGTTCAACGCTTCTTGCCCGTTTTTTATGTTTTGCGGAACGATAGGATATGCTCTTCTTAAGGGGATATTGACAAGAAGCAAATCTCATGCTAATATATACCTATATTGTGATTGAGCGTATGGAGGAATAACAATGAAGCAATGTATGGATGCAGAGAATCTTCACCGCAGGCTGAAAAAGATCATTGGCCAGGTGCAAGCGATTGACCGTATGGTAGAGGAGGACATCCCCTGTGAAGATATCCTTTCCCAACTCAATGCTGCAAAGTCCGCTTTGCATAAAGTAGGACAGGTGGTATTAGAGGGGCACATTAAGCATTGCGTTCGCGATGGGATTGAACATGGCGACGCGGATAAAACCATTGAGAGTTTTACAAAAGCAGTTGAGCGGTTTTCAAATATGGGCTAATGGTGAAAGGACAGCCTTTTGAGGCTGCCTTTTTTATATCCTCCCTTGACAACGAATTCCTGTGCAGGTATAATATACATATACCCCTATAT
>JAJXRJ010000057.1 GCA_021629085.1 Oscillospiraceae bacterium | reverse complement strand
CGTGTATGAACAAAAAGAAACCGCATAACAATGCGGTTTCTAGTGTTTTTGGTGGAGATGGGGGGATTCGAACCCCCGACCTCTTACATGCGAAGCAAGCGCTCTCCCAACTGAGCCACACCCCCACGAGGATAAAACGGTTAACATGACTGTTACGTGTAAGAAGCTGACAGACACTGCCAGCTTCTTAAAAAACAGCTTTTTCTGGTGCACCTCCAGGGGCTCGAACCCTGGACCTGTCGATTAAGAGTCGAATGCTCTACCAACTGAGCTAGAGGTGCGTCAAAAAACGGACAACGTCTATTATACACATTTTTCATTTTTAAGTCAATACCCATTTTGAAAAAATTACAAAAATTTAAAAAAGGGCTATACAATGCGATTTTATTGTGCTATAATAAAAAAACTATCGTGAATATTGTCAAAAAGAGGGGATTTTTATCATGCTTGATGAAAAGGTTGGCTTTATTGGCGCCGGCAATATGGGGCTATCCATGCTGTGCGGGCTTGCTTCGTCCGGTAAAATCTGCCCTTCCAGCCTTTGGGTTTACGACATCGTGCCGCCGGCAGAGCTGCCGGATGGCGTTCAGGTTGCAAACAGCATAGAGGCATTGGTTGAAACCTGTTCGTTTGTCGTCTTTGCGGTAAAGCCGAATGTGTTTGGATCTGTGTTAGAAACAGTGGCGCATGTGCATGGATACCGGGATAAAAATTACATATCCATTGCAGCCGGCATTACAACAGATTTTATCAAACAAATTCTGGGGGATGTAAAAATCACCCGGGTTATGCCAAATCTTCCGCTCAAGGTGGGAGAGGGCATGACGGTGGTCAGCACCTATCCGGATATTTCTGATGCGGACAAACGCGTGGTGGAGACCATTTTTTCCGCTTCCGGGAAAGCGTGCTTTTTGGGTGAGGATTTCATTGATAAAGCGTTGGCAATCAATGGAAGTGGGCCGGCCTATGTGTTTTTGTTTATTGAAGCAATGGCGGATGCAGCGGTGCAAAACGGCGTTGACCGGAAAACTGCCTATACCCTTGCGGCGCAGACAGTTTTGGGCTCGGCAAAAATGGTGCTGGAAACAGGCCTGCATCCGGGCGTGCTAAAAGACATGGTCTGCTCCCCTGCCGGAACGACCATTGACGCTGTGGCGGAGCTGGAGCAAGCGGGATTTCGAAGTGCGGTGATTCGTGCGGTACAGGCCTGCACAAACAGGGCGCGCCAGATGAGTGAAGGGAAACAATAAATTCTGGCATACTTTGTCCCTTTCTTCATATATATAGTAGAAACATACGAAGCGGGGGATGAAAGTGGGAAAACGACAGATTGCGGGGCAGTATATCCGGCACAACTTGCCGGTGTATGCCATTGCCGCCCTGCTGTTTATCAGCGGCGTCTGCCTGGGCGCCATGTCGGCTTCGGGGGTTGTGCAAGAGGAAGCCGCCCAGGTCAGCAGCTATATTAACACCTTTTTTGAAAGCGATCAGCCAGTCAACTATTTTACATATGCACTCAAATGCGCGGCGGACAATTTCAAGGTAATTGCCGTCTGTGCACTTTGTTCCATGACGGTTTACACCATGCCGGTTTGCTTTGGATTTTTGGGCGTAAAAGGCTTTACAACCGGCTTTACAACAGGGTTTCTCATCAAGCAATTTGCTTATAAAGGTGCCCTGTTTTCCTTTGCAGCAGTGCTGCCCGCCTGCTTTTTTGCGCTTCCTGTGTGGTTTTTTCTGTGCGGCGTGTGCGTGCGGTTCGCATTGGTAAACCACCGCCGTGCAAAAAAGCGCAGCAGTTTGGAGAAACGAAGAGATACTATGGTGTTTGGCGTCCTGCTTTTGGCGGTGTTTGTCGTTTTAACGCTGCTCAATGTGCTGGATGGGTTTTTGTCCAGTTTTGTTGCCAAAACGCTCTTTTAAATGATTTAAAATTTTGGAGATGTAGGGAATGCAGAGTTTGGTTGAAGAATTTGCGGCGTATCTTGAAAATGAACGGGAGGCCGCCGGAAGTACAATCCAGTCCTATTGCCGGGATATCCGGCAGTTTGTACGCTATTTGGATTCCACCTTTGTCGACATTTATAAAGTGAACAAAACCAATGTAATTTCATATGTACTGTATTTAAAAAAACTGGAGCGCGCGCCGTCCAGTATCTCGCGCAGCCTTGCGTCCATCCGTACATTTTATACATTTATGCTTTCGCGCGGTTTGGTAAAGGACAACCCAGCGTTTAAGCTGGAGCTGCCGCGGCAGGACAAAAAACTGCCCGCAATCCTTACCATGGACGAGGTGGATCTGCTGCTTCGGCAGCCTGATATTTCCACCTATAAGGGAAAGCGGGACAAGGCCATGCTGGAGCTGATTTACGCTTCCGGCATCAAGGTGTCGGAATTGGTGGGCCTGGCGGTGGACGATGTGGAGATCTCCCTGGGTTTTGTCAAGTGCACGGCGGGCAACCGGGCGAGAATTATCCCGCTTGGCACACAGTGCATCCGGGCCATGGGCGACTATTTGCAGTTTGCGCGGCCGTATATGATTGTAAACGCAAGCGAGCCGTTTTTGTTTGTCAACTGCAACGGCGGGCATCTCACCCGCCAGGGGTTTTGGAAAATCATTAAGGAATATAAGGAAAAAGCGCATATTCAAAAAGAGATTACGCCGCACACGCTGCGCCATTCCTTTGCAGCGCACCTTTTAGAAAACGGGGCCGACCTCTCCAGTGTACAGGAAATGCTGGGGCACAGCGACATTTCCTCTACACAGATTTATTCCAAATTGATTAAAACCCGCATGAAAGAGGTTTACAACAAGGCACATCCACGTGCTTAAAATGCATGCCTCCGTTTTTTGACGGAGGCTTTTTTGCTGAAATTTTTGCAGAGGTGTATGCAAAAATCTCTTATTTATACGCGAATATTTTATAAATAATCTATTAAATTATTTCTTTTATTTGTGCAGTTTTAACGAAATTTTAAAAAATTCCTGGAAATGCGGTTAAAACAGTAAAAAAATCTTGCATTATATAGGCAAATAGTGTAAAATGTTCTGGTGTGGCATGACATACGATGAAGCGGGAGGTTGCAGCTGGTGTATCTGCCGGCTAATTTCCGTGGAGAATGTCCGAATCAATGAACTCGGGCGGCAAAGTCACAGTACAGGAGTATTATGCCCAGTTTACACAAACTGGGATTTATAATGCCCAAAGCGCGAAACACACGGCTGGGTGTACTGTTTTACGACTGTCGTAATGCACAACAATCCAATTATGTAAGGAGGTACTACGATGGCTAACAGTCAGAAAATCAGAATCAAACTCAAAGCGTACGACCATCAGTTGGTTGACCAATCGGCGCAAAAAATCGTTGAAACGGCAATCAGAACCGGTGCAAAGGTGTCCGGGCCCATTCCGCTTCCCACGAAAAAAGAAATCGTGACGATTTTGCGTGCGGTTCACAAGTACAAAGATTCCCGTGAACAGTTTGAAATGCGGACGCACAAGCGCCTGATTGACATTTTAAACCCGACGTCAAAAACCATTGATACGCTTTTAAAGATTTCTCTGCCCGCCGGTGTGGACATTGAAATTAAGCAGGTTTGAGGGAAGGGCTTCCTTTCCCGATTCCGCATATTTGCGGATGGTCAATGTTGGGGGAATCCCCTCAACCAATAACCAAATAGGAGGAACAGATAATGCAAAAAGCAATTTTGGGAAAAAAGCTCGGAATGACCCAGGTCTTTGCCGAGGACGGAGCGGTGATCCCGGTCACTGTGATCGAAGCTGGCCCGGTTACGGTTACACAGCTCAAAACCGTTGAAAACGACGGCTATGCGGCAGTGCAGGTGGGGTATACCGACGTGAAAGAGAAAAAGCTCAACAAGCCGAAAAAAGGCCACTTGGACAAGGCTGGCGTCGCGCCTAAGAAATACTTGCGGGAGTTCCGGTTTGACGATGGCGTCACCTACAATCTGGGCGACGAAATCAAAGCGGATATCTTTGCAGCTGGTGATAAAATCGACGTAACCGGCATCAGCAAAGGGAAAGGCTTTGCCGGTACCACCAAACGCTGGGGAACGCACCGCGGCCCGATGAGCCACGGTTCCGGCTACCACAGAGGCGTTGGTTCCATGGGCGCTTGCTCTACGCCGTCGCGCGTTATGAAAAATAAAAAGCTTCCCGGGCACATGGGTGTTGAACAGGTGACGGTCCAAAACCTGGATATCGTCCGGGTGGACGCGGACAAAAACCTCATCTTGGTAAAAGGTGCGGTCCCGGGCCCCAAAGGTGGATTATTGACAATTATCAATACGGTAAAAGCATAAAGAGAGCTTTTTAGAAAGGAGGACTAAACATGCCGAAAGCAGGTTTATATAAAATGGACGGAAGCCAGATTGGAGATATTGAGTTAAGCGAGAATATCTTCGGTCAGGAAGTGAATAAAAGCGTTCTGCATCAGGTGGTTGTCAACTATTTGGCAAACCAGCGGCAGGGCACGCAAAGCACCAAAACCCGCTCGGAAGTCAGCGGCGGCGGCATCAAACCGTGGAGGCAAAAAGGAACGGGCCGCGCGCGCCAGGGCAGCATCCGGGCAACGCAGTGGATTAAGGGCGGTATTGCACTTGGCCCCAAACCCCGCGATTACAGCTACCGGCTGAATAAAAAAGTAAAACGGGTTGCGTTAAAATCCGCCTTGAGCGCAAAAGCACAGGAAAATGAAATCAAGGTGATTGACGAACTTAAGCTGGACGGGTACAAAACCAAAGAGATGGCAGCAATGCTCAAAAATTTGGGCGTTGATACCAAGGCCCTGATTGTAACGGCAGAAAAAGACGATTTCATTTTGCGGTCTGGCCGCAATATCAAAGGCGTCACAGTTTCGTTTGCCAATGTGCTCAATGTATACGAAATTTTAAACCATGACCAGCTTATAATCGCGAAAGACGCGGTCGATAAGATTGAGGAGGTGTTTGCATAATGAATGCACACGATATCATTATAAGACCCATTATCTCCGAAAAGAGCATGGATCAGCTCGCTGATAAAAAGTATACGTTTGAAGTGGCCAAAGACGCCAATAAAGTCGCCATCCGGCAGGCAGTTGAAGAGATTTTTAACGTCAAGGTTGTAAGCGTTACCACATCCCGCGTAAAGGGCAAGGTAAAACGGATGGGCGCCACCTCGGGCAAACGCCCCGACTGGAAAAAGGCGGTCGTGAAGTTGTCGGAAGATTCCAAAACCATTGAATTCTTCGAAGGATTGGCGTAATTAATTTAGTTGAAGGAGTGAACAGAACATGGCGATTAAAAAATTTAATCCTACTTCTCCCGCTCGCAGATTTATGACAGTGTCCACCTTTGAAGAAGTGTCAAAGGTTGCGCCGGAAAAGTCGCTGCTGGAACCGCTCAAAAAGAACGCCGGCAGGAACTCCTATGGCCGCATCACTGTTCGCCATCGCGGCGGCGGAAACAAACGGAAATATAGAATCATTGATTTTAAAAGGACAAAGGACGGCATGAACGCAACCGTTCAGACCATTGAATACGATCCGAACCGTTCAGCCAATATCGCGCTCATCCAGTATGAGGACGGCGAAAAAGCGTATATCCTTGCACCGCACACCTTAAAAGTGGGCGACGTTGTCCGCTCGGGTGTGGATGCAGACATCAAACCTGGCAACGCAATGCCCATCAGCGCGATTCCCGTTGGTACGCTGATTCACAACATTGAGCTGTTCCCCAACCGGGGCGCGCAGCTGGTCCGCAGCGCAGGCAACAGTGCACAGCTCATGGCAAAAGAGGGCAAATACGCGCAGGTACGTCTGCCTTCCGGCGAAGTCCGCATGGTGCGCCTTGACTGCCGTGCGACGATTGGACAGGTCGGCAACCTCGACCACGAGAATATCTCCATTGGTAAAGCAGGCCGGAAACGGCACATGGGCTGGCGTCCCACTGTCCGCGGTGTGGTTATGAACCCCTGTGACCATCCCCACGGCGGCGGCGAGGGCAAATCCCCCATTGGTATGCCCACCCCTGTTACCCCTTGGGGCAAACCGACTTTGGGTTATAAGACACGGAATAAGAAGAAACAGAGCAGTAAATTTATTGTAAAACGCAGAAACACGAAATAAATTGTTTGTATCATGCGTAAAGGAGGTTTATAATGGGTAGATCAGTTAAAAAAGGTCCCTATGTGGAAGACAGCCTGATGAAACGGATTGTTGCAATGAACGATGCGGGCGAAAAACGCGTTATCAAAACCTGGTCCCGCGCGTCTACGATATTCCCGGAAATGGTAGGGCACACCATTGCGGTTTATGACGGCAGAAAACATGTCCCGGTGTATGTCAGCGAGGACATGGTTGGCCACAAGCTGGGAGAGTTTGCTCCCACCAGAACCTTTAAAGGCCATGCCGGCGCAAAAACATCCGGCGTAAAATAATGTTGTTTGATGATGGAATGACCGGAGAGGAGGAGTTATCTTTATGGAACAGACAGTTGCAAGTGAAGCAAGGGCAAAATTAAGCTACGCCCGTATTTCTTCCAGAAAAGTGAAAACTGTGATTGACTTAATCCGAAATAAGCCTGTTTCCGAGGCTTTGGCAATATTGAGATTCACACCCAAGGCTGCTTCGCCGTTGGTGGAAAAGTTGGTAAAATCCGCGGTCGCCAATGCGGAGACCAACCACCACATGGATACCGATAAGCTCTATGTTGCAGAGATTTTTGCAAATCAGGGCCCCACGCTCAAACGTGTACAGCCCAGAGCGCAGGGCAGGGCATTTCGTATCCGCAAACGCACCAGCCACATCACGGTTGTGTTAAAAGAAAAAGAATAAAAGAAGGAGGTAAGAGTTTTGGGTCAGAAAGTACATCCGCACGGACTTCGCGTTGGTGTCATCAAAGATTGGGATTCAAAGTGGTACGCTGACAAAAAATCGTTTGGCGACAACCTCGTTGAAGACTTCAATATAAGAAAATATCTGAAGAAATCGCTCTTCCAGGCCGGAATTGCGAAAATTGAAATTGAAAGAACGGACAATAAAGTCAGAATTAACATCCACGCTGCAAAACCCGGTATTATCATTGGCCGCGGTGGTGCAGAAAAAGAAAAAATCAAAGCAAATGTGGAAAAACTGATTCACAAAAACGTCATTATCAATATTGTTGAGGTGAGAAGCGCAGAAACCAACGCACAGTTGGTTGCAGAAAACATTGCAGCGCAGCTTGAGCGGCGTATTTCGTTCCGCCGTGCAATGAAACAGTGCATGCAGCGTGCAATGAAGCTGGGCGTCAAGGGCATTAAAACTTGCGTGTCCGGCCGTTTGGGCGGTGCAGAAATTGCCCGTACTGAGCACTACCATGAGGGGACCATTCCGCTTCAAACCCTGCGTGCAGACATCGACTACGGCTTCTATGAAGCAAATACTACCTATGGTAAAATCGGCGTAAAAGTCTGGATTTACAAAGGCGAGGTCTTAAAAGCCGGCAACCAGCAGGAGAGCACTCCCCCTGCAAGACCCGCGCGGCCTGCTCGGACGAACAGACCGGCTGCAAAAGGCGAAGGAGGCAGATAACCATGTTATTACCGAAAAGAGTGAAATATAGAAGGGTGATGCGGGGCAGAATGACCGGGAAAGCCACACGCGGCAATAAAGTCGTATACGGCGATTACGGCCTGCAGGCAACCGAGCCC
>JAJXRJ010000056.1 GCA_021629085.1 Oscillospiraceae bacterium | reverse complement strand
CCAATATCTGTTTTACCCTTGTTTGGACTTTACACAAAATCTGAGACAGACCCTCATTTTGTCCCATGATAGCCGTATGGTTGAATTAGGAAACAGCAAGCGCGCTGTCTGTGCTTCGCATGCTGTTGACAAATTCTCTCATACGGCTTTTGGGTAATTCGGACAAAAAGGGTTTTCGTACACAATAAAAAGTATCAATATTTATAAAGTGAGCAAATCGTAATTCCTTATCAACGCCCGCTTTTTGTTTCCCGCCTTTTTTTATTTGCCGCTTTCACGGTATTTGGTGGGTGTCGTGTGCACCAGCTCTTCAAATTTTAAGCAGAAATAATTGGCATCTTTATAGCCCACACGCTGGGCCACCTCATAGATCCGGATTTTTTCGTTTTTCAAAATTCGCTTGGCCTCTTGAATGCGCACCTGGTTTAAGAATTTGTTGAAGCTGATGCCGGTTTTCTTTTTAAACAGCTGACCCAAATAAGAGACATTGATAAAATACCGCTTTGCAAAATAGGGGAGGTCAAGATTTTCATAATAGTTGCTCTTTACATACTCCACCATATTGTTCACCACGTCCGTGCCGTCGCTCTTTGTAAGCGAGCGCAGATATGCGTTGACCTCTACGCAGTATGCTTCCAGCGCCTCCTGCACTGCTTCAATGGAGGAATTTTCCAAGTGCTCCAACAAAATTTGTGTGAAATGCGCCCGGCGCTCATCGCCTTTTAACAGCTGAATGCGTTTTTTAAATTCTGAAACAAGCGCTTCTAGCTGAAGCCTTAAAAATTCCAGCGTATACAGCGCGTCCTTGGCCGCTTCACAAAAGACGCCAACCGCCTTTTTCACATCTTTTTGGCTGCCATTGATTACCGCGTTTTGCAGGTTCCGGAGAATGGCGGGGTCTGCCGCGCTCTCGGAAAGTACCATATGGTCTGTTTTTTCGCAGGACAAAACCGTGCCGCTGCCCAGGTAAAATTTGCGCTTTTTAAGCAGGAGGATGCTTTCTTTGGACTGCGCAATCTGGTATATGGAGTCCACCCGTTTGCCAATGAAAATGGATGCAAAAATGCCGTCTTTTTTGAAGGCGCGCTGAAGCTCTATCGCATAGGAGTGGATATCTATTTTTTTCTTTTTTAGTGCTTCATTGCTTACGACAATGCCAAATTCATTTTCATTCGCCTTGATAACCGTGTAAGTGCGATCACTGCCAATATATGCCTGCAGGCTTAAATACAGTGCTTTTGCATTGGCTTTTTTGCCGTCTGTCTCTTCTTCCATTGCCGCAAGATAATAATATGCGCCTTCGTCAAAATATAACACACCCGGCGCGGGAAGCGTATTGCTATGCGGGGCATTGGCCTCTTTTGGGATATTGTTCAAAAATCCAAACAGTTCAATATGCCGATATAAGTTTTGCAGGTCAAAGTAGCCGGAAAGCTCCTCTAAAATGGAACCCAATTCTCCTGGCTGCACGGGTTTTATCAAATATGCAGCTGCATTTAGGCGCACTGCTTTGGCTGCATGATCAAACACCTTCCGCTGGCTGGTGACGACAAACCGGATATTTTGCCTCCGGTGTTTTGCCGCTTCCAAAAGGGAAAGCCCATCAAAATCGGGATCGTCCGCCACAATGGCAACATAGATCTCGCCGGATTTTATTGCCGCTTCGGCATCCTCCATCCGGCTGCAAACCTTTTGTACTGAAAAACCATAAGCTTCCCATGGTATTTCTGTTTTCAGGGCCTGTGCCGCCTTTATATCGCTGTCCGCAATCAACACGCCTAACATATCAAATCATCCTATATCATTGGTTCTTGCGCTCCCGGTCCATGGCCATGGCAACATACAGTGCGCAAGACCAGCCATAGTCGCGGATATCCTGCATTTTAATTCCGGGCTGGTAGGGAACAATGCCCGGGCCTTTCCGGTTAAGGCGCGAGGGAGACACTTTGTTCATGGAATCGTAGTATTCATAAACCACGCCGTCATTCACATACCAGTCAGTCATGGCCGCCATGGTGTCTTCAATGAGCTGCGCGGCCTTCTTTTTATAGCCGTAATCGCGAAGCCCCTGGGCAATCATGTAGTTGTAGTTAATCCAAACCGGGCCACGCCACATGTCGCTTCCAAAGGTTTCGTCGCACACTGCAATGCTGGGAACGCCAACCGGGGTGCCAAATTCATTTTCGTCGCACAGGTAGTTGAGCAGGGACTGTGCCTGTTTGGTGTCGCAAATGCCGGCAAACAGCGGCAAAAACGACGCAACCGATTTCACCTTTTTAAACTTGCCGTCCTTTAACACCCGGTCGTAATAAAAGCCGTCCTCTTCATCATACAGGTATGTATTCACTGCTTTTTTGATGCGGTCATACATCACATTCCAATAGAGGTATTCGCCGCTCTTGTTTAAAATTTCTGAGATTTTAGAAAGGCTTGCCGCCTCTTTTGCCATAAAGCAGGAGAAGTCGATGCAGTCCATGGCCGTGACATTGTCAAACCGCGGGGAGTTGTCCATGCCGCACTCGCCGCAGCGGCAGGTGACGCTGTTATCCTCTACATACCACTCATATAAGAAATTGTGGTTGGCGTCGCGGTTGTCCATATTCCACTGCAAATATTTTTTAAGCGGTTCATACGTTTTTTCCAAAAATTCTTTGTCGCCCGTGCGGTTGTAGAGCTCTAAAATGCCCCATGCCAAAACCGGCGGCTGTGTGATGGCCGATTTTTTGACTGGGGAGGTCATATGCGGAATCATACCATCCGGGTTTTGGGTGTCAAACACCGCGAGAATGGATTCTTTTGCAAGCTCTATGTCAATGTATTGATTGCCCATGGAGTGAAACACCGAATCCCACAGCCACAGCTTTTTGTGCGGGAAGCGGTCGGGTGTGGTCCAGCGCGTCTGAAACATGCCTTCCGGCGAATAGACCATGGACTTTAACACGGAAAAGCACTTGTAGAACAGTTTTTCCGAATTGCCGGACAATGTTTTTGTGACGGGCAGCCCTTCAAAAAAGGCAAGCTTTTTCGAAATTTCACTGTTGATATCCTCCGTAAACGCCGCTTTGGCATCCGCCTCTGCGTGCTCGCCGTATGCAAACACTGCAATACTGCATCCGCCCATGTCCCGTTTTAAAAATGCAAATGTCTCCTCACCAGAGCGGTACACTACACAGTCGTCTGCACCGCCTTGTTCCACCGGTGCTTCAAACTGAATGTGAGGTGCAGCGGTATCGGTATAGCGGAACAGCACGGCATTTTGGCTCTTAAAAATCATTTCAAACGGATGGATATCCGAATTTTTGTCCGTCATCACTGCTTTTACAATATCAGACGCGACAATGTCAAATTTGACATCTGTGATGCCGGCAAAGGTAAAATAGACCGTACATTGGTTTTTGGTGACAAAGTGGATGCCCACATGGTCGCCGCAAAGGTAACCAACCAGGCTTTTTTCAAAAGTGGTTTCCCCATCTAGGCCCGAGTATGCAAAAAGGCTTCCCTGACCCCAAATATTTGGCAGATTCATTTGCCGTTCCTCCTTAAAATGAAAAACGTATGGATTAATAACAGTATAGCACAATATACAAAAAAGCACAATCAAATTGTGCTTTTCTATCTGATTTTTAAAATGAAAGGTCCAAAAGCCCGTCGGGAATCGAAACCCGCACATATCCCGCCTCTAAGTTGACCTCTAAAATGGTTTCTTTGGTTGCGGGAAGCAAAAGGTCCTTTTTATTTTCGCGCGAGATTGCGTAAAGATCCGCGCCGCCGTATTGAAAAACGTCTGTGATGCTTCCCAGCGTCTCGCCGTCTGCTATCACAGCAAGCCCAATCAAATCGGCAATGTAATAGGTATCTTTGGGAAGCGTGTCCAAATCAGACCTGCGCACCAGGAGCACCTGGTTTTTCAAATGTTCCGCCTGCTCAATTGCGTCAATGTCCAAAAACTTGACAATGAGGTTTCCCTTTTGATACCTCACACGCACAACCGACAGCGGCTGCCGGGTTTTTAAATAGACGTTTTTCAGCCGTTCAAACACACAAGGATCATCTGCCCATGGAACAACCTTGACTTCCCCTTTTAATCCGTGGGTATTTGTAACCTTTCCAATTTCCAAGTAGGACTGTTCCATGGCACACGCTCCTTTTTTACTGGTTTACTGCAAAATTTCTACAATAACCCGTTTGTTTTCCTTGCTGGCGGCAGCTTTCATTACGGTGCGGATGGATTTTGCAATCCGCCCCTGCTTGCCAATCACCTTGCCCATGTCGCTTTCATTGACGCGAAGCTCCAAAACAATGGACTGCTCGCCGTCAACCTCTGTAACGGAAACGTCATCGGGGTAGTCTACCAATGATTTGGCAAGATAGGTCAATAATTCCTTCACAAACATTCACCCCTTTGGATGGTTCCAAATTTGTTGCGGCTTATTTTAAAACGCCGCTTTTCTTGAGCAGGGCTTTCACAGTATCTGTGGGCTGTGCGCCGTTGCCAATCCATTTTTGCGCTTTTTCCGCGTCAATTTGAATGGTACCCGGATCAGTATTGGGATCATAAGTGCCGATTTCTTCAATAAACCGGCCGTCTCTGGGATACCGGGAATCCGCGACAACTACCCTGTAAAACGGGGATTTTTTCGCGCCCATTCTTCTCAAACGGATTTTGACTGCCATTAAAATCACCTCCACAAAAAATTAAACAAAAACCAGCTTTACCGAAAGAATCCGTTAAGGCCTCGCATGCCGCGCTTCATCTTTTTGGGATTGCTGAATTGTTTCATCATTTTTTTCATCTGGTCAAACTGCTTGAGCAGCAGATTGACGTCCTGCACCTGCGTGCCGCTGCCGTCCGCCACCCGTTTTTTGCGGCTGGAGTTTAATATGGACGGGTTTTGCCGCTCTTGTGGCGTCATAGATTTGATAATGGCTTCAATGTGGGCCATTTTCTTTTCATCAAAAGTTGCACCTGCAAGCGCCTTTTGATTGATGCCGGGCATCATGCCCAAAATATCCTGCATGGAGCCCATGCCTTTGATTTGCTCCATTTGCGAAAGGTAGTCGTCTAACGTAAATGACTGCTCGCGGATTTTCTTTTCCAAGGCTGCCGCCTGCTTTTCATCAAACGCCTGCTGGGCCTTGTCAATCAGCGTGAGCACATCGCCCATGCCGAGAATCCGGGAAGCCATGCGGTCGGGATAGAACTGGTCAAGGTCGGTGAGCTTTTCGCCCATGCCGGCAAACTTGATGGGCTTGCCGGTGACCGCGCGCACAGAGAGCGCTGCGCCGCCGCGGGTGTCGCCGTCCAGCTTGGTGAGCACCACGCCGGTGATGGAGAGCTGCTCGTTAAACGTTTCCGCCACATTTACGGCATCCTGGCCGGTCATAGCGTCCACGGTGAGCAAAATTTCCGCGGGGTTGACCGCGTTTTTAATCTCCACCAGCTCTTCCATCAGCGCTTCATCAATGTGCAGCCGGCCGGCGGTGTCGATAATGAGCACGTCATTGCCGTTTCGTTCGGCATGTGCCAGGCTTTTTTTGGCAATGTCCACCGCATCCGTGCTGTCGTCTATGGAAAAGACGGGAAGCCCCAGCTTTTCACCCACCACTTGCAATTGCTTTTTTGCCGCAGGGCGGTATACGTCGCATGCCGCAAGCAGCGGGCGTTTGCTCTGTTTTTTCAAAAACCCGCCGATTTTGGCGCTGGATGTAGTTTTTCCCGCGCCCTGCAGCCCGACCATCATAATGACGGTGGGCGGCTTGGGGGCAAACTGGATTTTCGATGCTTCGCCGCCCATGAGCGCGGTGAGCTCGTCGTTTACAATTTTTACCACCTGCTGGCCCGGCGTGAGGCTTTCTAACACCGCCTGGCCCAGCGCTTTTTCTGAAACGCTTGCCACAAAGTCTTTTACCACTTTGAAGTTGACATCCGCCTCCAAAAGTGCGAGCTTTACTTCCCGCATGGCGGCCTTTAAGTCGCTTTCCGATATTTTCCCTTTGCCGCGCAGCTTTTTAAAGGTGTCTTGCAGCCGCGCCGCGAGGTTTTCAAATGCCAAGGCGTCCGCCTCCCTTTCACCGGTTATTGATAAAGCTCTTCCGCCAGATGCTCCAGCATGGTTACAACGCAAGACGGGCAGCCGGACTGCACCGCTTGTTCTTTGATGGTTAACACTGCGGATTCGATAGATTTGAGTTTTTTAACAAGGCCCAGCTTTTCCTCCAGGGTTTTTAGCTCAGCTTCGCCGCGTTTAATCGCGTCGCGCACGCCCTGCCGGGTGATGTGAAACGACTCGGCAATTTCTGCAAGCGAAAGGTCTTGATTATAATAGAGGTCAAGGGCCTCATATTGTTTTTTTGGCAGAACGGCTTTATAAAACTCTAAAAGATATCCATAGTCTAAGTTTTTCATAGTTTGCCACCCCGCATACCTGTAAAGCAATTTCCTTTACACCCATGTATTGTAATACATCTTTAAAAAAAAGTCAAGCATTTTTTAAAAATAGATTTGTCACAGTTTTTTATGGTATGGGATGCTTCGGATTTGACAAAAATATACACAGGCATTTAGTTGACATAACGATGGTTCTATGGTATAATCAGTTCACACATGGGGATGCAATGGTTTCGACGGGGATTGTGAATCCGCAGGAGCGAGTAGCGGCCAGGACCGCTTAAAAACCTGAACTTTTAAAATTAAACGCTAACGATAATTTAGCTTACGCTGCCTAATTAAAGGCAGCCATCCACCCTTGGCTTACCGCGGCTTTGGTGCTGGGTGTCATCTTTGCGGTGAACGTGCGCGGGTTAAGCTTTGCGCCCGCCATGAACAATGAAGCTACCAACCGGTAAAGTTTGTTTGTGAGCTTTTCCGTGCGGGAATTTTGATCACAAACTGCACTCGGAGTGCCTGCGGTGGATTGGTTTTCGGACAGGGGTTCGATTCCCCTCATCTCCACCACATCGCGGCGAGCCTTTTGGTTCGCCGTATTTTTTTCATAAAAACACGGCTTCACTTGATCGGCTGCCGCCCCTTTCGAAAAATAGCATACTTAGCCCGCCGGTTTAATTGCAAGCGCGCTCATTCCGCCTTGGGTCCACTACTACCTTTCCATCAGCATATCATAGCGTTTTTTAGCAGAACGGTATTTTCTAAAATAAAAATCCCATATCGCCGTTTTTTCCTCTTTGCTTCCCGCTTTTTTAAGCAAAACATTGATAAGCGCAAGCACCTTTTTATGATAAAACATTTCATATGTGTGCTTTGCTTTCGCCTGCGTCATGCGCAATTCTTTCGCGATTGCTGCAAATGACGCTTTCTCAACCTCCCGCAATTCAATTACACGCGCAACGGTTTTTTTGCTCAGCTTCCGTTTGAACGGGGGCATATTCTGAATAAATTGTGCCGGCATGCCTGGCTCCCCGTCCCTGTATTCAATTAAAATATCTTTATATTTCTTTTCCAGATACGCACAGGCATATACCCAGTCTTGATAGCACTTATAAGCATTATCATATACATTTTTCACTTGTAAAGTGCTTTCATGTCCAAGCACGGCCGCAATATGATTGACGTATAAGCGTATTTGTTTAAACTTTTCTTTGTTGTATATTTGTATTACCCTTCCGGCTGATATTTCAAACTCTTTCGCAATATCGGCAAATGTGTTGCCGTGCTGGTCGCGAAGCAGCATAACCGCATATGCACGCCCGTCCTCCTTGAGTGCACTGTATGGTATGTCTTTCATAAAACCGCCCTCCGTTAATTCTTTCAAGTACAACAT
>JAJXRJ010000081.1 GCA_021629085.1 Oscillospiraceae bacterium | reverse complement strand
CAACAATACAAAAAATTTTTTAAGAAGGAGCATAATTAGAAATGGCTAAAAAATCTTCCTTTAAAATACCAGGGCTTTCCTTTAGCTGGAAACGTGCGCTTGGAATTACCAGCGCAAAACGCAAGATTGCAAAAGCAACGGGAATTCCTACAACAAAGGCGGGGCGGCAAAGAAAAGTCGGCAAGCTATTGGGGATTAAGTGAAAGCCATAGAAGATTATTTCATATAGTCCCCACCGCCCCCGCACCGGACGGTGGGGATTTTTTGCCGCCTATCGCCGTCACCGGCTCTTGGCCGCATACCCACAGTATCAGTTTGTTGTTTGGCAAGTCAACCCAAAAACCGGATAATATACGATTAGCCGATAAAAACAAACGGAGAGGTTTGCCCGAAATAAGGCAGGAGGGGAAGAAATGGAAAAAACTTTGCAGGATATTTGCAGAGAGGCAAAGGAGTACCAGCATCTTACCACGCAAGACTTAGCCGATTTAACAGATCTGTCATCGTCCACGATCAGCAATTACTTTTCTGCGTCGTCAAAGGATCCAAGCCTATACAAAATGGGGCTTATATGCGCCGCCCTCGGTGTGTCTATAGATGAGTATTTTGGTATCGTAAAGAGACCAACCACGGAGGAGCAGCTGGCAGAGGCCCACAGAGCAATGGCCGATGCAGATGCAAAGCATAGCGCAGCCCTACGCATTGCGCACTTGGAGGGCGGCATGGAGCAGCTGACCGGATCAGTGGCAAAGCACGAAAAAAAGGAGCGCGTATTGCAAATTTGGGTGTATATCCTGACGTTTTCGCTGTCAATTGCCGTATCAATAATATTTGGATATTTGGCGTTTGATTCAAGCGTCCCGCACACAGGGCTTATCCGCAACGGGCAGATTACATCAATCGGCTGGATGCTATTTGCTCTGCTTGCGGTGGGCGTCGGTGTAATCATTGCTTCGCTGATTAATGCGCTGCGATATTACAGGCACCATCAAACTGATAAAAATATAGGGTAGGAGGATAAAAATGGGAAAAGCAATGAGGAGGGCCAACGGAACCGGGACAGTGTATAAGCTCGCCGGGCGCCGACGCAGGCCCTGGGTGGCTGCAAAGCAAAAAATCATTATAGGATATTACCCCACCAAAAAAGATGCTATAGCGGCGCTGGAACGGCTTGCAGGCAAGGATTTAACGGAGCGGTACAACATGACCTTTGCCCAGGTGTTTGACGCTTGGAAAGAGGAGCATTACAAAAAAATAGGGCCAAACGGTATAGAAGGCTATGACGGCGCATTTAAAATTTTTGCGCCGCTGCACGACCGGAAGTTCCGGGACTTAAAAACGGCGGATTTCCAGGGCGTACTGGATGCCCATATGCATAAATCCCATAGCACTGTGTCCAAGTATAAGCACCTCATAACGCAGATGTCCACATGGGC
>JAJXRJ010000021.1:37377-38045 GCA_021629085.1 Oscillospiraceae bacterium | reverse complement strand
ACTGATAGCTTTAGCATTATGCTTTTCAAGCTGCGCAACCGTCCCGGAGGCGCCCGCCCCGCCCGCTGTTCCGCAATCAGCCGGGCACACCGCGCAAGATCCTGCCCCGGCATCCCCGGCGCCGCCATCCCAGCCCAACGCCGGCGGCCTTACCATCGCCTACCTCGATGTGGGGCAGGCCGACAGCATTGTCATCCTCCTCCCCAACGGCGAAACCATGCTGATTGACGCGGGCGAACAGCAGCACAGCGCGCGCATCATCCAATTCATCCAAGACAGCGGCAGGCATACGCTCGACTATGTCGTTGCAACGCATCCCCACGCCGACCACATTGGCGGCATGGCGGCGGTGCTCAATGCGTTTGCCGTAAAAAACATCTACATGCCCGACAAAACGCATACAACAAACACCTTTGAAGCCCTGCTGGATACCATTGCGCAAAAAGGCCTGTCCGTCGGCGTGGCAAAGGCGGGCAAAACCATTTTTGAAAACGGGGATGTGAAGGCGGAATTTATCGCCCCAAACGGGGATGGCTACTCCAGCCTCAACGATTATTCCGCGGTGGTTTTGCTCACCTACAAAAACTGCCGGTTTTTGTTTATGGGGGATGCGGAAAAACAGTCGGAATCAGAAATTTTAAAGGCGGGATACACCGTTTCGGCAGATG
>JAJXRJ010000021.1:0-37367 GCA_021629085.1 Oscillospiraceae bacterium | reverse complement strand
CTTCAGACGCCTTTATTCAAAAGGTCGCGCCCAAATATGCCGTAATCTCGTGCAGTTCGGGCAATGACAAGCTCCCCGGCGCCGCTACCCTTGCAACACTGGAAAAATACAACATTGACGTTTACCGCACAGACGCCGCGGGCACTGTGATTGCAACCTGCGACGGCGAAACGGTTACGCTGGCAGGCACAAAAACAGACGCACAGCCCCGCGCGCCAACGGCGGAACCGCCCGCCCCGCCTGCACAGGCGGACGGAAACGACGTCCCTGCAAACACCGACGAACCAGGCGGCACCGTCTATATTACAAAAACTGGGAAAAAATATCACCGGGAGGGCTGCCGGTATTTGACCGCGTCCAAAATGGCAATCCCACTGGAGGAGGCCAAAAAAAATTATGACGCCTGCGCGGTCTGCGGCCCGCCCCAGTAAAGGAGGGGATTTGATGGATATTATCATTGACCGGCTGGAAGGGGACATTGCCGTTGTGGAATTGCCCGGCGGGGATACACACCCTGTGCCGCGGGCGCTGTTCCCCAATGCCTGCGAGGGGGATGTTTTTACAATCTCCAAAGAGGACGGCAAAAAGGCCAGCCGCCAAAAACGGGTACAGTCAAAATTTGACAGGCTAAAAAGGGAATAAAGAAAGGCGGCAATTCTGCCGCCTTACTGCACCGCCCCAGGTTCGGGCGGTGTTTTTTGATAGGTTATGCGAAATGCGGTTGGGCTTTGGCCTGTTACTTTTTTAAAATACCGCGAAAAATAGTTTTGGTCGGCATACCCCACGTTAAACGCAATGCTGCTAATGGGGATTTGGGTGTTGGCAATGAGGTTTTTGGCGTGCTCCATGCGCCGCTGCGCAAGGTATTCCATCATGGAGCAGCCCATTTCCCGCTTGAACAGCCGCGAAAGGTACGATTGGTTGATGTGCAGCTTTTGGCTGATGTCCTTTGCCGATATGGGCGACATATAGTCGCTGTTCAAGATAGAAACCGCGCGCGTCACCGTGCTGAGCGGCCGGTTTTGGATATAGAGCGCAAGCGTCATTTCGCCCTGCTCATCCACCAGCCGCTTGATGGCCAAATCTAAAAGCTTGCCCGCCTGCGCCAGCTTGGCGCGGCTCACCACGGGCAGCGCGCAATAAAGCTGATAAAAGCGCTCCCGGCTGCCGCCCAGCCGCGCAACGTGTTCCCCCACCGTCAGAAAATCCGTCTCCCCCGCAATGCGGCACTGCCCTAAAAAGATGAGCCCAATAAACGTATCCTCTTTGATGATGGGGAGGATGTACTCGGTAAGCCCCATATGGCACACGTTAAAAAACGGCGTGCGGTATTGCCGCGCAAGCTGTGCGGTTTCTATGCGGTCGCTTTTTTCGCACGCCGCGCGGCCGCCGGTAAGCGAGCGCACCGCCTTGCAAAACGCGCAATAGTGCCCCGAAAAATGCTTTTGGAACACGCCCGATTCATAGGTGAGGAAATGTTCAAAATCATAAATACACACCGATACGCCGGTGAGCGAATGCACCGCGTCAAACACATCGGCCAAATCATCTAAAACCGCCATCCGCGCCCCCTCCTTTTTCCCCATTTTATCACACCAGGCGCAAAAAGTCAAAATTGTGCTAATTTATGCCACATAAATCTCTGGCTTTTTTTTCATCCCCGGCTTATAATAGCAGCAGAAAGGGGGCGGTTGCGTGAACACGGTTTATGAAATTACAGGCGGCTGTACCATGTGCGGCATGTGCCTGTATGAATGTCCTGCAGGAGCCATTTCTATGACGAAAACCGGCGCGGTAATTGACCCAAACCTGTGTTTGGGCTGCGGCGCCTGTGCAAAAAACTGTGCGTCTGAGGCCATCCGCATCGGAACCAAATAGAAAGGATGTGTTTTTATGGTAAACTTAAACCGGACAGGAAACATGCTAAATATGCAATCAGAAGAAATCCCCATTTACAAAGAATACGACGTCGTGGTCACAGGCGGCGGCGTGGCGGGCGTCGCGGCTGGTATGGCCGCGGCAAAGCACGGTGCAAAAACGCTCATCATTGAGGCCACCTCCGCGCTGGGCGGGCTTGCCACCATGGGGCTGGTCAACATCCCGCTGGACTTTGTGTCCGGCCTGGGCAACGAAATGTTTGCAGAGCTGGAAAAGGAAACTGCGCTCTGGCACCGCAATTCCGACCCGGAAAAGCACAAGCTGGTGCTAGACCGCATGACAAAGCGCTATGGCTGCGATGTTTTGCTGGTCACCACGGTAATTGACTCCATTGTGGAAAACAACGCAATCTGCGGGGTTGTCATCTCCACCAAAACCGGCAGGAAGGCCATTTTGGCAAAGCGCGTCATTGACTGCTCGGGCGATTCGGACGCGGCATTTTTTGCGGGCGCCCAAACCGTTTGCGGGCGGCCGGGCGACGGCATGAGCCAGGCTTGCTCGCTGGAGTTCATTTTGGGCGGCGTGGACTGGGATGCCTATCTTGCATCCGACATCAAAAAAAATGATTCGCGCTGGGTGGCCACCATCAAGCAGGCGCTCAAAAACGGCGATTTGCCCTTTGAAGTGGACAATCACCTCAACTGGATTACGCATCTGCCCGGACGGCCGGAGCACTGCAAAATGGACGAGGTGAGCATTTGCTTTGCGCATTCGCGCAACTGCTATCCCACCGACTGCGCCGACCTTACCCGCATGTATATAGAAGGCCGCGAACAGGCAAATTTCCTATCCAAATTTATTAAAAAGTGCATCCCGGGCTTTGAAAACAGCTATTTAAGCTATACCGCGCCGCTGTTGGGCGTGCGGGAGAGCAGGCGGGTTTTGGGCGAATATGTGCTCACGGCAGGCGATATTGCGCACCTTCGCAAGTTTGACGACGTCATTGCCATCAGCAATCACGGATACGACATTCACAACTATGATGGCCCCGGCAACATCAAATGGGCTGAAATGGAAATCAACGGGCAGACCGAATACGTCATCTGCAATCCCATGGGCTTTGCCACCACCACGCCGCCGCCCAATGGGAAAGAAGTGGTCAATGTGCACGGCCAGCGTGCCGAGGATGCAGAATTTGCGCCCAACAGCTGCTACGACATCCCATACCGCTGCTTAGTGCCCAAAACCGTTGACAACCTTTTGGTGGCAGGCCGCAACCTTTCTTCCGACGTCAACGCGCAGTCGGGCGCACGGCTGGTTATGGCGTGCTTCACCATGGGTGAGGCGGCGGGGACGGCAGCCGCTATGTCGCTTGCAAAAAATGTAACCCCCCGTGCCCTGGACGTTGCCGAGCTGCAGCGCACGCTCGCGGCAAACAAGGTCAACATCGGGCAGCAATACCGCGAAATCCCCGCGCTCAAAGGGTTGGATTCCAAGCTTTTAGAAGCCTATCGGAATCCTGAGGCCAACCGTACGGTTGTGGCGGAAACTTCTGTTTTGGAAATGCGGCAGATCATTGCCGATAGCAAGAAAAAATCGTAAATAGGTTTTTTAAAAACCCGCTTCCTGCTTCACTCGCCGGAGGCGGGTTTTTCTGTTGCCAGTATTGAAATTTTGGCGGTTTTGTTATATAATGGATACGATTTTAATGGAAGCAGGAGTGAGGCTTTGTGCAATACAGAGAGTTTGGAAAAACCGGTGAGCGCGTTTCCGTGCTCGGCTTTGGCTGTATGCGGTTCCCGGGAAAAGACGGCGCGGTGGATGTGGACGAGGCCGTGCGGATGATGCGCTATGCCATGGACAACGGCGTAAACTATCTGGACACTGCATATTTTTATCACGACGGCAAAAGTGAAGAAATTGTGGGGAAAGCGCTCAAAAACGGCTATCGCGACAAAACGCTGCTCGCCACCAAATCGCCCATTTACTCCATCAAGGCGGCGGACGATTTTGACCGCTTTTTGGACACCCAGCGCAAACGGCTGGACACCGACGTGATTGATTTTTACCTGCTGCATGCCGTAAACCGGAACGACTGGGAAAACGTGGTGTTAAAATTTGGCCTGCTTGATAAGATGCAAAAGGCCAAGGACGCCGGCGTCATCCGGCACATTGGCTTTTCATTCCACGACAATCTGGACGCATTTTTAACCATTGTGGATGGCTATGACAGCTGGGAATTTTGCCAGATTCAAATGAACTACGTGGATGTGAAAAACCAGGCACAGATGGCCGGTATGGAATACGCCGCAAAAAAGGGCCTGGGCGTTATCATTATGGAGCCTTTGCGGGGCGGCAAGCTGGCCTGCCCGCCCAGCCGGGTACAAGCGCTGTTCCCAGACGAAAAGCCGCCGGTGGAATGGGCGCTGGACTTTTTGTGGAACCGGCCGGAAGTGGGCATCATTTTAAGCGGGATGAGCAGCATGGAGCAGGTGCAGCAAAACCTTGCATACGCGGACGCAGCGCGTGTGGGCATGCTGGATGCCCAAATGCTTTCCGTGTTTGACCAAGCGCGCAAAGTTTATGAAACCACCGCGCTGGTGCCCTGCACAAAGTGCGCCTACTGCATGCCCTGCCCCTTTGGGCTGGACATCCCGGCCATTTATGAGGCATACAATGCCTCCGCGCTGGGCAATCGCGACAAGGTACAGGAGCAATACGAGGCCATTTCGGTCCGTGCAGACGCCTGCAAAGCCTGCAAAAAATGTGAAGCGCGCTGCCCGCAGGCCATCTTATCCTCTCAAGTGATGCCGCAGATTGCGAAATTTTTCACACGCTAGCTTGCGGGAGGCAGTATGAACACCATTTTTCGATTACTCAGGCTCGCAAAAAAATACTGGGTCTACTTGTGCATCGGCACCATTGGGCTTTTGGGCACCACCGCCGCACAGCTCTACACACCGCAGGCTGTGCGGGAAATCCTCACCCTCATTGGCGAACAAAACCCCAACCTTGCCGCGCTGTCCATCCGCTTTGCCATCATCTTACTGGCAGTGTACGCGGCCCAAGCCGTTTTCCAATTTTTGCGCAGTTATTTTATGCACTATGCTGCCTGGCATTTCATTGCCGATCTACGTTCCAAGCTGTTTGCAAAGCTGGAGCAGCTATCCATGCAGTTTTACCACGACAAGCAGACCGGGCAGCTTATGAGCCGGGTTACCAACGACACCGCGGCGCTGGAGGTTCTAATTGCGCACGCGCTGCCCGATTTGGTGGTCAACGTGCTGCTGTTTGTAAGCGTAGCGGTCATTTTGCTGGCCATCAACCCCACGCTTGGCCTGTTTTCTCTTGCGCTTATGCCCATTATCGCCGTTGCCGTTTGGTATTACGCCACCCGCGTACGGCCGATTTTTAAGCAGACCCATCAAAAAATGGCGGAGCTGAGCGCTGTTTTGCAGGATGACATTTCAGGGATGAAGGAAATCCAGCTGTTTAACCAGCAAACACGCGAAAAAGAGCGGGTTGACGCCTATTCACAGGCACACTGCAACTACAACATGCGCGCGCTTTCCAGGGGTGCGGTATATCATCCTTTTATTGAATTTATCAACAATCTTGGCACGGTTTTGGTTATTGGCGTGGGCGGGTATCTGGCGTTTCAAGGCGCGGCGCTTGCGGCCGATATTGTGGCATTCATCCTATATTTGAGCAAGCTCTATCAACCGGTCAGCACGCTTGGCCGGCTCAACGAAGACATGCAAAATGCACTTGCGGCTGCAGAGCGAACCTTTGAGCTGTTGGACGCAAAATCACAGGTATCCGATGCGCCCGATGCCATATCCATTGGCGTGGCAAAGGGCAAAATTGAGTTTTCGGATGTCTGCTTTTCCTATCATCCCGGCGCAGCTGTGCTAAACCATGTGTCGGTCACCCTCTTGCCAGGTGAAACGCTCGCACTGGTGGGGCCAACCGGTGTGGGGAAAACCACCTTCATCAGCCTTGTGGCGCGGTTTTACGACCCACAGTCCGGCGCGGTTTTATTGGATGGAACCGATATCCGGAACATCACGCTGGAATCCCTGCGGCAAAATATCAGCATTGTGCTGCAGGACGTGTTTTTATTTAACGGTACGGTAGCGGAAAACATTGCATATGGCAAAGAGGCAGCCACGTTTGATGAAATTGTTGCGGCAGCCAAGGTGGCCAATGCGGACGGGTTCATCCGCGAAATGGAAAACGGATACGACACACTGATTGGGGAGCGCGGCGTTCGGCTCTCCGGCGGGCAAAAACAGCGGCTTTCCATTGCACGGGCAGTTCTGCGCAACTCGCCGGTACTGATTTTGGACGAAGCAACCGCATCGGTGGACACGGCAACAGAACGGCTGATACAGCAGGCCATTGACAAGGTGATCCAAAACCGGACCACCATCATGATTGCACACCGGCTTTCCACGGTGCGCAATGCCGATAAAATTGCGGTGCTCGACCAGGGGCGCATTTGTGAAATTGGCACACATGAAGAGCTCATTGCCAAAGACGGGCTATACCGGCATTTATGTGAAATGCAGTTTCAAACCAATTGAGCGGACAAGGAAAGGGGATGCACGCAATGCGGGCAATTTTACAGCGCGTCAGCCAGGCAAAAGTGACTGTCAATGGCGCGGTGACCGGGCAGATTGCACAGGGATATGTGATTTTCTTGGGTGTTGGGCAAACGGATACCAAAGAAAACGCTGAAAAACTGGCGGATAAAATCCAAAAATTGCGATTGTTTGCAGATGACGAAGGGAAAACAAACCGCTCCATTGCGGACATCCAAGGCGGGGTTTTGGTTATTTCACAGTTTACGTTGTATGCAGACTGCAAAAAAGGCACCCGTCCCAGCTTTGTGGATGCGGCGCCACCGGAGATGGCAAACGAGCTTTACGAATATTTTCTCTATCTTTGCAAGGCACGGTTTTCCCGCACAGAACATGGCGTATTTGGCGCCCACATGCAGGTGGCGCTTGAAAACGACGGGCCTTTTACCATTTACCTTGAATCCTAATCGGTTTTCTCTTTATTGTTTCCCTTCTAGATAAAATCAAAAAAGCAAGGCAATCTTTTAGAGAGAGCCTTGCTTTTTTTCGACTTTTTTAAAAGATAACAATCCCTTTTTTCAAACAGCATTTTATAAAAACACCCCGAAATGATTGCTCATTTCGGGGTGTTGCTTGTGAATGCTTAAGATGAACGCCCGTTGTAGATTAGAGCTCTACATTGGGGTCGAAAACGAGTTCATCGTCGGAAATAACAATGTCTTCTCCGTTATTTTCGGTGTTGTCAGTACCCGTGGTGTCATCGTTTCCGCTATCATCCGTGCCACCAGGAGTGGTGGTTTCAGTGCCTTCATCCTCGCCTGTGCCAGGATTCTGAGTATCTGTACCTGTTTCGTCTTCACCCGTACCAGGGGTCTGCCCGCCTGTGGTCCCTTTGTCAGGATCGTATGCCGGAGCAAGGTCGTGACCATTGTCCTCGAAGGAGATGATGTCGACAACGGAATCCTCGAAGGTTCTAACCAGCACGTAGTAAACTTTCTCGCCGTCAAGCAATTCGCCGTTTTCGTCAAATTCCGGAATGTTGTCTACCATACCATCTGTATAGCTGCCAACGCCGATGCTCGGATTTCTGCTTGTGCCAGAGAAGGTGTACTGGTTTGCACTTGAATCAACGGTGAAGGTGAAATCTTCAAAGCCAGTTGTCATGGTCGAAACCTGATCGGTGACAACGATGTGCGGTGCTCTGCGGTTCCGGGTGTTGCTAATGATATAGCCATAGTAGAATGCATCGCCATCTTCTACATCAATTGTAATATCAGAGCCTGCTTTAACTGCATTTGTCTTGAAGGTAGAATCAAATGTGAAGTTCTTCGCACTGCTGCTAACACTCGTGTTACCAACAACGGTGTAGTTGATGACTTCATTGGAAGCACTTGCAGAGTACATCAGGATGGTGCCCAGACCAAAGTCTTGTGCAGCTAATCCATCTTCGCCGTCATGGCTGATTTTTCCTCTGGAGTTTTCGGTGAAGAGCAGTTCTTTCTCTTCGCCAGCAACCATTACCGTTACTTTCACAGCCTCGTTGTCATATTCGTCAGTTGCAGTGGTCTTAGAAAGAACGATTGCCAAAGGCGTAGCGTCTTCATAAACCGTATCTGCATCGTAAACAACTGCGCCGCCGAAGTATCCATCACTGTCTTTGTCCAGAAGCAGTGCAGAGTAGGTGCTGTCATCTACAAAGAATCCAACATCCGAAACTTTGGAATCTTCCGGAAATTCCATATCAATGTCAAAAATAACTGCATCGTCCGCAATCAGCTTGCTTCCCAACCTCTGACCGTTTGCTCTGTAGATGGAATCTGTTTCATCTGTGAGGGACATATCAAGGTCATCAGAAGATGCACCTAAAGCAGCCGGAATGATCTCTGTGATCTGATCTTCTTCGTTGGTTTTAAATTTAATTGCACGTTTTGCAAGGATTTCTGCTTCAGTTCCAGTATCTGCAGTGATTTCAGGGAATGCTGCAGCCAAAGCCGTTTTAACGACTTTTTTATTGCTGACATTACCTTTACTATCGACATCACCGAAAATACCATTCCAGTAGGTGTCTTCCATTGATTTAACCAAAGCGTCGCTTGCCATGTTTTTCACGGTTTCTCTCTGATACTTGCCGTCATTCGGGTTGATAAACCGAACAGCATCTGCCAGTTCATAGGTTTTGAACACGCCGTCTTTGTTTAAGATCTGCATGGTTCCAGGACGGGCAGGATTTGCATCTTCATAAGCGTACATGATTACACCGTAGTTTTTGTTTGTTGCACGGGTTCCCATGTAGCCAATGATTTTGCCATTGATGCCAATGAAGAAGTCACCAGATGCGGACAGGTCGATTTTCTCAATGTCAAGCGCATCTTTTTCATCAGCCACTTCATAGTCTGTGCCGTCAATGCCAACAACAACCTCGTTATCGGTATTGTCGTACTCAGTTACAGTACCATTTACCACGCTGTCTTTTAAGACGGTGATTTCCAAGGAGTCATAAGCGCCTGAATTGAGGTTTGCACTTTTCGGGCTAACCACAATTGCAAGAACATCCATGTTCTCAATGTCAGCAGCATCCATCACATTGCCGTTTACGTCTTTGATGGAAACAACTGCTTCATCATCTTCATAGCCGAGGTCAACTTTTCTGCCATTGTAAGTGGTGACAACGCCAGTTTCGGTGTTTACCGAATCAACAACGTAGTGTGCATATTCAATGACTTTCAGTACATCGAAGTAACCATCATTATCCCAGTCAATCAGTTCAAGATCTGCAACCAAGTTGGAATTCAATCCGGTGAAGGTGTCGGAAACATCTGTCTTCAACACTTCGTTGTTCCAAACGACGGTGTAATCAGGTGCAAGATCCACTGTGGTGGAACGGGTAGCGCCGTCTTTGTAATATTTGAAAGTAGGACTTGTAGCCATGAAGTCCAATGCGCTGTCGTCCAGGTCTCTTGCATCGACGCTTAAGGTTTCAACCAGGCCCTGGTCAACTTCGATTGCTTCAATCTGATACTTTCTGGAAGCATATTCGCTGACATAGGTGATAACGCGCAGGCCGATCATATCTTCTGCATCGGTGCCGTTAACATCCAATGTAAGTCTGCGTCTGCTGTCATCTGCATCTTCTCTGTCGATCCACTCTTTGACAGGGCTGTCATAGTGATCGTCCCAGTCAATCTGCACAAAGCCGACGTCAACCGGGCTGGTGCCAGAGTAAGCAACTTTAGAGTTTGCAGTAATGATACCGCCTAATTTGTAGATGCCAAGTTTGGTCAGCAGTGTAACTTTGTCCTGGCCGTCAGCATCAACACGTTTCATAACAACGTATTGTACTTCGGTGCCGAAGCCCTGCTGTTCCATCATCGGGATGTCCAGAGCGTTGTAGGTGAGCTGAGCTACCAGAGATCTGGGAGCGCCCGTGCCCTGCGTGCCATTGGTAGCCGAAAGCAGACCAATCTGCGAAGCGGTTACCAGGTAGCCGGTGGGATAGCCGCCTTTGGTGTCAGCCATGGGCTGATAGCCTAAAGCGCAAACCAGCATTTTAACAGCTTCTTCATATTTTACCGGATCTTCCGGACCAAAGTTGCCGTCACCATATCCGACGATAACGCCGTACTGTGCAGCCATGCTTATGTAACCGGAAGCCCAGTGATCAGCCGGAACGTCTGCAAAGTCTGCAGTGCCAGCTGCCGCATTTTCAATGCCTAACAGTCTGCAAACAATCGTAGCAAATTCTGCTCTGGTGATTGTCGAGTCAGGATTGAAATTGCCATTTTCGTCGCCCACGAAGAAATTCAAGGCGGCCAATGTTTCAATTGCGTTCTTGTAGGAAGCATCATCAGCGACATCGGGGAAGCTGCTAGCAAAAGCAACTGTGCCGAGCATCATTGAAAATACCACTACGAGAGCCAGAACCTTTTTGAGATTTTTCATGATTCTCAAATCCTCCCTTATAAAATGTTTTTGAAAGAGAAAAACTTAATCTGTTGTGATTAAGCCGCTCTCTTTCAATGACAGCCTAACCACGATTTCAGACACGTAGCCTGATCTTGAGTTCATTATAGCATCCCCGTAAATGAGCGTCAAGAACAATTTATTGTTGTAACAAAAATGTAAAGATACAGAAATATTCCATACATCTTTGCTATAACCGGTATCAGTCCCCGCCGTTATTTGCCCGCGGCAGCTTTGATAAAGCTTGTAAACAGCGGGTGCGGCTTGTCGGGCCGCGACTTAAACTCGGGGTGGAACTGCACACCCACAAACCACTTCTGCTTCGGCAGTTCGATAATTTCCACCAGTTTTTCATCCGGCGAAATACCGGAGATAAACGCGCCGCTCTTTTGGAAGTCGTCGCGGAACTGATTGGAAAATTCATAGCGGTGGCGGTGGCGTTCATAAATAAGCCCTTCGCCGTAAAGCGTGCGGCATTTGCCACCCTCGCGCAGCTTGCAGGGATAGAGCCCCAGCCGCATGGTGCCGCCTTTGTCCTCCACGCCTTTTTGCTCGTCCATGATGTCAATCACCGGGTGCGTGGTTTTGGGGTTGAGCTCAGTGCTGTGGGCGTCTTGATATCCCAAAACGTTTCTCGCATATTCCACCACAGCCAGCTGCATGCCCAGGCAAATTCCAAAATAGGGGATGTCGTTCTCGCGTGCATATTTGACCGCGGCGATTTTCCCCTCAATCCCCCGGTCGCCGAAACCGCCCGGGACCAGAATGCCGTCTGCCCCTGAAAGGGCATCTTCTACATTTTCCGGCGTGACGCTTTCGGAATCCACCCACAGGATGTCCACATTGACGTCATTGGCAAACCCGCCGTGCCGCAGCGCCTCTGCAACGCTGATATATGCATCGTGCATGGCGACATATTTGCCCACCAGCGCAATGGTGATGGTGTCTTTCAGGTTTTTTACCTTTTCCACCATGGCCTTCCACTCGGAAAGGTCCGGTTCGCCGCAGGAAAGCTTCAACCGGTCGCACGCAACGCGCGCAAACCCTGCTTCTTCCAGCATGAGAGGCACTTCATAAATGACGGATGCATCGCGGTTTTCAATGACCGCTTCAGGTTTGATATTGCAAAACAGGCCAATTTTCGCCTTAAAATCTTCATTTAACCCAATTTCTGTCCGGCACACGATGATATCAGGCTGTATCCCTAAGCCCAAAAGCTCTTTTACGCTATGCTGTGTGGGCTTTGACTTTTGCTCGCCGGACTGGGAAATATAGGGCACCAGCGTGAGGTGTATGTAAAGGCAGTTTTCCTTGCCCACCTCCACTGCAACCTGCCGGATGGCTTCTAAATAGGGCAGGCTCTCAATATCGCCCACTGTGCCGCCAATTTCCGTGATGACCACGTCCGTGTTGGACGTTTTTCCCACTTTATAAATTTTATCTTTAATTTCGTTGGTAATATGGGGGATGACCTGCACGGTTCCGCCCAAAAAGTCGCCGCGGCGTTCCTTTGAAATGACCGACCAGTAAATTTTACCGGTGGTGATGTTGCTGTCTACATTCAAGTTGACATTGACGAACCGTTCATAATGGCCCAAGTCCAGGTCGGTTTCCGCGCCGTCGTCCGTCACAAATACCTCGCCGTGCTGGTACGGGCTCATGGTCCCTGGGTCCACGTTGATATACGGGTCAAACTTCTGGATGGTAACGCTTAAGCCGCGCGCTTTTAAAAGCCGGCCCAGCGATGCCGCCGTGATACCCTTCCCGAGGCCGGATACAACGCCGCCGGTCACGAAAATATATTTAACCGCCATTTCCTTCCCCCCTGAAAAATGAATGTTGGCACGTAAGTCCAATATCTTTTATATTGTATTATTTTATCTGTGTTCTGTCAAGGGAAAATGCCGCAAAACCAAAAATTTTGTCACAATCGCCTTTGAAACACGGCGGTTTTTTCCGCTTTATACTGTGCAAACCGCCCATCTTCTAACGCAGAGCGGATTTCTTCCATCAAATGGTTGTAAAAATAAAGATTGTGCAGTACGCACAAGCGGAGTGCCAAAAGCTCCTTGGCCTTAAACAGGTGCCGGATATAAGCGCGCGAATAGTGCCTGCAGGCCGGGCAGCCGCAGTCCGGGTCAATGGGCAGCGGGTCGCGCTCGTATTTTGCATTGTTGAGGTTCATTGTCCCATGCTGGGTAAATAAATTGGCGTGGCGCGCGTTTCTGGCCGCAATTACGCAATCGAAAAAGTCCACGCCGCGGTCCACAGCCTCCAAAATATTGACCGGCGTGCCCACCCCCATCAAATAGCGGGGCCGGTCCTCCGGCGCATAGGGCATCACATCGTCTAACACCCGGTACATTTCCTGCTCCGGCTCGCCCACCGAAAGCCCGCCGATGGCATAGCCGTCCAAGTCAAGTTTTGCAATTTCCTTCATATTTTCAATGCGCAGGTCAGAAAAGGTTGCGCCCTGGTTGATGCCAAACAGCAATTGGTGCGGGTTGATGGCGTCCGCGGCGGCGTTTTGCCGTTTGATTTCGTCTTTGCACCGCGCAAGCCAACGCACGGTGCGCGCCGCCGACTGCCTGGCATAGTCGTATTTGGCCGGCAGCGCCACACACTCGTCAAACGCCATGGCAATGGTGGAGGCGAGGTTGGACTGGATTCGCATGCTCTCCTCCGGCCCCATAAACAGCTTGCGCCCGTCAATGTGAGAGGCAAAATATACCCCTTCTTCGCGGATTTTGCGAAGCGATGCAAGCGAAAACACCTGAAACCCGCCGCTGTCGGTGAGGATGGGTTTTTGCCAGTTGATAAACTTGTGCAGCCCGCCAAGGTCGCGCACCACATCGTCGCCGGGGCGCACATGCAAATGATAGGTGTTGGACAGCTCCACCTGGCAGCCGATCTCATATAAATCCATGGTGGACACCGCGCCCTTGATGGCGCCCAGCGTGCCCACATTCATAAACACCGGGGTTTCGATTACGCCGTGCACGGTGGTAAACCTCCCGCGCCGGGCCCTGCCCTCGGTTGTTAACAGTTCCCACATAAAATGATGCTCCCCTTCCGCGCTGTCACTGGGCCCCGCCTGAAATCGCGGACACAATCAGCGCTGCCCGCTGTTCGTCCAACCCGGAAAGCTGTGCGTGGATCTGGTTGGTGTCCAACACCTCGTAAACGGGGAACGCCGCCACCACCTGGCCGCGCAAAAACAGGTACAACCCGTTTTTCCCGGCGGGCTTTTGCGCCGCCGCCTCTGTTGCCGCCGCCAATTTTTGCCTGCCCTCTTCGGTGATGACAAAGGTGAACACCTTTGCATCTGGCGTGTCCTCACTGTCTGAAACGGTACAGGACACAAAATCAGCAGTGAGCAGCACCGGTTCATAGTCGGTGCCGGCAAGCATTACCGGGTTTTCCTCTGCGGCGATTCCAAATTCCATCATTGCGCAAAAGGTGTCAAAAAAGCCCTTGTCGCGGTTTGTATCCGCCAAATCCTCCTCTGTACAGGTAAGGTACACGGCCTGTGCCGCCTCGTCCCATTCCACTTCCGCCCCCAGCGCGTCGCTCACCGCCCGCAGCGGCACGAGCGTCCGGCCGTCTATCTCTTTTGCGGGCACGTCCAGCATCACAAACGGCGCGGTGGAAATGTGATATGCTACCGTGGGCACATCCGCCCCTTCCGGGATGGTCAGCCGGTAGAGCAAAACGTCCCCCAGCGATAAAATCACCTTGCGGTCGTTTTTAACTGCAACCACCGTTTCTGTTTCCTCTATCCAATATACGTCCGCGCCCAGCGCTTCAAAAATGGCACGCAGCGGCACCAGTGTGCGCCCGTTTTCCAAAACAGGCGGCACGTCAAATGACAAATCGGCGCCGTTTAACGTCACGCGCACGCCGCTATCTTGCGCAAACACTGCAGCCGGGCAGAGCAGGCAAACGGCAATCAATGCCGCAATCCATCGTTTCATAAAAATTCCTCCATTAAAACCCATAGTTCCTATCATTTAATAAATCAACATCGCGTCGCCAAAACTGAAAAAGCGGTATTTTTTCGCCACTGCTTCGCGGTAGGCGTGAAAAATATGGTCCTTGCCGGCAAGCGCGCTCACCAGCATTAACAGCGTGGATTCAGGCAGGTGGAAATTGGTGATGAGCGCATCCACCGCCTTGAACCGATAGGGCGGATAGATAAAAATATCTGTTTCGCCGGACTTGGGATGCACCACACCGTCCGCATCCGCCACAGTTTCCAGCACCCGGGTGGACGTTGTGCCCACTGAAATGATGCGGCCGCCGTTTGCCCGCGCCGCGTTAATCGCATCCGCAGATGCCTGGCCTATCTCAAAGTATTCCGAATGCATCTGGTGCTGTGTGACATCCTCCACCTTGACCGGGCGGAAGGTGCCCAGCCCCACATGCAGGGTGATATACACAATCGTTACACCCATGCCTGAGATTTCATCCAAAAGCGCCTGGGTGAAATGCAGACCCGCCGTAGGTGCGGCCGCCGAGCCCTTTACTTTGGCATACACGGTGTTATAGCGGTCTTTGTCCTGCAGCGTATGCGTGATATAGGGCGGCAGCGGCATTTGCCCCAGCTCGTCCAAAACAGTTTCAAACAGCCCGTCATAAAAGAAGCGCACCTGCCGCGCGCCGCCGGGCGCCACATCCAAAATTTCCGCCGTGAGCTTCCCGCCGCCAAACGACACCCTGGTGCCGGGCAGCGCTTTTTTCCCCGGCCTTAAAATGACCTCCCACACGTCTTTTTGCAGTTTTTTTAACAACAAAAACTCAATTTTTGCGCCGGTGGGCACCTTTTCCCCCCAAAGCCTTGCGGGGATGACGCGCGTGTTGTTTAAAACCAGGCAATCGCCTTTCTTTAAATAGTCCTTGATCTCTGAAAACACGCGGTGGGAAAGCTCCCCCGTCCCTTTATTGAGCACCATCAGCCGGGACTGGTCGCGTTTTTCAAGCGGGTCCTGCGCAATGAGTTCTTTTGGCAGGTCGTAATAAAAATCACTGGTTTTCATAAAAGCCCCTCATTATAATCCGTGTTTCATTCCACATACGCGCCGGGGAAGTAGTGCTCTAAAATCTGCTGTGCATTAAATCCATGCTCTGCCATGCCTTTTGCGCCGCACTGGCTCATGCCCACCCGGTGCCCCCAGCCCTTGCCGGAAAACACATAGGTTCCGGTGCCAAACAGCGACGAAATGCTCTCGCCCATGGCCATTCTCCGCACCAAATCCCAATTGGCCACCACACTGCCGCCAATTTGCGGCACCAGCTTGTAGTTTTGGCTGCGCAGCCCAAAAAAGGTGCGCACCTTTTCATTTTTTAACACATGCGTGCCGGTTTCGCCGGTGATGGTCACCTCATACACCGTTTCGCCGTCTATGCCCGTCACCGCAACGTCTTTTACCGCGCCGATATCAACGCCGCTTGCAGCAAGCTTTTGGCGGGTTTCTTCCGCGGTGAGCGTTTCGGTCCAGGTGGCATAAGAGGCGGTTGCCGGGTCTTCATAGGGGTCGTCCACCCCGGAAAGGTACGGATATTCGCTGCCCCACACGTATTTGACGTTGGCAGTGGTGCCGCCGCTGGAGGCAAAGAAAAACACCTGCGCGTTCTCGCCTTCATATTTTACCATCTGCCCGCTGGTTTCATCCGATGCGCGGCGGGTGGAATCCGCCTCCCCCTTTACGCCGTTGTACACCTGGCAGTGGGTGGTGGTGCACAGGCTAAAGCCGTCGGATGCATGCTTGTTCCAGTTGTTTGCCGCATAGGTGCGGGCACAGATGGCCTGCGCCTTTAACGCCTCAATGTGCCACGACGGGCTCATCTCCGCGCCCAGCACGGAATAGAGATACTGGTCGAGGTTGACATTGTTGATCACTGTAAGCGCGCCGTTTTTCCACAAAAATTCAATCGCACCGCGATATTCCGTGCCGTCTACTGTGAGGTTGCCGGCGGCGGGATACACCGCAAGCGGCCGACCCGTATCGTTTGCAAAAATGCCGTCAATCACCACCGTGCCGTCGGGATTTGCCACCACCCGGATCTCCGTTTCTATAAGGCCGGAAACTTCTGAAAACACGCCGTCTTCCAAAAAACCGATGGTAAACCCAGCCGGACAGGCAAGCGTCACCGCCTGTTTTTGTGTGCTTCCATAAAACAATCCCACTTTGATGGTTTCATATTCGCCCCCCTGTGCATAGGATACCATAGGGGCCGTCAGAAAAGCCGTCAGGATGAGCGCCAAAATGCGCACAAATATTCGTTTTTTCATATGTAACACCTTTACGTTTAAAATAATATATATTATATAGGATACGGGAACGCGGCGGCAAAGTCAAGTATTTTTAAATATTTGTAATAAAATGTTGACTTTCCAATCAGTTGGTGATATGATAATATCAATCAAGACAGAGGCGCGTTTTTAAAGAGTACCGGCGTGGAGAACGCAGGGTTTTAGGAAGCGACGGAAAAGGTAAAAACGCCGAAGATGTGTCTGGTCCTGCACCGGCTGCGTCTGGGGACACGGCAAACAGCCGTGTTACTGTCACTTTTGCAAAAAAGCACAAGTGTTGCGCTGTCTGCCCGCATACATATTCAAATTTTATCTTGTGTGCGAACCGCGGACGGCTTTCCATTAGCCCGTCTTTTTTTATGTCACAATGAAAGGGAATGATGAACATGAAAACGTACAATATCGCTGTGGTCGGCGCAACTGGCATGGTTGGGAGAACCTTTTTAAAAGTGCTGGAAGAGCTAAAGCTCCCGGTGGAAAACTACTACCTGTTTTCCTCCAAACGTTCCGCCGGCACAAAAATCACCTTTATGGGAAAGGAATACACAGTCGAGGAGCTCACCGAGTCGTCGTTTGACCGGCCCATCGACATTGCGCTGTTTTCCGCGGGCGGCGACACCAGCAAGCAGTTTGCGCCCATTGCAGCGGCGCACGGCTGCGTAGTGATTGACAACTCCAGTGCATGGCGCATGGACCCTGAAGTGCCGCTGGTGGTGCCCGAGGTCAATCCAGAGGACATCAAGCTGCAAAAGGGAATCATTGCAAACCCCAACTGCTCCACCATCCAGGCCATGGTGGCCTTAAAGCCTCTGCACGACAAATATAAAATCAAACGCGTGGTGTATTCCACCTATCAGGCGGTGTCGGGCGCCGGGCTTTTGGGATATCAGGATTTGGAAAACGGCTTAAAGGGCGAAGCGCCCAAAAAATTCCCGCACCCCATTGCGGGAAACTGCCTGCCGCACATCGACGTATTCCTTGACAACGGCTACACCAAAGAAGAGATGAAAATGGTCAATGAAACGCGCAAAATCCTGCACGACGACGGCATCAAAATTACTGCAACCACCGTGCGCGTGCCGGTGTTCCACAGCCACAGCGAATCCATCAATGTGGAATTTTACAACCCGTTTGATTTGGAAGAATTAAAAGAGACGCTCAAAAACGCGCCCGGCCTTGTCGTCCAGGACGACCCGGCAAACAACGTGTACCCCATGGCCATTACCGCCGCGGGCACCAACGAAACCTATGTGGGCCGCATCCGGCGCGATGAGAGCGTGGAATCCGGCGTCAATTTGTGGGTGGTGGCAGACAACATCCGCAAAGGCGCGGCCGCAAACGCGGTGCAGATTGCGCAAAAACTGATTGAACAGTGGGAAGGCAGATAGAATCTCATTTTAAGGAGGAGTTTTTATGAGCAAGCCGGTATTTACTGGTTCGGGCGTTGCCATTGTAACCCCGTTTACCAAAGATGGAATTGACTTTGACACACTAGGGTCGCTCATCGAGTTCCAAATTGCAAATTCCACCGACGCCATCATCATCTGCGGCACCACCGGCGAATCGGCCACCATGCCCGACGAGGAGCACTGTGCGGCCATCAAGTTTGCGGTGGACAAAGTGGCGGGCCGGGTGCCGGTGATTGCAGGCACGGGCAGCAACGACACGCCGCACGGCGTGAAGCTTTCACAGTATGCGGAATCGGTGGGTGTGGATGCGCTTCTGGTGGTCACCCCCTATTACAACAAAACCACGCAAAAGGGGCTTGTGGCGCATTTTGGCGCCATTGCAGACGCAGTTCACATCCCGCTCATCCTCTACAATGTCCCCTCCCGCACGGGGCTGAACATCACGCCCCAAACGCTTGTGGAGCTTGCTAAAATTGAAAACATCACCGCCATCAAAGAAGCGAGCGGCAACATCGTACAGGCGGCAAATATGGCGCGGCTGTGCCCGGATATCGACATCTATTCGGGCAACGACGATATGATTGTGCCCATCCTGTCGCTGGGCGGCAAGGGGGTCATCTCGGTTTTGGCAAACGTGGCGCCAAAACAGACGCACGATATCACGGCGGCCTATTTTGCAGGCGACGTCAAAACCGCGTGCAAGCTGCAGTTACAAGCTATGGAGCTGATAGACGCGCTGTTTTGCGAGGTCAATCCCATCCCGGTAAAAACCGCGCTCAATCTGATGGGCATGCAGGTGGGCAATTTGCGCCTGCCCTTGGTGGATATGGAGCAAAAAAACCTCGAAACCTTAAAAACTGCCCTGGCAAACTATGGCTTGCTTTAATTTGTTTTGAAAGGAATTTTTACAAATGATCAATCTTGTAATCAGCGGCTGCGGCGGGAAAATGGGGCAGGTGGTGGCGCGCCTTGCCGCGCAGGACGGCGCCCTGCAAACGGTGTGCGGCATTGACCCCTACGACACAAAAATGCACGATTTCCCCGTGGTAAAGCACCCGGACGAATGCTTGTGCAAGGCGGATGTGGTGATTGACTTTTCCCATCCCGACATGCTCCCCGGCCTGCTTGCCTACGGCAAACAAAACCATGTGGCGCTGGTTTTGGCAACCACCGGCCTTTCGGAAGAACAGGTGCGCGAGATCCACGCTGCGGCTAAAGAAATCCCCATCTTCAAAAGCGCCAACATGTCGCTGGGCGTCAATCTGCTCATCAACCTGGTGAAAAAAGCGGCGGCGGTGTTAGAAGACACATTTGATATCGAAATTATTGAAAAGCATCACAACCAGAAAATCGACGCGCCGAGCGGCACTGCGCTTATGATTGCAGACGAAATTGCAAAGGTGCTGACAAACAAGCCGGAATACGTTTACGACCGGCACAGCGTGCGGCAAAAGCGCGCCAAAAATGAAATCGGCCTGCACGCGGTGCGGGGCGGCACCATTGTGGGCGAGCACGAGGTGCTGTTTGCCGGCGGCGACGAAATCATTGAAATTACCCATAAGGCCATGAGCAAAGAGGTGTTTGCCGCGGGCGCCATCAAGGCCGCCAAATTTTTGGCGGGCAAGGGCGCAGGGCTTTACGACATGGCCGACCTAATGCAAGACGCATAAAACATGCCGATCTAACTGCCGTTTCTGTATGATGGCCGTTTCAGGGAATTTCCCACCACATATAGAAGGAGGTGCGGCGGCGCCTGCCGCCAAAACGGATGGATTACGGCGCAATTTCGGGTGTGTCGGTCACCGACAACGTGGCGCTCATCACCGCGGGGAACCTGGCCAACGACTCGTATCTCATACACCGGATTTTTTCGGCCGTTGCCAAAGAGCGCATTCATATTGACATGATTTCTTTGTCACAGCCGTATAAAAACAACATCAGCCTTTCTTTTACGGTGGATGAAACCGATGTACTTTCTGTCATTGAAACCATTGGAAAATTTAAAACGCTCACCTGTGACGTCAATTCAGGCAACTCCAAGGTGACGGTGTGCGGCAGCGGGCGCATCAGTTCTGCCACGCTGGCAAGCGAGGTGCTGGATTTGCTGTTTGACTGCGGCGCGGACATCAAGCTCATCACCGCGTCGGACGAAACCATTTCCATGCTGATTGGAGATTCGCACACCGACATTGTGCAAAAGATGCTGGAAGGACGGGTTCAGGGCAAATCAGACGTGTAAATCAAAAGGCAGCCGCCTTGGCTGCCTTTTTTTTGCAAAAAAAGGAGTGTACAACCTTATGCAGCTCATTCAAAAAAACGACATAATTTTGTTCCAGGGCGACAGCATCACCGACTGCGGGCGCGACCGTTCAAATTTGGAAAACATGGGCAACGGCTATCCGCGCATGCTGGACATGTATTTAAAATCGGAGTTTCCCGACTTCAACCTCAAGCTGTTAAACCTTGGCATTTCGGGCAGCCGGGTGCGCGATCTGGCCATGCGCTGGCAGGCCGACTGTCTCGACTTAACCCCTACGCTGCTCTCGGTGCTCATTGGCATCAACGACACCTGGCGGCGGTATGACCAGAACAGCCCGACCAGCGCCGAGGAATATGAACGCGGGCTGGACGCGATTTTGACCCAGGCGCGCGACCAATACGTCTCCTTAAAAATTGTGGTGATGGAGCCGTTTTTGATGCCCTACCCGGCGGATAAGCAGGGTTGGCGGGAAGATCTGGACCCCAAAATTATGGCCGCGCGGCGGGTGGCAAAGCGGCACGGCGCCATTTATGTGCCGCTGGACGGCCTGTTTGCATCCGCCTGCATGCATACGCCCGACTACTATTGGTCGGCGGACGGCGTGCATCCCACCCAGGCGGGGCATGGGCTGATTGCCCGGGCCTGGCTGCGGGCAGTGTGCGGGGGTTCGTGCGAAATTTAAAAATTTTTATACAAATTCTTTGTTGTTTTGCTTTTCATCCACAATTTTACGAACATAAAAAACGGCGCAGCATCCCACTTGCTGTGTTCAGGATGGCGCCGCATGCAGATTTTTCCTTTAAAACGAAATGCACCCCAAACGTGAATCACGTTTGGGGTGCATTTTTGCCAGCCGTTTATTTGTTTAAGCGGCTCTCCAGGTTTGCAAGCTGTGTTCTGAGCTCTTCGGGGAAGCCTTCGCCCAGCGAATCAAAGAATTCCTGAATGCCTTTGGCTTCTTCTTTCCAGATGCCGGTATCCACCGTGAGCAGCTCATTTAGGGTGTCTTTGGTGGTATCTAAGCCGTCAATGTTGATATCGTCCACTTCGGGCAGATAGCCAATGGCCGTTTCACGCGCATCCACTTTGCCCTCGCAGCGTTTGATAATCCACTCCAGCACGCGCAGGTTGTCGCCAAAGCCGGGCCACATGAAGTTGCCCTCGTCGTCGAGACGGAACCAGTTGACGTGGAAAATTTTGGGCGGGTTCGGGATCTTTTTGCCCATTTCCAGCCAATGCTTGAAGTAGTCGTTGACATTGTATCCGATAAACGGACGCATTGCCATGGGGTCGCGGCGCACAACGCCGACCGCGCCAGCTGCTGCAGCCGTGGTCTCCGACGCCATGGTGGCGCCCACAAATACGCCGTGGTTCCAGTCAAATGCCTGGTATACCAGCGGGGCGGTTTTTGCACGGCGCCCGCCAAATACCATTGCGGTAATGGGCACGCCCTCGGGGTTTTCCCACTCGGGAGAAATACAGGGGCACTGCTTGGCCGGCGCAGTAAACCGGGAGTTGGGATGCGCAGCCTTTTCGCCCGTAGCCGGGGTCCAATCGTTGCCCTTCCAGTCAATGGCGTGCTCCGGCACGTTTTTATCCAGGCCTTCCCACCAAACGGTGCCGTCGTCTTTTAAGGCAACGTTAGTAAAGATGGTGTTGCGCATGGTGGTGTGCAGCGCATTGGGGTTGGTCTTCTCGCTGGTTCCCGGCGCAACGCCGAAGAAGCCCGCTTCCGGGTTGACCGCCCAAAGCCTGCCGTCTTTGCCAATGCGCAGCCAGGCGATGTCGTCGCCCACCGTCCAAACCTTATAGCCCTTATATTCCTTGGGCGGGATGAGCATGGCCAGGTTGGTTTTGCCGCAGGCGCTGGGGAATGCGGCAGAGATGTATTTCACTTCGCCCTGGGGGTTTTCCAGCCCCAAAATGAGCATGTGCTCTGCCATCCAGCCCTCCTGCTTGCCTAAATAGCTGGCAATGCGCAGCGCAAGGCACTTTTTGCCCAGCAGGACGTTCCCGCCGTAGCCGGAGTTGACCGACCAGATGGTGTTGTCCTCAGGGAAGTGCACAATGTATTTGTTGTCGTCGTCAATATCTTTTCTAGCGTGCAGGCATTTGGTAAAATCGCCGTTCTCGCCGATTTCCTCCAGCGCAATATTGCCCGCGCGGGTCATAATGAGCATATTGAGCACCACATAAATGCTGTCGGTCAGCTCAATGCCCACCTTGGAGAAGGGGGATTTGGCCGGGCCCATAATAAAGGGCACCACATACATTTTGCGGCCTTTCATGGAACCATCATAGAGCTTGCCCAGTTTTTCATAGGCCTCTTTGGGATCCATCCAGTTGTTGGTTGCGCCTGCATCCTCTTTTTTGCGGGTGCAGATAAAGGTTTTGTTTTCCACGCGTGCAACGTCATTTACCGCCGTTCTGTGCAAGAAACAGCCGGGAAGCTTTTCCTGGTTTAACTCGGTGAGCTCTCCGCTTGCAACAGCCTCTTGTTCCAGCGCTTTTTTCTGCGCTTCGCTGCCATCAATCCAGATGACTTCATCGGGTTTTGTCAGCTTGACCATTTCGTCCAGCCAGGCGAGGACTTTTTTGTTGTTTGTCATGGTTTTTGCTCCTTTCATGCGTTTATAAATCGTGAACCATTATGCTGTGTCATTTGCGGCGTTCCTGCAATCCCTAATTGCCGCCCTATTATTATTCATTCTATAAACTCCTGCAAACTCCTTCCAGCAAATATAAAATTTGTCAATTTTCTATCAATGCGTCGGAAAGTGCGGCAAACTCCTCTATGGAGAGCGTTTCGCCGCGGCGCGCAGGGTCAATGCCGCAGGCGGTGAGGATTTCTGACAGCCGCGCTTTTGGATGCCCAAACCCGCCCGCGTTTGCAAGCGTGTTTAAAAGGGTTTTCCGCCGCTGGGCAAAGGCCGCCTTCACCGTCTTAAAAAACACGGCCTCATCCTTTACCTGCACCTTGGGCGCTTTGCGCCGGGTGAGCCGGATGACGGACGACGTCACCTTGGGCGGGGGCAGAAAGGAGGACGGGGGCACGTCTAAAATGCGCTCAGCCTCACAGTAGTAGTCCACCGCCACCGTCACCGCGCCGTAATCCTTGCCGCCGGGCGGCGCGCAAAACCGCTGTGCCACCTCTTTTTGCACCATGGCAACCATGTGCGTAAACGGCACGCCGCTGCGCAAAACCGCCATAATGATGGGCGTGGTGATGTAATAGGGCAGATTGGCCGCCACTTTAAAAGGGTTTCCCAAAAACTGCTCGTTTATAAGCGAAGGCAAATCGACTTTTAAAATATCCTCGTTTAACACCGTGAGATTGTCAAATCCGCACAGGGTGTCCGCAAGCACCGGGATGACCGCGCGGTCAATTTCCACCGCCACCACTTTTTTGGCAGTCTGGCAAAGCCTCTGGGTGAGCGTGCCAAAGCCCGGGCCGATTTCCAGCACCAGGTCGTCCCCGTTTAAAAAAGCCGCGCCGGTGATGGTTTCCAGCGCGGCCTCGTCAATCAGGAAATTCTGCCCCAGCGACTTGGAAAACCGGAACCCATACTGGTTTAACAAATCTTTGATCACATTTGGGGAAGTTAATTGTTTCATAAATGATATCCTGTGTCAAATGCCTTCATATTATTCTCTAACAGTTCGGGTTTTGACGCCGGCACCATTTTGGTGATGGCACTTTTAATTTCGTCATAGGTGAAAATACCCGTTTCCTTCACCAGTTTTCCCACCATGATGATGTTGGCAAGCTTAGGGATGCCCAATTCGTGCGCCAAAGAGGTGGCGGGAATGCGGTACACGTCCACATCGGTGCGCGCAACCTCTTTTGAAATAAGCGTGCTGTCGATAAATATTTTGCCGCCCGGCAAAACGCTGCTTTCAAATTTGTCCAGCGACGGGCCGTTCATCACCACAATGGCAGACGGGTTGATGATTACCGGGGATGCAACCGGTGCATCCGACACAATGACGTGGCAGTTTGCCGTGCCGCCGCGCATTTCAGGGCCGTAAGAGGGGAGGTGGGACACGTTTTTGTTTTCTATCATCCCCGCATAGGCGATGACCTTGCCGGCAAACAGGATGCCCTGCCCGCCAAAGCCTGCAAATACCAGTTCATGCGTCATGATTATTTGTCCCCCTTCGCCAGTCTGTCTTTATATACGCCCAAAGGATATTCCTTAAGCATGTTTTCACGCAGCCAGTCCATGGCCTCAAGCGGCGTCATCCCCCAGTTTGTAGGGCAGGACGAAACCACTTCCACCAGTGAAAAGCCCTCGCCTGCAAGCTGTGCCTGGAACGATTTTTTAATGGCCGCTTTTGCCTTTCTGATATTGGGCACACAGTCCACCGAAACCCGCTCAATATAAGACGGGCCTTCTAGCGTGGAGAGCATTTCGCACACTTTTACCGGATAGCCCTGCAGCTTGGGGTCGCGCCCATACGGCGTGGTTTGGGTCACCTGGCCCACCAGCGTGGTGGGGGCCATCTGCCCGCCGGTCATGCCGTAAATTGCGTTGTTGATAAACACCACCGAGATGTTTTCGCCCCTTGCCGCCGCATGCACCGTTTCCGCGGTGCCGATGGCCGCAAGGTCGCCGTCGCCCTGATAGGTGAACACAAAGTTGTCGGGATTGGCCCGTTTGATGCCTGTTGCAACAGCCGGCGCGCGCCCATGGGCGGCCTCCTGCATATCGCATTCAAAATAATTGTATGCAAACACGCTGCATCCAACCGGCGCAACGCCGATGGTCTTGCCCTCAATGCCCAGCTCGTCAATCACTTCCGCAATCAGCCGGTGCACAATGCCGTGCGGGCAGCCGGGGCAGTAGTGCAGCTCCACGTCGCAAAGCGCGTGGGGTCTTTGAAACACCTTCTCCATTATTTCGCACCTCCCGCAAGTTCCACAATTTTCTCCACAATTTCATTCGGCGTAGGGATAATGCCGCCGGTCCTGCCAAAGAAGTCCACTTCGCCGCGGCCGTTTACCGAAAGCCGGACGTCTTCCACCATCTGGCCCATGCTCATTTCCACTGCCAAAAATTTCTTTTTGCCGTCTGCAACCTTTTGGAATGCCTCTGCCGGGAACGGCCACAGTGTGATGGGACGGATCAGCCCCACCTTATAGCCCATTTCCCGCGCCTTTGCCATGGCGGTTTTGGCAATCCGCGCCGTGGTGCCGTACGCCACTAAAATGATGTCCGCATCGTCTGCGTCCACCACCTCGCACCGCGTCTCATTTTCCACAATCGCGTCATACTTTTTCTGCCGCGCCAAAACGGTGTCTTCCAATTCTTTGGCATTGATGTAAAGCGAGTTAATCACGTTGTGCTTGCGCTTCATCCGGGTGCCGGTGGTGGCCCAGCCTTTTTCCGCAACCACCGCGTTTTCCCCCTCTTCGGGGAATTCCACCGGCTCCATCATCTGCCCCAGCATGCCGTCGCCCATAATCATGACGGGCATGCGGTATTCGTCCGCCAAATTAAACGCGTCGGACGTCAAATCCACCATCTCCTGGATGGAAGAGGGGGCCAGCACAATCATGTGATAGTCGCCGTGGCCGCCGCCCTTGACCGCCTGGAAATAGTCGGACTGCGCCGGCTGGATGCCGCCCAGGCCCGGGCCGCCGCGCACAATGTTACAAATAACGCAGGGGACGTCCGCGCCCGCGATATAGGAAATCCCCTCTGATTTTAAGCTGATGCCGGGGCTGGACGAGCTGGTCATCACGCGCGCGCCTGCACCGCCTGCGCCGTACACCATGTTAATGGCCGCAACCTCGCTCTCCGCCTGCAAAAACAGGCCGCCCACCTTGGGCATCCTCTTTGCCATGTATGCCGAAACCTCTGTTTGCGGCGTAATGGGATAGCCGAAAAACAGCCGGCAGCCCGCACGGATTGCCGCCTCGGCTAACGCCTCATTGCCTTTTACCAAAACCTTGGCCATGTAAATCCTTCCTTTCTTTTCCATCACAGCACCTGTGAAACGACAATCTTATTTTTCAACCTCAATGACAACGTCGGGGCAAATGGTGGCGCAAAATGCACAGCCGATGCATTTGTCCATTTCAACGACGGTGGCGGGGTTAAACCCTTTTTTGTTGAGCCTGTCTTTTGCAATGACAACAATCTTTTTGGGACACGCGCTCACGCACAGCATACAGCCTTTGCACCTGTCCTCGTTAAAAATTACCCTTGCCATAATGGCACCTCCTTCTAAATCGTTGGCCACGGGGCGTTTGCCGCCCCGCAAACTGCATGGTCGCACAGCTCAAAACGGGAGCTGCATATATAAATTTAAATCAAACCGCTTTGCCAAAAGCCCCGGCGGCAGCGCGTCTAAAATATCGGGCCTGCCCGATAGATAGGCCACCTCTTTGCCAAGCATATTTGCCGCGGCATTTACCACCGGCATGCCGTCCAGCAAGTGTTTGGGCTCGGTTTGCACCGAAAGGTTGGTGTTGTTTACAAGCGCCGTCACACAAAGGCGGGACGCCGCCTCGATTTCGCGCGCCATCTGCACCACTTCCTCCGGCGTCTGCGTCAGCGGGCGAAGCGCATTGACCACCAAAAACAGGTTGTACGGCTCCTGCCGGATGAGGCTTTGGAACCGCCCCAGCGCCACCGCGCCGTCCTCGTCGCCGCCCACGTCTAACACCGCTTGGCAGTCTTTATCGGCAAACACCGATAAAATATCGCCCGGCAGCGTCGGCATGTCAATATTGGTGCTGGCGTACTCGGATGAAATCACCCGGATGCCGTGCTTTTTTAAAAATTCCCGCACGTCGTTGGTGCGGAAATAGGGATTGACAATGTCCATATCGCAAATGACCACGTTGTCATGGGTTTGTCTTAGCTTGAGCGCGTAGTTTAAAGCGAATTCGGTTTTTCCGCTTCCAAAATGCCCGGTTACAATGTTAATCCTCAAGCCTGGCCACCTCCAAAATCACGCTTTGAAACTGCCTGCGGTTGAGCAGCCGGATGACAGCCATCCACACCACAACCGCCAGCAATACCAGAACGGTTGTCAGCGCCGCGTTTTTTAGGTAGGCGTCCGCCAAAATGCAAACGCCAAAGATAAGCAGCAGCGGCAATAGATAGACAAAAAACGCCGCGGTGAGCACTGCACTGGTGTCGGTGCCAATCACCACGTCGTCGCCGACACCGGCGCCGATTGGGTTTTTGGCCTCAATCACCCGCGTGGTGTCCGGACAGCCAAGGCAGTTTGCACAGTTGCCGGAACAGGCCGTCTCGCGGTCCACCGCAACATAGGTTTTGCCGTCTTTGATTTTTACCACTTTGCCCTGCCTGGTCACGGCACTCCCTCCACTTCTGGTATTCAAAATATTATATCAAATCCGTCTTTTTTTTTCAATACATTTGCTGAAATTCCCAAAAAATACACGAAAAAAGAAGGAAAAAAGGACACAGGTTAAGTTGAAATGTCACAAAAGAACAGATTTTAACTGCATAGCTTTCCTTATAAAAGCGCATACTAAAGACAAATCTGGGAGGTGAAACAAGCGATGACTACAAAAGAACTGCTCTATATCCAGGACGCGCTGGAACATGAAAAGATTTTTAAGCAAAAATGCTGTGAAACTGCCAACAAACTGTCTGACCCGCAGCTCAAACAGTTTGTGCAGCAGTTAGAAACCAGGCACACCGAGATTTTCAATAAAATTTATCAAACCCTGTAAGGAGGAACCCCCATGGAAGATAAAACCCTGATGGAAGACATTCTGCTCCAGGTAAAGGGCGCGTGCGATTTGTATTTGCACGGCAGTATCGAGTCCAGCACGCAAAACGTGCACAGCGCATTTGACTGCGCCTTAAACGACACCTTAAAAATGCAGAATGAGATTTATACCAAAATGTCGGAAAAGGGCTGGTATGCGCCCGAACAGGCCCAGCAGCAAAAGCTGGACCAGACCAAACAGCAGTTTGCATCCGGCTGCTAACTGCAAAAGCGGGGGCGCGTTTTTCGCGCCCCCGCTTTATACATAGTCTAAAACCACCTTCCACGCATCCATTAGCTTTGGAAGTGAAAACTGCGCGTTGGCAGGGCTGGTGGAAGGGAGCCTTATTGCGGGGACTTGCTCTGGCAAACACGCATAGCGCACATACAGCCGGTGCGCTGTGGCGCCGTTTAGAAACACCGCGCGCACCGGGAACTTTGCAAAATAGGCCGCAAGGTCGTTGGGCACCGGGCGTTTGATGGATGCATCGGACGAGCCGGTGATTTCGCACGCCGCCAAAACATCCCACAGCGCAATGCCATACGCCGACAAAAGCGCGCGCTTTTCGGGGATGGTGCCCGGCGTCCCACAGCCAAACAGCCCGGACAGCACCTGCCAAAACCGGTTTTTGGGATGCCCGTAATAAAAGTTTGCTTCGCGGGATTTCACCGAAGGGAAGCTGCCCAAAATCAAAATGCGGCTGTTTTGATCCCACACCGCGGGGAACGGATGGCGCTCCATGGCACCCCCTCCTTAATTTGCAATGTCATACACGCTTTGCACCGTTAAATCGTCCAGCAGCGCTTTGGCCGAAACGCCGTCTGCCTTGGCTGCGGCAATGCGCCGTTCCTCCTTGCCCGTCAGGTCGATAAAGTTGTCAGAAAGCACAATATCGTGATGCAAAAAGTCCAGCGCAACCCCCTTTGCAAGCGCGTCAGCCGACACATAAAACGCAATTTCGTCCCCCTCTTCCTGGGCGCGCACCGAGATGTTGGGCGGCAAAAATGTAAAAAACCGTGGTTTTTCAAACAGCAGCGCACGGCAGGAACGCAAATTGCCCGCGCGGTCAAACAGCCGGTATTCCACAAAGCGCGTATCCAGATGCCCGTCCATCCACACAGAAAAGTCGATGTCCAGCATGTCTTTGGAGGAGAGCGGCGGCACGCTGACGTCTGTACGCCAGGCGTTCATCTCATTAAAATGCACGTCTTTTACCACAATTTCCACCCTGCCCAAAAACGCCTCCCGCGTTTCGTTGGCCACGTTAAACGATACATGCAGCGCCTTTTCATGCGCGGAGAGCAGCACCGGCGCAAAGAATTGCTTTGCATAGTAGTGCAGGGCCTTCCACCGCCCGAAGTAGTCTACAGACGACCAGGAGGCAGTGGGCCAGCAGTCGTTCAGCTGCCAGTAGATCGCTCCCATGCACCGGCCCCGGAACCGCCGGAAATGCTCCACGCCATAGCGGATGGCATCTGCCTGCAAGAGCTGCGACACATACAGCAGGCTGGAAAAGTCCTTGGCGTAAAGGTATTTGTCCGCGGCATAATTTAAAATTTTCACATTGCCGCCCCGGCACTTCTGATGGCTGTCCATCACCTTGGAAAATACGTTTAAATCCTTGGGCTCTGCAAAGCTGTTCACCGTTTTTTGGCAGGGGAACGACTCAAACCCAAATTCGGAGCAAAACCGGAAGTAGTGGTCGCGGTAGGATTCAAACGGCATATTTTTGTGCCATGCGCCCCAATAGTGCGAATCGCCCCGGTTTTCCGCCCAGGTGTCGTCAAACGCAGCGCCGGACGACGGCGACGACGGCCAGTAAAAGACGTCGGGCGCAAGCTCCTCGCACAAATCGGGCAAAATCTGCTCATACAGCCGCACATAGTCGGTTTTTAATTTCAAGCTGTCTTTGTGGGAAGAATAAATATAGCTTTCCTCCACCTCGTTGTTGCCGCAAAAAAGCCCCAGCGACGCGTGGTGCCGGATGCGCCGGATGTTGTCGGAAAACTCGTTTACCATGGTTTCCTCCATGCGTTTGGACAAGTCTATCTTGCCGCAGGCAACCATAAAATCCATCCATACAATGAGGCCGAGCGAATCGCATAAATCAAAGAAACCGTCGCTTGGGTAGTGCCCGCCGCCCCAAACGCGGATGCAGTTGAAATTGGCCTTTACGCAATCGTTTAAAAGCTGGCTGGTGCGTTCTTGCGAACAGCGGGGCAAAAGGCTGTCCTCAGGGATATAGTCGGCGCCCATGGCAAACAGCTTGACGCCGTTTACCACAAAGCAAAATTCCTCGCCGTATTCGTCATACGCTGTGCTCACCGTAAGCGTGCGGAGCCCAATGGATTTTTTCTGCACGTCTTCTAACATACCGCCCGCATACAGCTCGGCCCGCGCCTGATAGAGCGGCTGGTCCCCATAGCCGTTGGGCCACCAAAGCGCAGGGTTTGAAAGTCCTATCTCTGCCCTGCCGTGCTTGTCAAACGGCACGCAATGCTCCCTTCCGTCCGGCGAAGTGACACAAAACGCGGCGCTGTCCCCCCCGGACGCCGAAAGCTTTGCCAGAAGGGTCACCTTGCCGTCCTTGTGGATTTGCGAAATGGCAAAATCCTCAATTTTTACATCATAGGCCAAAACCTCCACATCGCGGAAAATGCCCATGTCGGGAAGCTTGGGGCCCCAGTCCCACCCAAACATGCAGTGGGCCTTGCGGATATGTAAGAAGCCATCCATGCAGTTATCGGTGCCATAGGTCTTTTTTCGCTGCTGCTGCTTGCGGATATAGGCGGTGGGCGACGCAAAGTGCAGCAAAAGCTCGTTTCCCGTCTCCCGCAAAAGGGGCTTGACGTCAAACGTCCAGGTGCGGTGCATGTTGTCGGCCGCACCGATTGTTTCGCCGTTTAACCGGATGCCGCACAGCGTGTCCAGCCCGTGGAACACAAGCGCCACATGCTCTTTTTGCAGCATATCTGCACCCACGTCAAACCGGCACGAAAAGTCACAGTCCTCGTTGGAAAGCGCCGTGGCCGCATATTCGTTGTCGCGGTAAAACGGGTCGTCTATCTTGCCGTGCGCAAGCAGCACGCTGTACATGGAGCAGGGCGCCGTGCACGAAAGCTTGCCAAACTCCATAAATTCCATGGTCCAGTCAGTCAGTTTTTTTACAAGCCGCATCTTGATTCTCTCCTTTTGCCGGGCGCAAATCTGCCGCCCGGGATTTGTCTTAAAGTGTATCACACGGGCGGCAAAAATGCTATCAAAATTTATGAAAATTCTAGCAATTTTTATCCTTTTTCATGAGCAGGCGGATGGCGTCCACCGCACACTTGATCGCGCGGGTGCTGTCCATGCACACTGTGTCGTCCAGGCCCTGCTTGGTGCGCTCCACATTCCACAGAGCGGTAATCACTGCGCCTGCGCGCACGCCCCTTGCAATGGCAACCGAAAAGAGGGTGGCGCACTCCATCTCAGAGGTGAGGCAGCCGCACTTTACATATGCCTCCCACCGGCGCAGCAGGTAGTCCGACACCGGCATGGTTTCCGGGTTGGTTTCGCCGTAAAAGGAATCCTTGCTCTGTACAACCCCCACATGGCAGGCGTTCCCCTCCCCGCCGGGGCAAAGCTTATCCGCGCTTTCCTTTAGCGCGCACAGCACCGAAAAGTCCGCCGCCGCCGGGTAATCAGGCGGCAGGTATTCCTTACTGGTGCCGTCGCCGCGCACTGCCGCAGACGGCAGTATGAGGTCGCCGCCCGCCACATCCAAATGGATCCCGCCGCTTGTTCCCACCCGGATAAACGTGTGGCAGCCGCATTTTACAAGCTCCTCTACCGCAATGGCCGCGGACGGCCCGCCAATGCCGGTGGAGCACACGCTCACCATTTCGCCGTCTAAATATCCAGTGTAAATGTTGTACTCGCGGTTTTGCGCCACCTGCTTTGCGTTTTCTAAGTGCGCCGCAATTTTGGACACCCGGCCGGGGTCGCCGGGCAGAATGACGTAGTGCCCCACGTCCCCCTGTTTTATTTGCAAATGAAACTGTTTGTCGCCAGAGAGCAATGCCATACATGCATCCATCCTTTCTTTATTTATAGTTTACCACACATTTCCCGATTTGTCCAAAACCTGTCATAATAGATGCGTAAAAAAAATATACTGCTACAAACGGACAAAGTTCTTAAAAAGAGGGGGTATCCACATGACGCAGGTGCAGTTTGCGGGCGCGGTTGGCTATATTTTGGGCATCTTGCTGCTGTTTGTTGTCACAAAAATCTTTTTTAAGCCGTTAAAGCTGTTCCTAAAGCTTATTTTAAACAGTTTTATTGGTTTAATACTGCTGCTTCTCATCAATGCACTTTCGGGCTTTACAGGCATTTATGTCGGCGCAAATCCCATCACGGCGCTCGTTGTCGGCGGGCTTGGCATTCCGGGGCTCTGCCTCATTCTATTGCTGCAGATTTTTTTCTGATTGTGCGAAATAAAGGAATTTTTGCATTTTCGTGGTATTCTATATAATATATTGAAAGGAATGGTTTTATGAATATCATTGCATTAAACGGGAGCCCGGATAAAAACGGCAATACCGTGTTTTTGTTAAATACGGTTTTGGATACGCTGGAGGCGGCCGGTGCAAACACACGCCTGGTGCATTTACAGGAACTGATTTTGGCGTGCAAAACGCCTTTTTGCGTAAACTGCTCTTCCCCCTGCAACCAGAGCTGCTATCAGGATACGCCGCTTTTTGATTTGCTGGAGGATTTAACTGCATGCGACGCGGTGCTGTTTGGAAGCCCGGTGTATTTTGGCTCCATGAGCGCCCAGCTCAAGTGCTTTTTTGACAAGACGCGCGCACTGCGCGCAAAAAAAGGCCTGGTGGGAAAACTTGGCGCGGCCCTGGTGTGCGGCGGCTCTCTGTTTGGCGGGCAAGAGGCCACAATCCGTGCCATTCACGACTGCATGCTGGTGGACGGCATGACCATTTTAGGCAGCTCCAGCGCACAGTTTGGCGCAGGGCACTTTGGCGTGGCCGCACAAAAACCCGCATGGGAGGATAAAAACGCCATCTCCCGCGCGGGGCTTTTGGCCAACCGCATTTTAGAAGAGCTGAGGTGACGCATTTTTGAGCATACGGACGGAGAACGAAGCACTTGAAAAACAAATTTTGTGGAAGCACGCCTGCCTGTCTGGCCAAAGCCGGGGCAGGCAGCGCCAAGAAACGCCGTGTGAAATCCGCACGGATTTTGCGCGCGACCGCGACCGCATTGTGCATTCCAAGGCATTCCGCCGCTTAAAGCACAAGGCGCAGGTGTTTATTGCGCCCGACAACGACCACTACCGCACGCGGCTCACCCATACGCTGGAGGTGTCGCAGATTGCCGCAACCATCTCTAAAGCGCTGCGTTTAAATCAGGACCTCACCGAGGCAATCAGCTTAGGCCACGATTTGGGACATACCCCCTTTGGCCACACCGGCGAGCGGATGCTGGACGAGCTCTCGCCCGACGGGTTCCAGCATTACCGGCAGAGCCTGAGGGTGGTGGATGTGCTGGAAAAGGGCGGCGCGGGCCTAAACCTCACCTACGAGGTTCGAAACGGCATTTTGAACCACACCGGCGACATGCTGGCCGACACCTACGAGGGCCAGGTCATCAAATTTGCCGACCGCATCGCCTATTTAAACCACGATATTGACGACGCCATCCGCGCGGGCATGCTCACGCCGGAAGACATTCCAAAAGACATTCTGGATACGCTGGGCCATGCGCACTCGGCGCGCATCAACACGCTGATTACCGACCTCATTAACACTACAAAAGAAACCGAATCAGTGGGCATGTCGCAGCCCATATGGGACGCCATGATGGAGCTTCGCAGGTTTATGTTTGCGCACGTCTACACAAGCCCCGCCAAGCAGGACAGCAAGGTGGAGCTTGTGATTGAACATTTGTACTCCTACTTCTTACAGCATATTGATGAACTCCCGCCGGAATTTTTGGCGCGCGCCGAACAGGACGGCAAGCACCGGGTGGTGTGCGATTATATTGCCAGCATGACGGACAGTTATTCGCTGCGCATGTTTGAGGAGCTGTTTGTGCCCAAAACCTGGAGCTTTTAAATTTACGATTGTTCGTATTCACAATTTGTTCATCAAAAAAAAGGAATTTGATAAAAAAAGTCGAATATGGAATTTTAGTTGCAGATTCAAATGCTGGGATCTGTTTGAAACATGGTGATAAAAAATGCCTCTTTTCCCGGAATATATCATCTCGGAGGTCATTGAAAAAAACGACATTGTCGACGTCATCTCCCAAACCGTCGCATTAAAGCGGAGCGGCAGCAGCTATATGGGGCTGTGCCCGTTCCACAATGAAAAAACGCCCTCTTTTTCGGTCTCGCCGCAAAAGGGCATTTTCCACTGCTTTGGGTGCGGCGAGGGCGGCACGGTCATTTCATTTGTCATGAAAAATGAAAACCTCACCTTTGTGGAGGCGGTCATGCAGCTTGCGGCAAGGGCAAACATTGCGCTGCCCGCGGCCAACCCGCAGGACGCCCAGAGAGAAAGGCGGATTGCAGATAAAAAAGAAACCCTCTTTGCCATAAGCCTTGCGGCGGCAAAGTTTTTCTTTTCCATGCTTGCAAAAAAAGAAGGGGCCGCCGGCGTGGCCTATCTAAAAGAGCGCGGCTTGGACGGCGCGTGGGCAAAACGCTTTTGGCTGGGCTATTCGCCCGCAGGCAAACGCCAGCTTTTGGACCATCTTTTGGGCCTGGGCTATTCAGAGGGCAGCATTTTGGAGGCTGGGCTTAGCATCCGCACCGACACGGGGGATTATATTGACAAGTTCCGCGGCCGGGTGATGTTTCCCATTTTTAATGTACACGACAAAATCATCGGCTTCGGCGCGCGGCGCATCACAGAGGGCAGCGGCCCGAAGTATTTGAACTCGCCCGAAACGTTAATTTACAATAAAAGCAAAAATTTGTACGGCCTAAACATTGCCAGGAAGTCCAAATCCAAAGAGATTATTCTGGTGGAAGGCTATATGGATGTCATTTCGCTCATGCAGGCGGGCATTGTAAATGTGGCCGCGTCGCTTGGCACCTCGCTCACCGCCGACCAGGCAAAGCTTTTAAAGCGCTATTTCCACGAGGTGATCATCTGCTACGACAGCGATGACGCCGGGATTGCCGCCGCCAAACGCGCGGTGGGCATTTTGCGCGAGCAGGATATAAAAGCGTCGGTCATCAACGTCTATGGCGCAAAGGATACGGATGAATTCATCAAAAAATACGGCAAAGACCGGTTTTCCCACATCCTGTCCAAAAGAAAGACAGATATTTTGTATTTAATGCAGATTTGCGGGGAAAAATATAATCTGAATCAGAGCGCAGATAAAATTGCGTATATCACTGAGCTTCTGCCCTATCTTGCCAGCATCAAAAACGAGGTGGAGCTCGACGTGGTCATTGGCGAGCTGTCGCAAAAAACGGGTGTGAGCACGCAGGCCATCTATCTGCAGCTGAACCGGAGCGGACGCCGCGCAGCCGCAGCAGACAGCGCGCTTCCCACCATTGCCCCTTACGCGGGTGCAGTGACCGGCGACCGGCTGGAAAAAACACAGGAACTGCTGCTTTCGGTGCTTCTTGGCAGGCCATCCTTTGCAAAGGCGTATCAAGCACAGTTGGAAAGCCTGTTTGACCGCGAAATCCACAAAAAGCTGCTGAAACTGATGGTTGACAGCGCGCAGCCACTGACTGCAGCAGCGGTGGAAACCGCCTTTTTAGAGGAGGAGGCGGGCGAAGTGACCAAAATCCTCTCGATTGACGCCAAATGCGATGATTGCGAAAAAGCGATCACCGATTATATTAAAACCATATTAGACGAGAAAAAAAAGCGGAAAATCGCAGCGCTTATAAAAGCGGGCGATTTAAACGCTATCAACGAGCTGCAAAAAGACAAATGAGAACCGGAAAGGAGGAGTACACATATGCCCGAGGAAAAAAAGGCACAGCCATCTGCCATCAGCGGAAAAAAATCCGCCATTAAAGACCTGATTGCACTGGGCCAGAAAAAGGGCGTTTTATCATTCAAAGAAATTATGGATGCTCTTTCCGAAATCGATTTGGATTTAAAGCAGATCGAAAAGCTGTATGAAACCATGGAGCGGCTGGGCATTGAGCTTGTGGAGGACCTTGACCGCGAGCTTGCGGAGATTCAGACCAATGAGGAAGAAATCGACCTGTCCATCCCGGAAGGGGTTGGCCTGGACGACCCGGTGCGGATGTATCTGAAGGAAATTGGGAAGGTGCCGCTGCTCTCTGCTGACGAGGAAATTGAACTGGCCGAGCGCATGCAGCACGGCGACGAGGCCGCAAAAAAACGGCTGTCTGAGGCAAACCTCCGGCTGGTGGTGAGTATCGCCAAGCGCTATGTGGGGCGCGGCATGCTGTTTTTAGACCTCATCCAGGAAGGCAATCTGGGGCTTATCAAAGCGGTTGAAAAATTCGACTACACCAAGGGATATAAATTTTCCACCTATGCCACCTGGTGGATCCGGCAGGCCATCACCCGCGCCATCGCCGACCAGGCGCGCACCATCCGCATCCCGGTGCACATGGTGGAAACCATCAACAAGCTCATCCGCGTGTCCCGCCAGTTGTTGCAGGAGCTGGGCCGCGAACCGCATGTGGATGAAATTGCGGCGGAAATGAACATGAGTGAGGACCGGGTGCGTGAGATTATGAAAATCGCACAGGAGCCCGTTTCTTTGGAAACGCCCATCGGCGAAGAAGAGGACAGTATTTTGGGCGACTTTATTCCCGACAACGACGCGCCGGCGCCCTCCGACATGGCGGCATTCATGCTGCTCAAAGAGCAGCTTATGGACGTGCTCAACACCCTCACCCTGCGGGAAGAAAAAGTGCTTCGGCTGCGGTTTGGTTTAGACGACGGCCGCGCCCGCACGTTAGAAGAGGTGGGCAAGGAATTTAATGTCACACGGGAACGGATCCGGCAAATTGAAGCCAAGGCGCTCCGTAAGCTGCGGCATCCGAGCCGGAGCAAAAAATTAAAAGACTTTTTAGAATAAAAACGGGCTGTGGCGGTGCCGCGGCACCTATGAACCCCAGCATTGATAAAAGGAAAAAGCGCATCCAAATGATATGCACCCCAAAAGTTAGACACTTTTGGAGGTGCATATTTTTATGTGGAAA
>JAJXRJ010000020.1:6496-38700 GCA_021629085.1 Oscillospiraceae bacterium | reverse complement strand
CAACGACCAAATAAACGCTGTACTCGCGGGTATTTATGCATGCCGCGCGGATGTTATAGCGTTTTCTTGTTATATTTGGAATATTGCAAATATTCTTGCCATATGTGCCTGCCTAAAAGAAATTTGCCCTTCGCTCACATTGGTTTTGGGCGGGCCGGAGGTGTCGTACGACGCTTGTGATGTCTTGCGTCAAAATCCGGCGGTGGACGCTGTTTTGACCGGGGAAGGGGAGCGCACGCTGCCGCAGCTTTTGCATGCGCTGGATGCAAATGCGACCGATTTTTCCAGTGTGGAAGGACTTGTGTGGCGCAACGGCAGCGGGGAAATTGTGAAAAATCCGCCCGCGCCGCCCTGTGATTTAAACGCGCTTCCCTTTGCGTACGAAGAAGCAGATGTTTTGCAGCCGGGGAAAATTTATTACTATGAGTCGTCGCGGGGATGCCCTTACCGGTGCAGTTATTGTTTGTCAGGAGAAAGTGCGCGTGTGCGGTATTTGGACGTTTCACGGGTGAAGAAAGAGCTTTTGTTTTTCATTTCACACGGCGTGCCGCTTTTAAAGTTTGTAGACCGCACCTTTAACGCCGACCGCAAGCGCGCATATGAAATTTTTGCATTCCTGATTGAGCAGGCGCCTGCCACCCGCTTTCACTTTGAGCTGGCGGGCGACCTTTTGGACGATGAGACGCTTGCGCTTTTAAAAACCGCGCCAAAGGGGCTTTTCCAGTTTGAAATCGGCGTGCAGTCCACCAATCCCAAAACGCTTGCTGCAATCGGGCGCAACATATCGTTTGCATCCTTAAAGCAAAAGGTTTTAGCGCTCATGGAGGCGGACAACATCCACATCCATTTAGATTTGATTGCCGGGCTGCCCTATGAGGATATCAAAAGCTTTTCCACCTCGTTTGATGACGTGATGGAACTTCGGCCGCATATGCTCCAGCTCGGATTTTTAAAGCTTTTAAAGGGGTCAAGCATCCGCGCACAGGCAGCGCAGTTCCACTATGCCTTCCAGCCGCAATGCCCCTATGAGGTGTTTTCCAACGATTTTCTTTCCTATGGCGACGTGCTGGCGCTCAAGCGCATAGAGCGGATGCTGGACTGCTACTATAACAGCGGGAATTTCAAGCAGTCGATGGAATATCTGTTTGGGCGGTTTGGCAGCCCGTTTTTGGTGTTTCAAACGTTGGCGGAGTCCTTTTATGCGCGCGGGCTGTTTGAGATTGCGCTTTCTGTAGATCGGCTTTACGATGAACTTTTAAAGGTGTTTGGTGATGGGGACGGCCGCCTGTTTGAGTGCATTTTATATGACCGGCTGTTAAACCCTGGTGCGAAGCAGACAGGAGAGGGCGCCGCTTTGGATCCGGCATTTCGGGAGCGTTGTTTTGCCTTTTTAAAAGATGAGAAAAATATGAAACGCTATTTGCCGGAATATTTTGGGGTTTCTGCCAAAAAGCTCATCAAATTTGTACGCATAGAGCGTTTTTCTGATTCCGTTTTGCTGTTTAACCGCAAAAACGGCACGGTGACCGATATTAGTGCAGATTTTTAATGCAACCATCACTGTGATAACGGGAAATTGCGGTAAATCCTGGAGGGATACAGATGATATATGTCAGCCATTACTCCTCGCCGCTTGGCGGTATAACCATGGCAGGCGACAAAACGGCTTTGACCGGGCTGTGGTTTGACGGGCAAAAATATTTCGGCGCCACACTGCCGGCGCAGTATGCAGAAGAAGAATTGCCAATTTTTTGTGAAACCAAACGCTGGCTGGAAATTTATTTCCAGGGCAAAGACCCTGCGTTTTTGCCGCCAATTTCTTTTTCTGCAACGCCGTTTCAAAAAACAGTGTGGGAAATTTTGCGCACCATCCCCTATGGACAGACAATGACCTATGGTGAAATTGCGCGGCTTGTCGCCAAGAGAAACGGCTTGTCAACCTTGTCTGCCCAGGCAGTTGGCGGTGCAGTGGGACGCAATCCGGTTTCCATTCTCATACCTTGCCATCGGGTGGTGGGCGCAAATGGAAGCCTTACGGGGTATGCGGGCGGAATAGACAAAAAAATCGGCTTGCTGACATTGGAACATGCCGATGTCGGGCATTTGTTTGTCCCAAAGAAGGGGACAGCGCTGTAATTTTGCGGGGCAATTTGGCTTGCACTGTGCAGATAGGGAGTGGGATTTTGAAAAAACTCTATTTGATTGGCGGCGCGATGGGAGTTGGGAAAACAACCATCTGCCAGGCGCTCAAGCGGACGATTAAAAACAGTGTGTTCCTGGACGGCGACTGGTGCTGGGATGCCAACCCATTTTTGGTGACGGAAGAAACCAAACGCATGGTACTGGACAACATCTGCCATGTGCTCAATAATTTTATTGGCTGCTCTGCCTATCAGGCTGTCATTTTTGGCTGGGTGATGCATGAGCAGTCCATCATTGACCAAATCCTTTCTAGGCTTGACATCAAAAACTGCCGGGTTTATAAGCTGTCGCTTGTGTGTGAAATTGACGTTTTGCTTAAGCGGCTGCAAAAAGACATTGAAAGCGGATTGCGAAAGCCGGATGTGATCGCGCGAAGCATGCAAAAAATGGCATTGTATGAAACGCTGGATACAGTAAAAATTGACGTGTCACATGGCTTGCCGGAAGAAATCGCAAAGGGCATTGCAGCGTTATAGGGGGCATAGGCGTGATGGCGAAAAAAGAGGATACATAATGTGGAGCTCAATTTATAGACAGAGGAAGGGGTAAGCACATGCGGGAAGAAGAAAAAATTACAAAGGGTGTTTTGTTTTGGCCGGGCGATGAAGAATTAAAGGCCATCAAACAAAAAACGCATAATTTGAATGTGGATTACAACAAAACCCATGAGGATGAAACGGAAAAGCGGAACCGGATCATCCTAGACATTGTGGGGGAAATCGGGGATGGGTTTTTCTTTCAGGGACCCATCTATTTTCACTACGGCAAGCACACCAAAATTGGGAAAAATTTGTTTGCCAACTTTAACCTTACTGTGCAGGACGACGCGGCTGTAACCATTGGCGACAACTGCAATTTTGGCCCCGGTGTCACAATTGTTACGCCCATCCACCCCATGGTTGCCGATGAGCGGCGGGAAATACTTGTGGAAACCGGCGAGCGGAAACGTTTGTGCTATGCAAAGCCGGTATTCATTGGAAACGACTGCTGGTTTGGCGCAAACGTGACGGTGTGTCCCGGCGTCCGCATCGGGAACGGATGCGTGATTGGCGCGGGCAGTGTGGTGGTGCGCGATATTCCGGATAACTCCTTTGCCGCCGGTGTTCCTTGTAAGGTCGTCCGTGAAATCACAAAGGCAGATAGTATGCAAAATTGGCCGGAAATTCTCGGCGGCGCCCGTGTAATTGAATGAACTGACGGAAATATTCTTATAAAAAACGCTATTTTTAGACAAGTTTTTTATTGAAGAACCCATTTGGACGTGATATAATATTTTAAGGAAATATAAGGTTACACAAAAGAATTAGGAGGAGAGGCTGCATGCAGCAGGATATGATTGTAATTTTGGATTTGGGCAGTACAGAAAACACGGTGCTGGCAAGGGCCATTCGCGCGCTTGGCGTGTACAGCGAAATTTATCCGCATGATATCACAGCGGAGGAGTTAAACGCGCTGCCAAATGTCAAGGGCGTTATTTTAAACGGCGGGCCGAACTGCATTGTGGACGGCGTGAGGATTGACGTGCGCCCTGAACTGTATCAAACGGGGCTCCCGTTTTTAGCTGTAAATCATGACAGTGCAAACTGTAAAACCGTTGCAGCCTGGCCGGAAGATGAAACGGCGCTCAAAGAAGCGGTAAAACCGTTTGTCTTTGATGTTTGTAAAGCTACGCCAAACTGGAATATGAAAAATTTTGTCGCTGACCAGATTGAACTGGTGAGACAGCAGGTGGGGGACAAAAAGGTGTTGCTGGCGCTTTCAGGCGGCGTGGACAGCTCGGTTGTTGCAGCGCTGCTTTTAAAAGCCATTGGCAAAAATTTGGTGTGCGTGCACGTCAACCACGGCTTGATGCGCAAAGGGGAGTCGGAAAGCGTTATTGAGGTGTTTAAAAATCAGCTAAACGCCAACCTGGTTTATGTGGATGCGACAGAGCGGTTTTTGACCAAACTTGCTGGTGTGGCTGATCCGGAAGAGAAGCGGAAAATCATTGGCAGTGAGTTTATCCGCGTGTTTGAAGAGGAAGCGCGCAAGCTGGATGGAATTGATTTTCTGGGGCAGGGCACCATTTATCCGGACATTGTGGAGAGCGGGACCAAAACGGCAAAAATGGTGAAATCGCATCACAATGTGGGAGGACTGCCAAAAGATTTGCAGTTTGCGCTGGTGGAACCGCTGCGCCAACTGTTTAAAGACGAAGTGCGCGCCTGTGGCTTGGAGCTGGGGCTACCTGATGAAATGGTATATCGTCAGCCATTCCCGGGCCCGGGATTGGGCGTGCGGTGTTTAGGTGCAATTACCAGAGAACGGTTAGAGGCTGTGCGGGAATCGGATGCAATTTTGCGCGAGGAGTTTCAAAAGGCGGGGCTGAATAAAAAAGTGTGGCAGTATTTTACCGTTGTGCCAGATTTTAAGTCAGTGGGTGTGCGCGATAATGCCAGAAGCTTTGAATATCCGGTCATCCTGCGCGCAGTCAATACAATTGACGCCATGACTGCGAGCATTGAACAGCTGGATTGGCCCATCTTGATAAAAATTACCGACCGCATTTTAAAGGAAGTTAAAAACGTCAACCGCGTTTTATACGATCTTTCGCCAAAGCCAGTCGCAACGATCGAATGGGAATAAGTGCTTATTAAAATGGCAAGTCTATTTGAAGGTTATTTATAATGGTTAATTATACGATAAAAAAGATGGAAAGCGAAGATGAAATCAACGGTAAGGCATATGTTCACTACAAGTCTTGGCAGGAAACTTATGCGGGCTTAATCGACGCACAATATCTGGCTGGGATGACTCTCCAAAAATTTACTGCAATCGCCAAAAAAAAATTCGGACAATATTCTTGTGGCGAAAGATGGAGAAAAAGTGATCGGCTTTGTGGGTTACGGCGCTGATCGTGACCACACACTTGCTGAATATGGTGAGATTTATGGGATTTATGTCCTCGCTGAGTACCACGGCGCAAAGGTTGGCTACGAGCTAATGAACGCTGCCTTGGAGATGCTTGCAGAGTATCAACGAATTGCTCTATGGGTATTGAAAGGCAACGATAGGGCAATTCGTTTTTATAAAAGGTTTGGTTTCCGCTTTGACGATGCCGAAAAACAAGTCCTGCTTGGTACTCCGAATACAGAACTGAGGATGATTTTTGAGCGGAGCTTCTGATTTTGAAAATCAGATAGCGCTTTTCGTTTTACAATGGCTTTTATTAAACAAATTATATAGGTATATTCAATATGGCTATATGAAAAGGGCTTTTTGTGGCAGTATTCAAAACCGTATGGCCTTTTTTCAAAATGAAGTCCTCGGTATGAGCTGGCTGAAACGGCTGATTGCAACAATTTTGAACGTTTGTGGCTTAGATATCACAAGCCTGCTCGTGTTCCTCTATTCTGCTGTTTATCGGGTTTACAAGCGCAGGCTTGCCGCTTGGCGTTACATTCTTCTTTTTGATTTCTTCGCCGATGGTTGATCTTGGCAGTCTTGTCTTGCTGATGAAAAGGCTGCCGCTATGGGCAGGGTTTTGAAAGCCGCTGATGTAGTTGCTTTGCTGCACAAGCTGGGTTTTTAATGATGAAAAAGAAAAAGACAGCCTTACAGCAAGACGATTGATAAAATTCCCACGCCCGATATTGCCATTTCAATGGGATGCGATGTCGGTTGCCCCTATATTGGCAGAGCATTTGATGATGCTTGGGGACTTCCTGATCTGACAGGGAAGCGTGATGAATGCTTTGTGCGGGTCATTGAAGAAATAGCTCGAAAGATAAAAACTTTATAAATAGCAAAAGAAAACCAGAGGGATACACCTCTGGTTTTTTTGCTTTCCATATAATCCCGGTTATTAACCATTCTGCGCTTTATAATCCATACCCCATTGCTCCATTGCTTTAATGATAGGACGCATGGATTCGCCCAGTTCGCTTAGAGAATATTCCACTCTCGGAGGAACTTCCGGATAGACCGTCCGTGTGATGATACCATCTTCCTCCATGGAACGCAGGCTGTCAGTCAGTACCTTTTGACTGATTCCCTCTAAATTTTTACGCAGTTCGTTAAAACGCCACGGGCGTGCAAGAAGATTTCTCAAAATCAAAAGTTTCCACTTACTTCCCACCATTTGCACGGTTGTTGCAACAGGACAAGCGGGCAGTTCTTCTTTCTTCAGCATACTTTTACCCCCCAAATTCCCATTCGTTCACATTTGAATATTACACTTAAATTATAGTGCTATATGCTCATAAAATCAAGTGCGATATATAAAGATAAAAATTTTTTAATTCCGCAATCCCAGTCACAATGCAAATGTTACCAAAAGGTAACTGTGTTATAAAAAAGTGCGTACTTGCAGAGTGAAAAGACAGCAGTTGCAATAGTATCAGAAACAAGGAACGGAGGCTCTTACAATGAATCAGGCAAATTTAGCTGTTGATACAGAAAAATGTGTAGGCTGCGGAAAATGCGTGAAGGTTTGCCCCGGAGGAATTCTTTCTCTGAATCAGGCAAAGAAACCTGAAATGGCAGATTTTAAAGAATTCGGGTGGAACGGCTGTTGGAAATGCGAGCATTGTCTTGCTGTTTGCCCCACAGGTGCCATTTCCATTTTCGGGCACAAGCCGGAAAACAGCCTGCCTGTTGCTGATTATGAGATCGCAGCGCCGACAATGGATTCTCTGATTGCAGGCAGACATTCCTGCCGCAGATATAAATATAAAAATGTTGACGCCGCCATTATAAACGATATGCTGGAGCGCCTGGCAGATGCCCCAAACGGCGGCAATAAGCAGCAGGTAGAATTCACCCTGATTGACGATAAGGGACAGATGCATCAATTTCGTCAGCTTGCTTATTCCCGAATGGAAGAATTGGCGGCGCAAGGTATCTATCCAAAAGGATTTGGTAAAGAGGCGTATGAGGATATGAAACGATGGGAAAAGACGGTTCGCCCCGATATGCTTTTCTGCGGGGCATCGCATATTTTAATTCCTCACGCACCATTAGGGAACGGTGAGCCTATACAAGATGTGGTGATTGCCGGAACATATTTTGAACTGCTTTGTGCTTCCCGTGGTCTTGGGGCTGTCATGCTGACATTTCCCCTCGGTGCGTTGGAGCAAATGCCGGATATTAAGGCAATGCTGAATATTCCGGATAACCATTACATTGAGATGATGATCGGTTTCGGTTATCCCGAAATCAAGTATGCAAGAGGAGTCCAAAGAGAAATGGAACAAAGCCGTAACCATCGGCTGAAATTTTAGGAGGGATAAAATGGACGCACAGGATTGTTTACAGATTTTGCGAGATGTGAAAGATGCGGCATTTGCAACCGTGGATGAAAAAGGATTGCCACAGGTACGGATTATAGATGTTATGCTTGCGGAAAATGAAAAAATTTATTTCTGCACGGCACGGGGGAAAGATTTTTACGCACAGCTGATGCGGGACAGTCACATTGCAGCAACTGCCGTGAATAAAGATTTTCAAATGGTCAGATTGTCGGGGACTGCCGAAAAACTGACGGAGCAAAAATATTGGATAGACCGCATTTTCAAAGAAAATCCAAGTATGAACAGCGTTTATCCGAATGAAAGCCGTTACATATTGGAGCCGTTCTGCATTGCAAACGCCAATATCGAATTTTTTGATTTAAGCAGAGAGCCGATTAACCGTGAAAATTTTACAATCGGAGAGAATAAGGAACAGAAAAAAGGGTTTGAAATCTCCGTTTCCTGCATAGGGTGCGGAAAATGCGCAAAAGTCTGCCCTCAGCAATGTATAAGCATAGGAAAGCCGTATAAAATCAATCAAAATCACTGCCTGCACTGCGGGTTGTGCTTTGAAAGCTGCCCTGTAAAGGCAATTAAAAGAAAGGGTGTGCAAAAATGTTAACAGATATGTGGTCTGTTTTTACAGACAGAATGGATTTTTTCTTGGAATTATTGCTGGAGCATTTGGAAATATCGTTGGTTTCCATTTTAATTGCCATATTGCTTGGGGGACTTGCAGGAATTCTAATTGGTGAATTTCAAAAAGCTGCAAAGCCGACTTTAGGCGTTATCAATTTTTTGTATACGATACCGTCGATTTCTATGCTCGGCTTTTTGATTCCCTTTTCTGGAGTAGGAAACGCAACCGCAATTATTGCGCTGACCGTTTACGCACTGCTGCCGATGGTGCGCAATACCCATACGGGTATCACCAATGTAGATCCCGCTGTTTTGGAAGCGGCAAAAGGTATGGGAAGTACAAGAACGCAGATTTTGTTTAAGATCAAGCTTCCGCTTGCTATGCCCGTGATTATGTCGGGAATCCGCAATATGGTGACGATGACGATTGCCCTTGCGGGTATTGCCTCTTTTATCGGGGCAGGCGGCTTGGGCGTTGCGATTTACCGGGGGATTACGACAAACAATGCGGCAATGACAATGGTCGGCAGTTTACTGATTGCACTTCTTGCCCTTGTAATGGATTTTGTACTTGGATTCATTGAAAAACGAATGCGCAAACACAGCGTTAAGCAGAAGAAAACCAATAAGATTATGGCTGTTGTTGCAGTTATCCTCTGTTTGAGCATTGCGGGAGGCATCCTGATCAACACACAGCAGAAAGACACGATCCATATTGCCACAAAGCCGATGACCGAGCAATATGTTCTCGGTGAAATGCTGGACATTCTGATCGAGCAGGATACGGATTTGAATGTTGAACTGACGCAGGGCGTCGGCGGCGGGACATCCAATATCCAGCCCGCAATGGAGAGCGGGGAGTTTGATCTGTATCCTGAGTACACGGGTACGGGCTGGAATATGGTGCTGGGGCACGACGGTTTATATACCGAAGATTTATTCGGTGAATTGGAAGAGGAATACAGCGAACGCTTCAATATGGATTGGGTTGGGATGTACGGCTTTAACAATACTTATGGTTTGGTGGTTCGCCGTGAAATTGCGGAACAATATAACCTGAAAACCTATTCCGATCTGAAAGCTGTAGCAGGTAATCTCACCTTTGGTGCGGAATATGATTTCTTTGAGCGTGAAGACGGGTACGATGCGCTTTGTGAAACCTATGGACTTAATTTCGGCAAAACGATGGATTTAGACATTGGGCTTAAATATCAGGCAATCAATCAAGAAAAGATTGATGTGATGGTGATTTTTACAACGGACGGACAGTTATCCGCTTCCGATGTGGTCGTTTTGGAAGATGACAAGCATTTTTATCCCTCTTATATTTGCGGGAATGTGATTCGTGCAGAAGTGCTTGAGAAATACCCGGAACTGGAAACTGTGTTTGAAAAGCTGAACGGATTGATTACGGACAGCGATATGGCGGCAATGAACTATGCCGTTGAAACGGAAAACAAAGAGCCGAGAGATGTAGCGGAGGAATACCTTAGCAGTCACGATCTTTTACAGTGAGGTGGAACAAATGAAAACAGCAATCGAATTTAAGAATATCAAAAAAGCATACGGCGAAAAAGTGGTAATGGAGGGATTTAACCTCTCCATAGAAAAAGGCGAATTTATAACAATTATCGGCTCATCGGGCTGCGGGAAAACGACCGCTCTCAAAATGGTAAACGGTTTGATCCAGCCGACTTTGGGGGACATCTTTGTTGACGGTGAAAATATCCGCAATAAAAATCAGACGCAGCTTCGTAGAAATATCGGTTATGCCATTCAGGGCAGCGTATTGTTTCCGCATATGACAGTAGAACAAAACATCTCTTATGTTCCGAACTTACTGAACAAGCGGGATAAAGAGAAGACAAAAAGCGCCGTATCCAAATGGATGAAAATCGTCAGACTTTCGGAAGATTTGAAGCAGCGTTATCCGTCCGAACTTTCGGGCGGTCAGCAGCAAAGGGTTGGTATTGCCCGTGCTTTAGCAGCATCCCCTGATATTCTGCTGATGGATGAGCCATTCGGTGCGGTAGATGAGATTACACGAGGACAGCTTCAGGCAGAAATGAAACGGATTCATGAGCAGACAGGCATTACCGTGTTGTTTGTTACCCACGATATTTCCGAAGCGCTGAAGCTCGGCACAAAGGTGCTGGTTATGAGCAACGGTAAAATTGAACAGTTTGCAAAGCCGGAAGACCTGCTTCGCAGTCCCACAACGGAATTTGTCAAAGAACTTGTAAAAAAGGAGCGCCACACCTGTTATCTGCCTGAAGAACAGTTATCCTCCTGTGAATTCAGCGGTGCTTTTGGCGAAATGAGCAACTATGACACAAAGTGAAAGACGACAGTATTTGATACAGTCATTGCTACGGGAGAACGAGCAGTACAAAGAGATTGTCATTCCCCGTAGCAGCGCTGAACAAAAGCATATTCTGCGAGCACTCTTGAATATCCGTATGCCGATACCCGCAAGCAATGAATTTTTAGCGGTGCAAGATGCCTATTTGCAGGAAGAAACAAAGCGCAAAGGAATTACGGAATTTTCCGATCTGAAGCCGATTGCAGAAGGATTGTATCTTTGGCAAGGTGATATTACCACACTGCGCTGCGACGCTATTGTAAATGCGGCTAACAGTGCGATGCTTGGCTGTTTCTGCCCGAATCACGGATGTATTGACAATGCGATTCACACCTTTGCGGGCGTTCAGCTTCGTCTCGCTTGCGCCGAACTGATGAAACGGCAAGGTCACGAGGAACAAACAGGGCAGGCAAAAATCACCCCTGCTTTTAATCTTCCTTGCAATTATGTCATTCATACCGTTGGTCCGATTGTTCAGGGGTGGCTTACAAAAAAAGATAAAGAACTGCTTGCTTCCTGTTACCGTTCCTGTTTGGAATTGGCGGATAGAAACAACCTGAAAAGCATTGCGTTCTGCTGTATCTCAACAGGAGAATTTCATTTTCCAAATGATAAAGCGGCGCGAATTGCGATTCAAACTGTCAAAGACTATAAAGCACAGACGCACAGTGAAATAGAGGTGATTTTCAATGTTTTTAAGGAAACCGATTTTAACATCTACCGAGAATTACTCAGGACAAATTGACCGGCTGAAAAATGAGATAGAGAACGCCGACGCGATCGTGATTGGCGCAGGTGCAGGGCTTTCCACCTCAGCAGGATTTATCTATACAGGGGAACGCTTTAGCAGCCACTTTTCAGATTTCGAGGAAAAATACGGCTTTCACGATATGTATTCCGGCGGGTTTTATCCTTACAAGACACCGGAGGAGCATTGGGCATACTGGAGCAGATATATTTACTTCAACCGCTATGTGGATCCTCCCAAATCGACCTATTCGGATTTGCTGCGCCTTGTAAAAGACAAGGATTATTTTGTGATTACCACAAATGTGGATCACTGCTTTCAAAAGGCAGGCATTGACAAAAAACGCCTTTTCTATACGCAGGGCGATTACGGATTGTTTCAATGCTCTAAACCGTGCTGCAAAGAAACTTTTGACAATGAAGATGCGGTGCGGCAAATGCTGGCAGAGCAAAAGGATATGCGGATTCCTGCCGAACTTTTACCTGTTTGTCCGCATTGCGGAAAACCGCTTGCGATGAATCTCCGTTCCGATGATAAATTTGTCGAGGACGAAGGCTGGCACCGGGCGGCACAACGCTACGAAAATTTTTTGTGGACAAGAAGCGGTCAGCGGATTTTGTTTTTAGAGCTTGGCGTTGGCTACAATACGCCTGTTATCATTAAATATCCGTTTTGGCAAATGACGGCGAAAAATCCGAAGGCTGTCTATGCCTGTATCAATAACGGCGAGGCGGTTTGTCCAAAAGAAATCACAGCGCAGTCTATTTGCATGAACAGTGATATTAACCGTGTGGTCGGGGACTTGGGGTAATATTATGCACGATATATGGAATCGGAGGCACGGTTGTGTAAAATGCAAAATTGCACAGAATGTAGTACACTTTTTGGCGTGTTTTTAAAATTTTTGTACCACAAGTTGTACTACAAAACGGGCAATATTTGCCCAAAAACGAAATAACCCCCTTGACCATTATTATAGGGCAAGTGTCAGACTGCAATATCAGAATGATATTGCAGCCTTTTTGTAAACGTTGTAAATAGCTTGTATTTTTTGACGTTTTGTGATAAAATATTTAAAAATTTTGTAACTAGGAGGGGTTGATATGTATAACAGGCACTTAGAAACATTTATTCAGGTAGCGGATTTAGGAAGCTTTTCAAAAGCTGCCGATGCGTTATACATATCTTCTACCGCTGTCATTAAACAAATCAATCTTTTAGAACAAGAGCTGGATTTACAGCTTTTTGAACGGACGCACAGAGGAATCAAACTGACAAAGGCGGGCCGTTCTATTTACGGCGATGCAAAATATATGATACAGTATGCAAAGGATTCTATTACCCGTGCCAACAACGCTATGCAAGGCGAAGAAAAAGTTGTCAAAATCGGCAGTTCTTTAATGACGCCTACACAATTTATACTCGAATTGTGGCCGAAAATTAAAGTGCTTTGTCCCAATATGAAATTTCAGATGGTCCCGTTTGAAAACACACCAGAAAATGCCCGTGAAATTCTAAAAAATCTCGGCGCAAATATTGACATTGTGGCGGGCTGGTTTGATGAGGGGTCCTTAGCGCGCTGGGGCTGCAATGCATTAAAATTAGCAAACGAGCCTGTAAGCTGTGCATTGTCTGTCAATCATAGGCTTGCTTTTTCTGACAAGCTGGAAATTTCAGATTTGTACGGCGAGACTGTCATGCTGATTGAGCGTGGGTGGAACAAACATACCGATGCGCTTAGAGATGTACTTTGGTCAGAGCATCCGCAAATACATATTAAGGATGTATCCTTTTTTAACGTAGATGTTTTTAATCGGTGCGAAAGCAACAACTATATTTTAATTGGGTTCGGGCAATGGGGAAATGTGCACCCGCTGCTTAGAATTGTTCCTGTTGCGTGGGATTATACCATTCCATTTGGTATTCTCCATTCTCCCTCGCCTTCGCCCCACGTTTCGGAGTTTTTAAAGGCTGTATCCAAAGTATGTAATTTGTAAATGGAAGAACCTAGAAAGCGCTTGTTAGGGTTTGTGCCCTACGCAAGCGCTTTGTTTTTTGTCCAAACCTTTCGGTTGGACCTGGTAAACGAATCAATACTTCTGGTTCTCTTTAGGCCGTGCTGCAATAAAATCGACGAAAGCGGGGAAAAAGCCATGAACCATTTTATCTTTGAAAACAGTACAAAGGCTTTCTTAAACCTGCTTAAGTATTTTTCGCTTTATATTCCGTCCCCCATATTACCATAGAATCAAGAATGGGTTTTAAGCTATAGCCTGTTTCTGTCAACGTATATTCCACGCGCGGCGGCCCCTCAGGAAAAACGTTTCTTGTCAGCAATCCATCCTCTTCCATTGAACGCAAATTGTAAGTTAGCACCTTTTGAGAAATATTTCCGACGGACTTTTTTAATTCGCCGAAACGCTTTGTGCCTTCCAGCAAGTCACGGATAATCAGCACTTTCCATCGGTTAGAAATCAGCATTAAAGTTGTTTCCACAGGGCAAGCAGGTAACGCTTTTTTCATATGTTATCCCCCTTTACGATATGTATCTTTTAGAAACTAATATGAATATTTTTACCTTTATTTCTATTATAAAGTATTATTTGCAATTCGTCAAGATAGTTCCTTTTCGGTAACTACCGCACAAAAAAAGTGCGTACTTTATTTTTAAAATCCCACTTTTTGCGGGAGCATTCATCAAAAAATGGATGATTGCTTTCGCTTTTGATTGTTTGAACCACAGATACGGATTGGTTTTTGGCTTTCCAAAAGTAAAAATGGAGATTCTAAAAGCAATTCAGCACAAAATATTGTGCAGGATATAAAAAATTTTTAATATATATTGAAATATTGGCAGATGTGTATTATAATAGTTTTTGTCGACAACAACCATACATTGGATAAAATTCATCGTATGATTTTATATAGACCCACTTAAAATTATTGCTAGGAGGGACTTCTTTTATGTGTGCAATCCCAAAGGTTGCAGTTGTCATGGGGAGCGATTCGGATTTTCCAAGGCTTGTACCATGTATCAAAATATTAAAGCAATTTGATATCCCGCTAGAGGTGCATGTGCTGTCTGCACACCGTACGCCGTATGACGCGGAGAAATTTGCTTCCAAAGCGGAGCAAAACGGTTTTGGTGTTATCATTGCTGCAGCGGGCAAGGCCGCGCATTTAGCAGGCGTTTTAGCTGCGTATACCACGCTTCCGGTCATCGGAATCCCCATCTTGTCTTCCACAATGGACGGTTTGGATTCTCTGCTCTCCATGGTGCAGATGCCAAGCGGCATTCCAGTGGCAACCGTCGCGATTGACGGCGCAAAAAATGCCGGTATTTTAGCGGCGCAAATGCTGTCTCTTTCTTGCCCGACGTTAAAGGACAAGCTAAAAGTCTTCAAAGAGGAAATGGCCGAGGGCGTCCGCGCAAAAAATGCGGCAATCAAACAGGAGGTTGAAAAACTATGAAAAAGTTGGACTTGCTCTATGAGGGCAAAGCAAAAAAAGTGTTTAAAACGGACAATGACGACTGCTATATTGTGGATTATAAGGACGACGCCACGGCATTTAACGGTGAAAAAAAGGGTGTCATTCACGACAAAGGCATTATTAACAACCGAGTGTCCAACCACCTGTTTAAGCTGCTGGAATCCAAAGGCATCCCGACCCATTTCGTGGAGGAATTAAACGACCGCGAAACAGTTGTAAAAAAAGTCTCCATTGTACCCATTGAAGTGATTGTGCGAAACATTGCAGCTGGAAGCCTTTCCAAGCGTTTGGGGCTGCCGGAGGGCAAAAAACTTGCCAAAACTGTGCTGGAATACAGCTATAAAGACGATGCATTGGGCGATCCCATGATTAATGACTATCACGTTTTTGCTATGGAGCTCGCAACGGAAGAAGAGCTTAGAACCATTGCGGACATCGCATTTCGTGTGAACGAAATTCTAACCGATTACTTAAAAGATTTAAATATTGAACTGATTGATTTCAAGCTGGAGTTTGGCCGCTATCACGGCAAAATCATCCTTGCAGACGAAATTTCACCCGATACATGCCGCTTCTGGGACAGTGTGACGGGGGAAAAGCTGGATAAGGACCGCTTCCGCCGCGATATGGGCGGGGTGGAGGATGCCTATAAAGAGGTCATCAAACGGCTGATGGGAGTCAGTATGTAACAATCCAACGCCGCATATCCTTTGCGGCGTCTTAAATTTTTATTTGAAAGGAATGGATGCATTGTTTAGTATGAGCTATAATCCGCGCGACGACAAGCCAAAAGAAGAATGTGGTGTGTTTGGCATTTTTGACAACGACGGGTTTGACTGCGCAAAAATTTCCTATTACGCGCTTTACGCCTTACAGCACAGAGGGCAGGAAAGCTGCGGTATTGCAGTCAATGACGACGGCACGATCATTTGCCATAAAGATATGGGCTTAGTGCCTGAAGTGTTTAACGATACCGTGCTAAACCACTTAAAAGGCCAGATGGCAGTGGGGCATGTGCGGTATTCCACTACAGGCTCCAGCGTGCGGGAGAACGCACAGCCGTTGGTGAGCAAATATAAAAAGGGCACGCTGACCATTGCGCACAATGGCAACTTAATTAATGCGATGGAGCTGCGGCAGAAGTTAGAGGATGACGGCGCAATTTTTCAAACTTCGAACGACTCAGAAGTCATTGCATTTTTGACGGCGCGTGAGCGCATTAAGTGTCACAGTGTGGAAGCTGCCATTTCCAATGTAATGCATCAAATCAAAGGCAGTTACGCATTGGTAATCATGTCGCCCTCCAAGCTGATTGGCGTGCGCGACCCCTATGGCATCCGTCCGCTGTGCCTGGGAAAACTTGAAAATTCTTATATCTTTGCATCTGAAACCTGTGCGCTGGATGCGATTGGTGCGGAATTTGTAAGAGAGCTTGAACCAGGTGAGATTGTTGTGGTGTCCAAAGAGGGCGTTACATCTGTTACCGACCATATTTCCAAAAATAGAAATATCTGTATTTTTGAATATATTTACTTTGCGCGGCCGGACAGCATGATTGAAGGAACCAGTGTGTATAAGGCGCGCAAAATTGCGGGTGAGGCGCTGGCAAAAGAGCACCCGGTGGAGGCCGATTTGGTTATCGGCGTGCCAGATTCCGGCTTGTGTGCGGCAATCGGCTATTCGGAAGCGTCTGGTATTCCCTATGGATACGGGCTCATTAAAAACCGCTATATTGGCCGTACATTCATTCAGCCCACCCAAGACCAGCGGCAAAAGAGCGTGCAAATTAAGCTCAACGCGCTGCAAGACGCCGTGGACGGCAAGCGGATTGTCATGGTGGATGACTCCATTGTACGTGGTACCACCATCCGCAACATTGTACGTATGTTAAAAAAGGCGGGCGCAAAAGAGGTGCACGTACGCATCAGTTCGCCCCCATTTAAATGGCCCTGCTATTTTGGAACTGATATTCCTTCAAAATCACAGCTCATCGCATGCTCTATGACCAACGATCAGATCCGCGATTCCATTGAGGCGGACAGCCTTGGATATTTGGGCATTGACGCGCTGCGAAAAATGGTGCTGGATGCAGATTGCAATTTCTGCGATGGCTGCTTTACCGGGAACTATCCCATGGAGGTTCCGGCATGTGCCGATGAAGCGGGAAGCAAAAAGGAGGCGCGTAAATGAGCGAGAGTTATAAGGCGGCAGGGGTGGATGTAGAAGCTGGTTATGAATCGGTGGAGCGCATCAAATCCCATGTTGCCAAAACGTTCACAAAGGGCGTTTTAACAGGCCTCGGCGGGTTTGGGGGCTTGTTTGAACTGGACAATGCCGGCCTAAAAAACCCCGTTTTGGTTTCGGGGACAGACGGCGTGGGCACCAAGCTCAAGCTGGCGTTTTTAATGGACCGGCACGACACAGTGGGGCAGGACTGCGTGGCCATGTGCGTCAATGATGTGGTGTGCCAGGGTGCAAAGCCGTTGTTCTTTTTGGACTATGTGGCAGTGGGCAAAAACATACCGGCAAAAATTGAGCAGATTGTGAAAGGCGTGGCAGACGGCTGTCAGGCGGCGGGCTGTGCGCTTATCGGTGGCGAAACTGCTGAAATGCCGGGGTTTTATGAAGTTGACGAATATGACCTTGCCGGATTTACGGTGGGCATTGTGGACAAGGAGCGTATCATTGACGGCAAAACCGTGCAGGCGGGCGATGCGCTTATTGGCATTGCATCTTCCGGGGTGCACAGCAATGGGTATTCACTGGTGCGTAAGGTGTTCGATATTGGCGGCGAACATTCCATGCTCAACACCCATTCGGCAGAGCTTGGCTGCACCATTGGCGAAGCGCTTCTCATACCGACAAAAATTTATGTGAAGCCGATGTTAAAGCTGTTTGAATCACTTTCAATTAAAGCGGTTTCCCACATCACGGGCGGCGGATTTTATGAAAATATTCCGCGCATGCTGCCGGATGGGAAAACAGCGGTCATCCAAACGGGAAGCTGGCACATTCCACCCATTTTTGATCTGATCAAAAAGACCGGCAACATCCCGGAGCATGATATGTTTAACACATTTAATATGGGCATTGGTATGCTGTTTGCGGTGGATCAAAAAGATGCGCAGACGGCCGTGGATTTGCTCAAAGGCATGGGCGAACAGGCTTGGCAGATTGGCACTGTGAAAGACGGCGCTGACGGGGTGATATTATGCTAAACGTCGGCGTGCTGGTTTCGGGCGGCGGTACCAATTTGCAGGCGCTTCTGGATGCAATGGATCAGGGCACCATTCCAAAGGCGCGTGTGGTGACGGTTGTTGCGAGCAGGCCGGACGCCTATGCATTGCAGCGTGCAAAAAAGCATGGGATAAACGGTGTGGTATTATCCAAAAAGCAGTTTGCATCGCAGGAAGCGCTGGACGCGGCAATTGCGCAGCACATGAAGCAGTGCGGCGTGGGGCTGATTGTGATGGCGGGCTATTTGTCCATTGTAGGCGAAACGCTCATTGCTGCTTATGAAAACCGCATGATTAACATCCATCCGTCCCTCATCCCTTCGTTTTGCGGAAAAGGGTACTACGGTTTAAAGGTGCATGAAAAGGCGCTGGAATACGGCGTAAAGGTCACCGGCGCGACTGTACACTTTGTCAATGCAGTACCGGACGGCGGGGCCATCCTTTTGCAAAAAGCGGTTGCGGTACAGGCCGGCGATACACCGGAAATTTTACAAAAGCGGGTGATGGAAGAGGCCGAATGGCAGATATTGCCCGAGGCTGTACGGCTTATTAGCGAGAACCTGGTGGAAGTAAATGGAAGAATCGTGACGATAAAGGAGGAACTATAGTTGAAAAAGCGTGCGCTTATCAGTGTTTCCGACAAAACAGGTGTGATCGACTTTGCACGGAAGCTGACAGAACTGGGATATGAAGTAGTGTCCACAGGTGGTACATATAAGGCAATTTCGGAGGCGGGCATTCCGGTCACCGGCGTGACGGACATTACTGGCTTTCCGGAGTGTTTGGACGGAAGAGTGAAAACACTGCATCCCAATATCCATGCTGGCATTTTGGCCATGCGCCAAAACCCCGAGCACATGAAACAGATTGCCGAGCTTGGCATTACCCCCATCGACATTGTCGCCATCAACCTTTACCCGTTTAAACAAACCATTTTAAAAAATGGCGTAACGCGGGAAGAGGCCATTGAAAATATTGATATTGGCGGTCCTACGATGATTCGTGCAGCGGCGAAAAACTACCAGGATGTCGCCGTGATTGTAGATGCGTCCGACTATGACACTGTGATTGCGGAGCTTCAGGAAAACGGGGAGGTTTCGGCTGCCACCAAGCTTACGCTGGCATACAAGGTGTTTGCGCACACGTCGCAGTATGACACGCTTATTGCAACCTATTTGCGCGGTGAACTCGGCATGACAGATTTGCCTGATAATTTTACCGTCACCTATGAAAAGCTTCAGGATTTGCGCTATGGAGAAAATCCACATCAGGATGCAATGTATTACAAGGAAATCCAGGTTCGGCCTGGCAGTTTGGCAAATGCAAGACAGCTGCATGGCAAGGAGCTTTCCTTTAACAATATTAACGACACCAACGGCGCGTTGGAGCTGTTAAAGGAATTTGATGAGCCCACTGCGGTTGCGGTGAAACACGCAAATCCCTGCGGCGTTGCCACAGCAGATACCATTTTTGACGCATATATGCGCGCTTACGACGCAGACCCCGTATCCATTTTCGGCGGCATTGTGGCTTTGAACCGTGAAGTGGATGAAAAAACGGCGGCGGAAATCAATAAAATCTTTTTAGAAATTGTCATTGCGCCGTCTTACAGCAAAGAGGCGCTTGCCATTTTATCAAAAAAGAAAAATATCCGCATTTTAGAGCTGCCGGATATTGGCGCGAAGCTCGATAAAAACGACTATAAGCTCAACAAAGTATCAGGCGGCCTTTTGGTACAAAAATTAGACACTGAGCTTCTTCACATGGACGAGCTCACCTGTGTGACCGACAAAAAGCCCACAGAAGAACAAATGCGCGATTTGCTCTTTGTGTGGCGGGTGGTAAAACACACCAAGTCCAATGGCATTGCGCTTGCAAAAGACCTGTGCTCAGTGGGGATTGGCCCAGGGCAAACCAATCGGATTACTGCGCTAGAGCTGGCCATCCGTTATGGCGGAGAAAAAGTGGCAGGGTCAGTGATGGGCTCCGACGCGTTTTTCCCGTTTTCCGATTGTGTGGAAGCGGCGCACAAGGCGGGCATTACGGCAATCATCCAGCCTGGCGGTTCCATCCGTGACCAGGAGTCCATTGACGCCTGCAACAAGTATGGGATTGCCATGCTGTTTACCAAAATGCGGCATTTTAAACATTAAATGAAAGACGGCGGCCGGGAATTGTTACCGGCCGTCTTCCCTATAGAAAGGCAGGAGCGAGGCATGAAAGTATTGGTTGTGGGCAGCGGCGGGCGTGAACATGCGCTGGTGTGGAAAATCAGCCAAAGCCCTAAAGTGGACAAAATTTACTGTGCGCCCGGAAACGGCGGGATTTCCGAGCTTGCCGAGTGTGTAGATATCAAAGCGATGGACTTTGACGGCCTGGTGAAGTTTGCAAAAGAACACGCGGTGGACTTAACCGTAATTGGCCCGGACGACCCGCTTGTGATGGGCATTGTAGATGCGTTTGAAGCTGCGGGGCTGCGTGTATTTGGCCCGTCCAAGGCGGCGGCTATCATTGAGGGCAGCAAAGTGTATTCCAAAGAGCTCATGAAAAAATATAACATCCCCACAGCGGAATATGAGGTGTTTGACAACAGCGAGGCGGCCATTTTTGCGATTCGGCAAAAAAACACCTATCCTACAGTGATCAAGGCCGAGGGGCTGGCGCTTGGAAAGGGCGTTATCATTGCGGAAGACTTTGCACAGGCTGAAGCTGCAGTGCATGAAATTATGGATGAAAAGGTATTTGGCGACGCGGGCAGCCGCGTGGTTGTGGAAGAATTTCTAACCGGGCCTGAGGTTTCTGTGCTGGCGTTTACCGACGGGAAAACCATTGTCCCCATGGTTTCGGCGCAGGACCACAAGCGTGCCTATGACCACGACAAGGGTCCAAATACAGGTGGTATGGGCACATTTTCTCCCAGCCGGCAATATGATAAGGCCAAGCAGGATGAGACCATGGAGCGCATTTTGAAGCCTACAGTGGCAGCGCTCAACGCAGAGGGCCGCACATTCCGCGGCATCATCTTTTTTGGCCTGATGATGACAAAGCACGGCGTAAAAGTGATTGAATACAACGCGCGGTTTGGCGACCCGGAAACGCAGGTGGTGCTGCCGCGCTTAAAAACCGATATTGTGGATATTTTCGAGGCAGTGATTGACGGCCGGCTTTCAGAAATTGACATTTCGTGGCAGGACAACGCTGCAGTTTGCGTGGTTGCGGCGTCGGGCGGTTACCCCAAAACGTATCAAACTGGATATCCTATTTCTGGATTGGATGCGCTAAAACAAGAAAGCGGTATTGTGGTATTTCATGCGGGCACCAAAAAGGACGGCGCAAATTATGTGACTGCCGGCGGCCGGGTGCTGGGCGTAGTTGGCACTGCAAATACGCTGGATGACGCCATTCAAACGGCCTATGCCGGTATTAAACAGATCCATTTTACCGACATGCATTATCGCAAGGATATTGGTATAAAATAGAGTTTGGATTTTTAGAAGGAAGGATTTTTAATGGACATCATTGATATGCACGCGCATGTGTTTCCGCCGGCGGTTGCAAAAAAAGCGGTGGACAACCTGGGAAGCTATTACAACTACACGATGCACGGCACCGGCACATTTGAAGATTTAACAAAGAGCGCCAAACAGGCGGGTGTAGGACGCTTGGTGATTTGTTCCACGGCTACACGGCCCGACCAGGTGGAAAATATCAATACCTATCTTTCCGGGCTGATTACCGACCATGTGGCGGCGTTTGGGTCGCTTCACCGCGACTATGAAAATTTTGAAGCAGAAATTGACCGCATGGAGCATCTGGGGTTAAAGGGCGTCAAGCTGCACCCTGATTTTCAAGAGTTTGATATGGATGATAAAAAAATGTTCCCCATCTATGAAGCGTTAGAAGGCAGGCTTCCTATTCTCTTTCATGTGGGAGATGAAACATCCGACCGCTCTGCGCCCAAACGTCTTGCGCGCGTGCTGGAAAATTTTCCAAAGCTTACTGCAATTGGCGCACACCTGGGCGGTTATTCGAGATGGGATGAGGCTATGGAATTTCTCATCGGCAAAAATCTATATATTGATACGTCCAGTGTGTTCCGCCGGCTGCGAAAAGAACAGGTGACAGAAATTATTAAAAAGCACGGTGTGGACAAAGTGCTGTTCGGTACGGATTATCCGCTGGAACGGCATGATTATCCGCTTGAAAATATACTTGCATTGCGCCTCTCAGACGACGAGAAGGAACAAATTTTGTACACCAATGCGTACAATTTGATATTTCGTTAAAAAGGAGGGGCAGCGTGCAGTATAAAAGCTTTATGCCACAGGCATTAGAAGAGGCGGACCGCGCCTTTTTAAAGGGTGAAGTGCCGGTGGGGGCGGTGATTGTGCGGGCGGGGGAAATCATTGCGTCTGCGCACAATTTGACCGAGCAAACCAAAAATCCGTTGGCGCATGCAGAGATATTGGCGATTAATAAGGCCTGCCGTGCGCTTGGCAGCATGCGATTAAATGACTGTGAGCTGTATGTGACGCTGGAGCCTTGCCCCATGTGTGCGGGCGCTATTTTAAACGCACGGCTGAAACGGCTTTACATTGGCGCGCCGGATGTGCAATACGGCTGTTGTGGCTCGGCGGTGGATTTGACAAAAATACTTTCTGTCAACCACAACATTGAGGTGTACCATGGAATTATGGAAGCAGAGTGTGAAGCGCGCATCAAACAGTTTTTTCAAATGCACAGAAAAAAATATAAGTAGGGGAACGGCAAAACGCCGTTCCCCTTTTTGATTATGCCAAAAAATCAGCGCATATGGGTCCTCTGGAACGCATACTATTTAACGAAAGGATTGTGAGAGCGAATGTTAAAAAAACTATCCGCGTTTATTTTAATTGTTTGTATGATTACGCCAACCGTATTTGCAAATGAAGCCGCACCGCTGGAGCTTACCGCAAAGTCTGCAGTGCTGATGGAGCTTGAGACCGGAAATGTGCTGTATGAAATGAATGCACACGAAGCATTGCCGCCTGCAAGCGTGACCAAGGTGATGACAATGCTTTTGATTATGGAAGCCATCGACAGCGGCAAATTATCCTATGATGACATTGTAGTGGGAAGCGCGCGCGCAAAAAGCATGGGCGGCTCCACCATTTTTTTGGATGAAGGCGAACAAATGACGGTGCGCGATTTATTAAAGGGCATTGCCGTGGCTTCCGGCAACGACGCGTGTGCTGCATTGTTTTAAGGAACCGGTAACAAAGAAAACGGAAACCGGTATTTTAAAAAAGCATGTCAAATCGGTGCTTTTAAATGATTTTCCACCCATTCAACTGCGCTCTTGTTGTCGGAATACCAGGTGGTGCCAATTTTAAATCCGTTTAGATGCCTTGTTTTGAGCGCCCTTCTCACAGTGATTTCACTGATTTGATAATAAGCGGCCAACTGTTTTGCGGTCATAATCTCGGGTAATTCTTCCATTGTTTGCATGTCACTCCTCTGTTATTTGTTTCTATTATACCGATTTTGCAATTTCTTGTCAACGCTGTTTTCGGTATTTTGTCATTCTATTTCTTCTTTTGACACAATAGAAATGAATTTGACGGATAAAATTAGGGGAAAAAGGGGGGAGGATGGTCTTGAAAAAAGAGAAGGTATTGCGAAAAGTATTGATTTCCTATGGGAAAAAATCACTTTTCGACTGTTTAAAAAAAATCATCCAAATTGAAAAATAACATTTACAAAAACTGCGAAGTCATATATACTAAACATATGGCTTTCTTTTTTTGAAGCGGGGGCCGGCGAAATGGAACCAAACACAGGGCTAGTAGCAGCGCTGTATTGCAGGCTTTCAAAAGAAGACGCTGAAAAAATGAACAAAGGGGACGAGAGCGGGAGCATTCAAAACCAAAGGCTCTTGCTGGAAGCATATGCAAAAGAACACGGCATGTCTGTGTTTCAAATTTACATTGATGATGATTACAGCGGGCTGTTTAAAGAGCGCCCGGCATTTGAACGGCTTTTAGAGGATGCGCGGCAGCAAAAATTTAACGTTGTGATTGTCAAATCGCAGTCCCGGTTTACGCGGAATATGGCACATATGGAAAAATACCTGCACACTGATTTTCCGCTTTGGGGCATCCGGTTTATTGGCGTGGTGGACCACGCCGACACCGCGGACCAGGGTAACAAAAAAGCCCGGCAAATCAATGGGCTGGTGAACGAATGGTACTGCGAGGATTTATCCCAGAATATCCGCAAAACCTTTCAAATCAAATGGGAGCAAGGACAGTTTTTGGGTGCGCACGCGCCCTATGGATATGTAAAAGACCCGAAAGATAAAAACCACCTGGTAATAGACCCCTACGCGGCGGGGATTGTAAAGCGGATTTACTCACTGTACATATCCGGGATGGGAAAGGAGCGCATTGCAAAGACGCTGGATGAAGCAGGCGTTTTACTGCCCACGCTTTATAAAACGCAAGTTTTAAAGTGTAATTATAAAAATGCACATTGTTTAGAAAACACCCGGCATTGGTCGCAGCAGACCATACATGGGATTTTAAAAAACGAAGTATACACTGGTGCAGTGGTGCAGCACAAATGCCAGAAAGTTTCCTATAAGTGCAAAGAGAAACAAGCGGTGCCGCAAACAGATTGGGTGCGCGTGCCCAATATGCATGAGGCCATTATTGACAAAGACACCTGGGAAACGGTGCAGGCGCTGTTAAACACCCGTGCACGCGCCGTGCACGCAACAAAACAGATGGATTTGTTTTCGGGAAAGCTGTTTTGCGCGGACTGCGGATATCCCATGGTGCGAAAATACAACGGAAGCCGCCAGTTTACGGGCTATCACTGCTCCACCTATAAAAAACGGGGAAATGCCGGCTGCGCTTCGCACGCAATCAATGCCAGCGAGCTCACCGCGCTGGTGCTGGACTCCATAAAAGCAGAAATTTTACGGGGGCTGACGCCAAAAGAACAGGAAGCGCTTTGGGCTATACCGGACTGTCAAGACGCACATATGACTTTTATGCGGCAGCAAGAAGCGCTTGAAAAGCGGCTGCAAACCATTGTGCGTTATCAAAAACAGGCGTTTGAAAACTATGCCGACGGGCTGCTTTTACGGGAAGAATTTTTGCGCCTGAAAGATGAATATTCCAAAGAAGAAATACAGCTTCAAACCGCACTGCATAAGGTTTTAGGGGAGGCGCAGCAGGCAAAGCGGCAAAAGCGGGACGATGCGCACGTACATGCACTGTTACATCCAACCCATCTGACACGTGCTATGGTGGTGGAACTGATTGAAAAAATTGAAGTGGTATCAGACGGCACCGTACATATTGCCTATCAGTTTGCAGCTCCTTAACAAAACGCAGCATGTGTTGCCATGGCGGAACATATGGCAGGCAGTGTGGAAGCGTTTGTAGAGCAGATGAACAAGCGGGCCAAAGAACTTGGTATGAATGAAACCCACTTTGTGACCTGCAATGGTTTGGATGCAGACGGGCACGCAATGAGCGCCTATGACATTGCGCTTATGAGCCGGGAACTGCTAAAGCACCCGGATATTATGCAATTTACCACCATTTGGATGGATTCTTTGCGGGATGGCAAATTTACGCTTGCCAATACCAACAAATTAATCCGGTTTTATGACGGGGCAACCGGCTTAAAAACAGGCTCCACCAGCATTGCTAAAAACTGTATTTCCGCCACTGCTATGCGCGATGGCATGCACTTAATTGCAGTGGTGATGGGCGCGCCTACGTCCAAAGACCGGTTTAGCGACGCGTCAAAGCTGTTAAATTTCGGATTCGGCGCCTATGCAGTCAAAAAGGTGGTGTCCAAGGGGGAAGTGCTTGCAGACGCCAAGGTGGAAAAGTCAGACGAAAAAACTGTGCCAATCGCGGCAAAAGAGGACTATGCATATTTGACCAAAAAGGCAGATAGTGTAGAAATCGAAAAGAAATTGACGCTGAGCCCAAGTTATACTGCACCGCTTGCCGCGGGAGAGGTGGCTGGGAAAGTGGAATTTTACGCTGGGGAAAAACTCCTTGGCAGTGTGGATGCGGTGTTTGCAGCGGATGTTGCAAAAAAGAAACTGTTTCCCACCTATTGGAACATTTTGCGGCGCTGGATGGGTGAAAAATAAGGGGAAAAAGGGGAATGCTTGATGAAAACACGAATGATAACCATTGGAAATACAAAAATCGGCGGGGGATTGCCTGTGCGGATCCAGTCTATGGCCAGCGTAAAAACAGCGGACACTGCCGCGTGTATTGCGCAAATTGAGCAGCTGATAGACGCTGGATGTGAAATTATCCGGGTGGCGGTGCCGGATGAAGCAAGCGCCGAGGCCATTTCCAAAATCAAGGCCGCCATTTCCATCCCGTTGGTGGCAGATATTCACTTTGACTACCGGCTGGCGCTTCGGTGTATTGAAAACGGGGTGGACAAAATCCGTATCAATCCTGGGAATATCGGAAGTGAAGACGGCATCCGCCAGCTTGCAAAAAAAGCGGATGCCTACCATATTCCCATCCGCATTGGCGTCAACAGCGGTTCGGTGGAGAAGGGGATTTTGCAAAAATATAAAAAACCCACGGCAGAGGCGCTGGTGGAAAGCGCGGCGCGTCATGCCGAAATTTTAAACCGGTATGACTTTGACAATTTGGTGCTGTCGCTAAAAGCGTCAAGTGTCCAGACGACCATTGACGCTTACCGGCTTGCGGCAAAGCGCTTTGACTATCCGCTGCATTTGGGCGTCACCGAGGCGGGAACCTATCTTTCCGGCACGGTAAAATCGGCAATTGGCATTGGCACGCTTTTAGAGGCTGGCATTGGGGATACCATCCGCGTATCGCTGACTGACGACCCGGTAAACGAGGTGTATGTTGCAAAAGAGATTTTGTCCGCGCTAAATCTTCGCACATTTGGCGCAAGGATGGTGTCCTGTCCCACGTGCGCACGGTGTAACATTTCGCTTATCCCGCTTGCAAACCGGGTGGCGGATTATTTAAAGTGTGTGGACAAGCCCATTTTGGTTGCAGTGATGGGCTGTGCGGTAAACGGCCCCGGCGAGGCGCGGGAAGCCGACATTGGCATTGCCGGCGGAAATGGGGAAGGGCTGCTGTTTAAAAAGGGCGAGGTATTTAAAAAAGTGCCTGAGCCTGCGCTGTTTGATGCGCTGGTTGCCGAAATTGAAAAAATGTGACGTCAAATTCCCAAAAAGTGTTGCAAGATTTTGACAAATACATTATACTATATAAGAATGGCCAATTAGACCGTAATTTTACAAATGAAAGGTATGTACTGTTTATGAGACTTGCAAACTATCTGATGCCGACGCTCCGTGAAGTGCCTGCGGAAGCCGAAATTGCCAGCCATCAGCTCATGCTGCGGGCAGGGCTGATGCGTAAACTTGCCTCCGGCGTGTATTCGTATCTGCCAATGGGGCTTCGCACGCTCAAAAAAATTGAGGCAATCATCCGCGAGGAAATGGACCGGGAGGGCGGCATTGAACTGTTGATGTCGGCACTGCTTCCGGCGGAAAGCTATATGGCATCGGGCAGATGGGACGTGTTTGGGCCGGAAATGTTTCGGCTAAGAGACCGCGGCCAGCGTGAATTTTGCTTGGGGCCCACGCATGAAGAAATTTTTACCGATACGGTGAAAAACACGGTCAAATCCTATAAGCAGCTCCCTTTAATTTTATATCAGATTCAAAACAAATACCGGGATGAGCGGCGCCCGCGGTTTGGCGTGATGCGCAGCCGGGAGTTTACCATGAAGGACGCATACAGCTTTGACAAGGACGCGGCGGGGCTGGATGCATCGTATGAAAAAATGTACCGCGCGTACCGGAAGATTTTTGACCGTTTGGGGCTGGATTATATTGTGGTGGACGCGGATTCCGGCGCAATGGGCGGCAGCGGCTCGCAGGAATTTATGGTGAAATCGGAAATCGGCGAATCCGCCATCGCATACTGCGAAGCGTGCGGGTTTGCTGCCAATGACGAGAAGGCAGAGTGTGTGCCGGAAATTTTAGCTGCAGACGGCAAGCTGCTTCCCATGGAAAAAATAGCCACGCCGCATGTTAAAACCATTGAGGAATTGACGCGGTTTCTAAACACGGATGCGAAAAATTTTGCAAAGACACTCATTTACCGCGCCGACGACCGTTACGTTGCAGTGATGGTGCGCGGCGACCGCGAGGTGAATGAGACCAAGCTTATAAACTTTTTGGGCGCTGTGGAATTGGAGCTTGCTGACGCCGCGCATGTTTCTGAGATCACCCATGCGCAGGTGGGGTTTGCGGGCCCGGTAGGGCTTGAAATTGACGTGATTGCCGACCGCGAGGTTTCCCATATGCAAAACTTCGTGATTGGGGCAAACGAGACGGATTATCACTATGTAAACGTCAATATTGGCCGCGACTTTACACCGAAACACATTGGGGATTTCCGCAACATTACTGAGGGGGACATTTGCCCGCACTGTAAAAAAGAACAGGTGAAGGTTTGCCGCGGCATTGAAGTGGGGCACATCTTTAAATTGGGCGATAAATATACCAAGGCGCTGGACTGCACATTCTTAGATGAAAACGGGAAGCCACAGGTGCCGGTGATGGGGTGTTACGGCATTGGGGTCAACCGCTGCATGGCAGCTGTGATTGAGCAGTACAGCGATGAAAAGGGCATCATCTGGCCCATGAGCATTGCGCCGTTCCATGTGATTTTGGTGTGCGCTAACATAAAGGATGCATCACAGGTACAGATGGCGGACAAACTGTATGAAATGCTGCAAAAAACGGGTGTTCAAGTGGCATACGACGACCGGAATGAGCGTGCCGGTGTCAAGTTTAACGACGCCGATTTGGTGGGTATCCCCATCCGTATTACCGCTGGCAAAAAATCTGGTGAAAATCTGGTGGAATTAAAAGAGCGCAAGTCGGACATAACGCTGGAGCTCCCGCCGGAAGATGCGATAAAACGTGCTCTGGAAATCATTGCAAGCAGCCTGTAATTTTTGAAAGGAAGATGGACATGACAAAAGTGAGAACACGGTTTGCCCCCAGCCCGACGGGATATATGCACATTGGCAATCTTCGCACGGCGCTCTATGCGTATCTTTTAACCAAAAGTATGGGCGGGGATTTTATATTGCGGATTGAGGATACCGACCAGGAACGCTATGTGGAGGGCGCGGTGGACCTCATTTACCGCACGCTTGCCGAAACTGGCCTCAAGCATGACGAGGGGCCGGATGTGGGCGGTGCGTTTGGCCCCTATATCCAAAGCGAACGCAAAGATATTTACCGCGAATATGCGGAAAAATTAGTGGAGATGGGCGGCGCGTATTACTGCTTCTGCCAAAAGGAGCGGCTGGACAAGTTAAAGGAAATGCAGGCTGCCAAAAAGCTCATCCCGCGCTACGACGGGCATTGCCGCTCGCTTTCCAAAGAGGAAATAGAGGAGAATCTAAAAAAGGGGATTCCCTATGTCATCCGGCAAAAAATTGACCACGAGGGAAAAACCACCTTTGAAGATGCCGTATTTGGCAAAATTACGGTGGAAAACAACACATTAGACGACAATGTTCTGTTAAAGTCGGACGGGCTTCCCACCTACAACTTTGCAAATGTGGTGGACGACCATTTAATGCAGATTACACACGTAATCCGCGGCAACGAATATCTTTCCAGCACGCCCAAATACAACCTGCTCTACAAGGCGTTTGGGTGGGAAATCCCCAAATATGTGCATGTTTCCCCCATCATTAAAGAGTCGGGCAAAAAGCTCAGCAAGCGTGAAGGTGACGCTTCTTACGAGGATTTTATCAACAAGGGCTATTTAAAAGATGCCATTATCAATTATATTGCGCTTTTGGGATGGAGCCCCGGCGGGGATCAGGAAATTTTTGACATGCAGGGGTTAATTGACCACTTCAGCATTGATGGCATCAGCAAATCGCCTGCGGTGTTTGACGAGAAAAAATTGCGCTGGCTCAACGGGGAATATATCCGCAAACTGTCTTTGGACGAATTTTTGGAGCATGCGCGGCCCTATTTTGAGAAAGCGGTCAAAACGGATGTCGATTTTAAAAAGCTCGCGGCGCTTTTGCACGACCGTACGGAAACATTTTCCGATATCCCAGAGCAAATTGACTTTATCGACACATTACCCGATTACGGCATTGACCTTTACACGCACAAAAAAATGAAAACCAACCCGGAAAATTCGCTGGAGAGCTTAAAGCAGATTCTGCCAGCGTTAGAAGCGGTTTCTGACTGGAATATGGACAGCATTCACAATGCGCTGTTTGCGCTTATTGAAACAATGGGGGTCAAAAATGGGATTGTGCTGTGGCCGCTTCGGGTTGCAGTCAGCGGGAAGCCGTTTACACCGGGCGGTGGCATTGAGCTTGCCGACTTGCTGGGGAAAGAAGAAACGCTTCGCCGCGTGAAGCTTGCAATTTCCAAGCTAGAGCAGTAATTTGTGCCAAAATTGCATAAGGGGGTGGGGCGGTTGTTGTATGTCATTTTGGCGCTGTGCCTGCTGCTTGCTGATCAAATCACAAAATACCTTACGGTTGCACACATTGCACGGCACGCCGATATACCGGTGATTCCTGGCGTGCTGTCGCTCACCTTTTTGGAAAACAAAGGCGCGGCGTGGGGCATATTTCACAATGAACGGCTGTTTTTAATTGTGCTGAGTGCGGCAATTTTGGCGGCGCTCACCTGGATTGTCATCCGGAAGCCCTGCCAAAACAGGCTTTATAGAACCTCGCTGTCGCTCATCTATGCTGGCGCGCTCGGGAATTTGATTGACCGGATATTCCGTCCGGGCGGTGTGGTGGATATGTTGAAGCTTGATTTTATCGAATTTCCCGTTTTCAACCTTGCAGACTGCTGCGTGGTGGCTGGCGTCATACTGCTGTGCATATATATCTTGTTTTTGCACGATAAGGAGAAATCCATTGAATAAGTATCAAATCATTTGCGAAGCGGGCGGCGAACGGATTGACAAATTTGTCAAAATAGATGGGATTTCCCGCACACGGCTGCAGGCTTTGGCAAACGATCATCTAATTACGGTAAATCAAAAACCAGTAAAACCAAACTATATTTTGGCGGCGGGCGATGTGATTGAAGTATCTGTCCCGCCTGCAAAGGCGCTGGATATTTTGCCGGAAGCAATCCCGCTCGAAATTGTCTATGAAGACGCCTCCTTGCTGGTGGTCAACAAGCCGCAGGGCATGGTGGTGCATCCGGCTGCCGGCAATTACAGCGGTACACTGGTCAACGCCTTATTGCATCATTGCGGCGATGAATTGAGCGGGATTGGCGGTGTGGCGCGTCCTGGCATTGTGCACCGCATTGATAAGGATACCTCAGGGCTTTTGGTGGTTGCAAAAACCGATGCAGCACATCAGTCGCTTGCCGAACAGATACAAAAAAAGACGGTGACGCGCGAATATGAATGCGTTGTGAGCGGCGTGGTGGCGCTTGACCGCGGCACCGTGGATGCGCCGATTGGAAGGCATCCCACTGACCGCAAAAAAATGGCGGTTGTCTCCACAAATTCGAAACGCGCAGTGACGCATTTTACAGTGCTGGAGCGCTTTGTCAGCTACACGTATCTTCAGTGCAGATTAGAAACCGGTCGCACGCATCAAATCCGGGTGCACATGAAATATATGGGGCATCCGGTGGTGGGAGACCCGCTTTATAGTGCGGGGAAAAACCGGTTTGGGCTAAAGGGCCAGGCACTGCATGCAAAAAAGCTGGGATTTGTGCATCCGGAAACTGGAAATTATATGGAATTTGAGAGCCCGCTGCCCGGATATTTTGCCGGGCTGCTTTTAAAATTACGCATGGAAGATCAGAAAGGATGAGGTGGAAATGGACGTCTTTTTGGAGTACATTGTGAAGCGGAAACGGGGCGGGAAAGAAGCGGCGCTCACACTGCTCATTGTGTTTGCGGCGGCTGCGCTGGTGTTTTTTTTGCTGCCTCTTTTAACCATCCAAATGCTGAGCGGTGTCGGGCTTTTGCTGATTGCAGCAGCGATTTACGGCGCATATGTGCTCATTACCATGATGAATGTAGAATTTGAATATATCCTCACAAACGGCGAGCTCGACGTTGACAAAATTGTGGCAAAGCGGAAACGCAAACGTGTGCTGACGGTGGAAACGCGTTCCTTTGAGCTCATGGCGCCGGTGGGGGAAGCGGAATTTTCAAATGAGG
>JAJXRJ010000020.1:0-6486 GCA_021629085.1 Oscillospiraceae bacterium | reverse complement strand
AAGTGCTAAATTTTAGCAGCGGAGATATGCAAACCGCCTATTTTGCCATTTTTTCCGACGATGGGCAGCGGACCAAGCTGATTTTTAACCCGCCGGAAAAAATGTTAGAAAGCATTCGAACCTTTGCGCCGCGCACGGTGCACATCCGGCAATCCTAGTTGGAGGCGGTTATAATGCGGACAGGCATTGACATTGCACAGACGGCGAGATTTGAAACGTTGTCAAAAAAGGACGCGTTTTTAAAAAAGGTGTTTACCGGTGCAGAGCGGGACTATTTTGCATCCCGCAAGCACAATATAAAAACCATTGCGGGTAATTTTTGTGCAAAAGAAGCCTTTTTTAAGGCGCTTGGCACGGGGATTGGGCCATTTGGTTTTTTAGATGTGGCGGTTTTGCGCGATGCACATGGCAAGCCTTATTTTTCGCTGTCCCAACCGCTCAATGCATTTATAAAAACACTGGGAATTACACAATTTGATGTTTCTATTTCACACGACGGCGGCTATGCGGTTGCAAGCGTTGCCGCGCACTGTGATGCGCGTTTTTCCGCATATGTGCATGCGGCAAAAAAAAGCGAAACAAACGATGCGGGCGTGATTTCCAACGCACTTGCCAAATCGATTTTACCTGTACGCAGCCAAAATTCGCACAAGGGGAGTTTTGGCAAGGACTATATAGTGGCGGGGTCAAAGGGCTTAACCGGCGCGGCGGTCCTTTGCAGCTCAGCCTGCCTGCACAGCGGCGCGGGGCTGATTACCTTAGGATGCCCGGAGAGCTTAAATATCGTATTTGAAACCGTGTTAACCGAAGTGATGACCGACCCGCTGCCGGATGCGGGCGGGCATCTGTGCGCAGCGGGAGCGGAGCGGATGCTTGCGCGTGCCAAAAAATCTGATGCAGTGCTGTTTGGGTGCGGCCTGGGAAACACGCCGGACACTTACCGGCTGTTAGAAGCGCTGATCGGGCAGACATGTGTGCCGCTCGTGCTGGATGCAGATGGCATAAATGCCCTGGCGGGGAATATAAATATACTAAACAGGCATAAGCAGGAGCTGGTAATCACCCCGCATCTCGTCGAATTCACAAGGCTGGCGGGCTGTTCGCTCACAGAGCTTTCCCGCGCGCCGGAGGTATTTGCCGCGGCATTTTCAAAACAGTATGGCGTTACACTGGTGCTAAAATCACATCAAACCCTGGCTGCATTGCCGGACGGCCGTGTTTTTAAAAATGTGCTTGGAAATTCCGGCATGGCCACGGGCGGCAGCGGCGACGTTTTAGCGGGCGTCATCACAGCCTTTTTGGGGCAGGGCGTTTGTGCGCAAAAAAGCGCGCTTTTGGGGGTATATGTGCACAGCCTTGCTGCGGACATGGCGGCAGCGGACAAAGGCGAATATGGCCTAACCCCCACCGATATTGTGAAAACCCTTCCTTATGCCCTAAATTTTTTGGGAGGTTGACGCTTTGAAGTTATTCAGATGCTTGCCGCTTTTACTTATACTTGTGATGACCGCAGGCTGTGCGAATAACACAACAGAGGAAACAATATACCAGAAAATTAACAAAAAATACATTGACATTGGCGATTATTCTGCAAAGGGAACCATTACGGTACACAGCAACAAAACCGAAAATTCTTATCAGTTTGAGCAGTATCACAAGGCACCGGATCGGTTTTTGCTAAAATACGTGGAGGATGGGATTACCGTGCTGCTGGAAGAAGGCGCCACTACGGTAAAAAATGAGAAGGTCAACAGCGAAATTTCTCTTTCCGCTTCGAAAGACCAATATCTTTGCCTGTTTATCGACTCTTTTTTTAAGAGCTATTACACGGGCGAAACAACAACCGTGAAAACCGCAGGCGGCCTGGTGGATAAAACCATGATGCTGGAGTGCAACTTGGATGACGACGCGCATGCGGCGTGCAAACAGCGGCTGTTTATTGACACCAAAACCATTCTTCCGGTGCGGATGGAAATTTTAGATGAAACAGAGAAAGTGATTGCAGAAATTGCGTTTGAATCCTTCAAATTTGAAAAGGAGCTGGAGGATTCTGTGTTTGATATTCATCAGAAAAAGGACTGATTTGGAGGAACGCAAATGAGAGTCGAGGCAGATGTCGACCTGGGGGCAATTTCCGAAAATATTCGGAACATCAAAGACTTTGTAAAAGATACGCCGGTTTTGGCTGTGGTAAAGGCGGACGCCTACGGCCACGGTATTTTAGAGGTATCTCGGGCACTGGTTGAAAACGGCGCTGATTTTTTGGGCGTGGCTGTCTTTGACGAGGCAAAATGCATTCACGACAGCGGTATCAAAACGCCAATTTTAATTTTGGGCGCAGTGTGCGACGATGAAATTTTTGGCGCTGTGCAATACGATGTGCGGCTCACGGTATTTGATGTAGAAACCGCAAAGAAAATTTCTGATGCCGCGGTACGGCTGAAAAAAACAGCGCGCATACACATTAAAATTGACACCGGGATGTCCCGCATCGGGTTGTGCCCGGAATCGCCGGATACCATCCGGGAAATTTTAGAGATTGGGTCGCTTCCGGGCATTTCTATTGAGGGGATTTTTTCCCATTTATCCAAGGCAGACGAAAAAGACCGGTCGTATACTGATTTTCAGTTTTCGCGGTTTATCACACTGTGTGAAACGCTTAAAAAGCGCGGTGTTTCCATCCCGATCCGGCATATCTGCAACAGCGCGGGCATCTTGTGCTTCCCAGAATATCATCTCGATATGGTGCGCAGCGGCATTATCACCTATGGGCACTATCCGTCCGACGCTGTGCCGCAAAATACACTGAGGCTTCGGCCCGCTATGGCATTTAAAAGCCGGGTTGTGAGCATCCGTGAGATGGAACGGGGGACTTTGGTGGGCTACGGCGGAACCTTCTGCACGGCGAAAAAAACCAAAATTGCCACCATTTCTGTCGGCTATGCTGACGGGTATTTCCGCAGCCTTTCCAACAAAGGCGAGGTTTGTATTTGTAACCACCGCTGTAAAGTGGCAGGAAACGTGTGCATGGATCAGCTTATGGCGGATATTACAGGATATGATGACATAAAAATAGGGGACACGGTTATATTATTTGGAAAATGCGGAAATAATAGTATTACCGTGGAAGAAGTTGCGCAGAAAGCCGGTACCATCAACTATGAAATCCTCTGCGCCGTCAGCAAGCGGGTCCCCCGAGTTTACATACAGAGTGACAAGCGCGATATGGGTTGATTGGAATAAACTACATTTGACACAGACATGCAAACGGTGTATAATTTCAATATATCCGAAATCAGTTTTTCCATATCGCTTACGGTATGTAGATTTCTCTAGAAAAAGATGTTGGGGGGCTTGGTTATCTTGGCACAGCAAAAGAAAATACTAATCAGTCTATCGGACTCTTTGCTAAAAGAGGTGGACGCTCTGGCAAGCTTGCAGAACGTCAACAGGAGCGAATTCATCCGCGAGGCGATGAAGCTTTATATCCGAGAACGAAAAAAAGTGGAAATCAGTGACCGGATGAAAAAGGGCTATGAGGAGATGGCTGAAATTAATCTGGAGCTTGCCAGGTATTGCTATGATGCCGACTGCAGGCAGCTTTTAAGCTACGAGGAAAAACTTTCGGAGTGTGAATAGTGTGATTGTAAAACGAGGAGACATTTTTTATGCAGACCTAAGTCCGGTAGTGGGGTCAGAACAAGGCGGAGTCCGGCCTGTTTTGGTTATCCAAAACGACGTTGGCAACAAGTACAGCCCAACTGTGATCGTTGCTGCAATTACTTCCCAGATTAACAAGGCCAGACTGCCCACCCACATTGAAATTTTAGGCGAGGATTATGGGCTGAATAAGGACTCTGTCATTTTGCTGGAGCAAATCCGTACCATTGACAAACGCAGGTTAAAAGAACGAATCGGCCGTATGGACGATGAATTGATGCAGCGCGTAAACGAGGCGGTCGGAATCAGCCTCGGGCTCCCGGAAGTATAAGGTTTTTATGCGCTACATAATAGAACAAGAATGGCTAGCCGCAACTTTGTTTGCGGCTTTTTTTAGTCCCGTGATTATGAACAATTCAATGCTTTATTTTTCATATAATTTAACCAAAAAATAAGTTTAGTATTGAACATTTGGGGCAACCATGTTATCATAATAGTGAAATAAAAGAGAAATTTTTGGTTGGATTTCCGGCTGACGTTTGAAAATTTAATGAAGGAGATGATTGAAATGGTAAGGTTGATTGTTGGTAAAAAGGGCACCGGCAAGACAAAAACATTGCTAGACAGCGTCAATGCAGCTATCAATGCAGAACATGGAAACATCGTTTTTATTCATTTGGGGAATCGGCACGGATATCATTTGAGTCACACGGTAAGGGTGATTGACGCGGGAGAGTATGACATCTCTACGTATAGAGAGTTTATCAGTTTTATCAACGGCGCAATTTCACAAAATTATGACATTACGCATATATTTATTGATGGGCTGTTAAAAATCGTAAAAGGTGATTTGGAAGGGCTTCCGGCCTTTGTAAACCAGTTAAAATCGCTTTGCAAAGATCATGGCATTAAATTTACTGTAACCGTCAGTGCTGACAAGTCAGAGCTTTCGGAAGAAGTGTACGACTGCTTGGCATAATCAAAAACTGTTTGGCGCAAACATTTTGTTTGCGCCTTTTTTTATTTTTAGACATACACCAACAACCGTTTCCGCGCATATACTTACAATGCAGGATTTTTTTGGAGGTGTATTATGTTTTTAACGCTTGCAGCTTCATTTTTAGGCGCACTGTCCCACATGTTTTTCCTGATTTCCTATGTCTCCGGTACCAACTCTTTTAAACAGCCGCTTTCTGCCGCCGAAGAGAAGCTGTATCTGGCGCGGTATCACAGCGGTGATGTAGAGGCGAAAAACATTCTAATTGAGCGGAACCTGCGCCTAGTTGCGCATGTGGTAAAAAAATATGCCGCATCCGACAGCGATACAGACGACCTCATTTCCATCGGAACCATCGGGCTCATCAAAGCGATTACCACTTTTAACCCACAAAAGGGTGCACGACTTGCTACTTATGCGGCAAAGTGCATTGACAATGAAATTTTAATGAGTTTCCGCACGGATAAGAAACACAAAAATGAGGTGCTTTTGCAAGACCCCATCGGCAAAGACAAAGAGGGCAATGAGGTGACACTCATCGATAAGCTGTGTAATGACGATGCGGATATTTTTGATGCGGTTGATTTAAAGATGCAAGTTTGCGAGCTTTATGAGGCGATGAAAAAATCGCTCCAAAAACGGGAACGCTTAGTGCTCACGCTCCGCTATGGCCTTTGCGGCGCGAGCAGCATGACCCAAAAAGAAATTGCAAAAATGCTCAATATTTCGCGGTCCTATGTATATGGCGTATGCTATTGTAAGTCAAATTGGCCTGCGCAAAAACCCATATGATGAAATTATTGAAAAACCCGTCGAATAAAACGGGTTTTTTTCATTGAATAAATACAATTATCTGCTTAAAAGCTGGGCTTTGGGGGTAGAATAACATCAAAAAACAAAGTAAGGAGCGAAGCAGATATGAAACAAATAACCAATGCATTAATTGCAGCATTCAAAGAACATCTGGTGGATGAGGAAAAAGCAGCTGCAACCATTGCGAAATATGTGCGGGACACAAAGGTGTTTATGGCGTGGGCAGACGGCCGTCCGCTGGAAAAAGCTACGGTAGTGGAATATAAGCGACAGCTCATTGAAACATATGCGCCGGCCAGCGTCAATGCAGCGCTTTCGTCACTCAACAGTTTTTTTGAATTTTGCCATTGGTATGAATTAAAGGTAAAAGCGTTAAAAATTCAAAGACGCATTTTTGCTGCACAGGAGCGGGAGCTGACCAAGACGGAATATGAACGGCTGTTAAAAGCTGCTGCCAGCAAAAAGAATAAGCGGCTTTCTTTGCTGATGCAAACCATCTGTTCCACCGGAATCCGCGTGTCGGAATTAAAATTTATCACTGTCGAGGCAGTAAAAAAGGAGGAGGCGCGCATTGACTGCAAAGGAAAAATGCGCATTGTCATATTGCCAAAGCAGCTTTGCAAGCTTTTAAAGGTGTATATCAAAGAGCAAAAAGTGGAAACCGGCGCTGTTTTTATAAGCAAAAGCGGAAAACCATTGAACCGCTCCAATATTTGGGGCGAAATGAAAAGGCTCTGTGATTTAGCGGGGGTGCCGCGTGACAAGGTGTTCCCACATAATCTGCGGCACCTTTTTGCAAGAACCTATTATTCTTTGCAAAAAGACATTGTACGCCTTGCAGACATTTTAGGGCATTCCAGTGTGGATACAACCCGGATTTACACCATGGAGAGCGGTGAAGTGCATCGTCAGCAAATTCAAAAGCTCGGCCTTGTGGTGATGCAAATATAGGGGATAAAATGACATAATTCTCATTATGTCGTAACAGCATGTGTTCAAATATTCTATATACGGTT